>QKHC01000021.1 GCA_003251175.1 Gemmatimonadota bacterium
TAGGTGTAGCGGCCCTCCGGCGCGACGATCGCCGTCCGGCCGGCGAACGAAGCCGCCCGGGAAACGAGCGCGGGCCCACGGTCGGACTCGGTGCTCACTCCTGAGGCGGCGTAGCCAGCGCCCGAAAGCGGGGATCGTTGCGCAGGAAATCCCAGCGCGGGTCGAGCGCCAGCTCCCACCGGGTGAGGCCGTTCGGCGTGCGCAGCAAACGCTCGATCTCGACCAGCGCGCTGTCCACGTCGCCCACCATGGCGAGCACCCAGACACACTCGGCTGAGGTAGCGACACCGTGGACCTTGTCCTTCGATTCGGGCAGGATGGCGAGCCGGCGCGCGCATGCTTGCCGCGCTCGGGGGCCGTCCCCGGCCGTCGCGTAGGCCAATCCGGCGACGACGTGAGGCCAAACGTAGTTCGCCGCATACGGCTTGCGGCGCTCCGCTTCGAGACGCTGCACCGCGCGGGTGAGCGCCGTGCGCCCCCCCGCGCTATCCCCCCCCGCCAGCAGGGCCTGGGCCAGATCGACATCCGACCACCCGGGAGCGGCGGAGTCGAAATGCCGGGCGTAGCGGCGCGCCGTGACAGCCGCGGCAACGAAGTCCCGACTGAACAACTCCGAGGTGAACTTCCAGTATCCGTAGGTCCACTCGTCGGCCTCGTCGGCCTGCGCGAACTGAAGACGCGCGCCGGCCGTGTCCCCGTAGCGCTGCAGCAGCAGCGACGCGCGATACGCGGCGAACGTCCCGTTCCGGGGGTGCTCCGCGGCGAGCCGCTCGGAGATCGCCCGAGCCCGGTCCCACTCGCGCGCGTCGATGGCGGTCCCGAACGCCTCCCCTTTGCTCCCGAGATTCGCGGGATCGAGCTGCGCGGCTTCCTCGAAGGCGTCCACCGACTCGCTCCACCGCCCCAGGCGTCGCAGCGTGAGGCCCAGCAGGTGAAGCACGTCCGTGCTGCCCGGAAAGCCCCGGCGCGCGATCTCGAGCTGCTCCAGGGCGCGGGTATAATCATAGAACCCGCGATAGTAGTAGCCCGCGAGCGCGAGATGGGCCTCGGGCAGGCCCGGATTCAGCTGAAACGCGCGATCGATGGCGGTCTTTGCGGCGGCGAGCCGCTCGGGCGTGCGGTCGGCCGAGAACCAGTAGGCCTGCGTGCGTGCCTCGCCGAGCATGGCGTGCGCCAAGGCGAAGCCGGGGTCCGCGGCGATCGCCTGCTCGAGCAGCCGCTCGACCTCGAGGTCCGACTCGAGCGAGATCCCGGCCCTGTTCCCCACGTCCCGGGCCTTGAGAAAGAGGTCGTAGGCTTCGACGCTCGACGTCGGCCGCTCGGCCAGGCGCTGCTGCTCTTCCGGCGAGAGCTGCGCCTCGAGCGCCTTCACGATCGCCTGCGCAATCGTCGTCTGGATCGCGAACACGTCCGACAGCTCGCCGTCGAAGTTCTCGGCCCAGAGATGCTCGTCGGTGCGCGCGTCGATCAGCTGTGCCGTGACGCGGACCCGGCTTCCCGCCCGCCGGATGCTCCCTTCCATGACGTGAGCCACGCCCAGGTCGCGTGCTACCTCGCGCACCGACACGCGACGATCGGCGTACTGCATCACCGAGGAGCGTGAGATCACGCGCACGTCCCGCACCTTGGCGAGGTACGTGAGGATGTCCTCGTGCACTCCCGCCGCGAAGAACGCGTTCTCTTCATCGCCGCTGAGGTTTTCGAATGGCAGTACCGCGATCGAGCGGTCGCGCTCGCCGGTCGTCGCAGGCTGCCACGGCCGGGTGGCGACCAGCACAGCCGCCACCGCGACAGCACCTACCGCACCGGCGAACGCCACCAAGCGCCCGGCCGGGCGCGCCGGTGCCGTGGTGCGACTCGCCGACGCGCGGGCTGTGCCCCGCAACGCCTGGGCGAACACGGCCGCCGGACTGAACCGGTCGGCCGGAGTCTTGGCCAGGGCGCGCTGCAACATGTCGACGACCTCGGCCGGCACCGCCGGCCGCAGCTGGACGATCGGCCGCGGCTCAGCCGTCAGGTGCTGATGGACCACGCTCTCGACGGTGGGGCCGGTGAACGGCGGCGCCCCCGCCAGCATCTCGTACAGCACACAGCCCAGAGAGTAGAGGTCGCTGCGCCCATCCACCTCGTCGCTCCCGGCCGCCTGCTCCGGGCTCATGTATGCCGGCGTGCCAACACTCATGCCCGTCTGCGTCAACCGGTCCCCACCGGCCGCCGAAATCGCCCGGGCTATGCCGAAGTCCGCGACGATCGCGTGACCTGATTCGAGCAGGATGTTTTCCGGCTTGATGTCCCGGTGCACCACCCCACGGCTGTGGGCGTAGCTCAGTGCGTCGGCCACCTGCTCGGCGATCTGCAGCGCCTCTTCCAGGGGCAGCTGCTTCTCGCGCTCCAAGCGATCGCGCAGGGACTCGCCTTCCACGAAGGGCATGACGTAGTAGAGGAAGTCGGCGGTCGGAGACGCAGCGGTTGGTGAAGCGGCGGACGATGACACGGCGGTCCGCCCGCTATCGTACAGCGCCAGGATGTGTGGATGATGCAGCGCGGCCGCGATCTCGATCTCGCGCAGGAAGCGCTCCGGGCCGAGGGCCGCAGCCAGCTCCGGCCGCAGGACCTTGAGGGCGACCCTGCGGTGATGCTTCACATCCTCGGCGAGATAGACGGTGGCCATGCCACCCTCACCGAGCGGTCGCTCGATCCGGTAGCGATCGGCCAGCGCGGCGGCCAGGCGCTCAGGAATAGCGGGCATCGGCACCAAGATGCGGGCCCCCGGGGTCCCGCGCGAGGCGCGAATCGCTCCCGGGTCTGGTGCGGCACGGGCCCGCTGTCGCGGATGCCCTGCCTGGAGACCTTCACGCGGTGAGGTAGATTCGCCCCGATGGTCGCCATGCACCGCCGCGGAGCCTTCTCCACATGACCGCTATCCCCGAGCGCGACGCTGACGATTGGGCGACGGCGACGTCGGCGACCGCGCCGGTGTACGGAATCGACGAGCGCCCGGCACGCTGGTGGGAAACTGCCCTGTACGCATGGCAGCACACCCTGGTCGACATCTCGCCGTTCGTGCTGCCGCTCGCCGTTGCCGAAGCCATCGGCATGACTGCCTCGGGGACGGCGGCGTTCATCAACTTCTGCCTCATCGGGATGGGCATCGCCACGCTGGTGCAAACCACCGTCGGCAACCGTCTGCCGCTGATCCAGGGCCCGTCGGCGACGATCACGGGCACGCTGGCCCCGATGGCGGCGCAGCTCGGCGCCGCGGCGATGTGGGGAGCGGCGTTCGTCGGCGGCGTGGTCGAAGCCCTCCTGGGCGCATCCCGCATCATCGGCACCCTGCGCCGGTTCTTTCCGCCCACGGTTGCCGGCGTGGTCATCACCGCCATTGGACTCGCCCTGGGCCAGGTCGCTGTCCGCCTCGCCGTGGGGGACGGGCGCGCCCTCAACTTCGTGCTGGCTGCGGTGGTGATCGCACTGATCGCCGTGCTGCGACTCCGCGGCTGCGGGATCGTCGCCCGCGGCGCGGTGTTCTTCAGCATCTGGGCGGTCGGGTTGGGACTCGGGAGTCTGCTGGGCGAAGTCGCGTGGGACCTCGTGGCGGACAAGCCGTGGATCGCGTGGCCCCGACTGTTCCCTTTCGGCGGTCCGGGCTTCGGCTGGACCTTCGTGCCGGCGGCGATCCTCGCCGCGCTGGCGGGCTACGTCGGCTCGATGGTGGAATCGGTGGGCGACTACGCCGCCACCTGTGCCGTCGCCGGCGAGCGCTACACCGCGCGTCACATGAACCGCGGCATCACCGCCGAGGGAATCGGCTGCGTGCTGGCAACCGCGCTCGGGGGCCTGCCCGTCACGAGCTACACGCAGAACATCGGCATCATCGCGACGACGCGCATCGCCAGCCGCTTCGTCGTCCAGGGGGCGGCCGTGATTCTCCTGCTGTACGGCCTCAGTCCCAAGTTCGGCGCATTGCTGGTCGCCCTGCCGCGTTCGGTCCTCGGCGGGGTGTTCATCGTCGTGTGCGGCTCGATCGTGCTCTCGGGTCTGCGACTGATCGCCGCGGGACGCGCACGCCCCGCCGACGACCTCATCGTGGGCACGACGCTGGTGCTCGCCGTCGGGCTCCCCGTTGCCGTGCGCCTCGTCCTCGGGGGAGCGTGGCTGGCCGGGGTCCCGGTACTGGCGCGTCTAGTAATCACCAACCCCGTAGTGATCGCCGTCGTGCTCGCCGTGGGGTTGAACGCCGGTGTCGGCGGCGTGCAACCCCACGGAGAGCGCTCAGGCTGATCTCACCGCGCGTCCAGCCAGGCCGAGCGGAGGGTCCGCATCGCCGGCGTCAGCGCGCGACCTGCCGCCTCGAACGACACGAGCTCGAGTCGGGGATCGGCGGCCAAGGTGAGGCGCGCGGTGCGCCGCATGCCGTGCGAGACGAACTCCACGGCCACGGTGTCGCCCGGGTGGTGGGCCGCCTTGATCGCCTGCCAGTCGGCATCGCCGCGCAGCGCCCTGCCGCCGATGCTCGCGATGATGTCGCCCCGATCGAGCCCGGCGTCGTACAGTGGCGACCCGATGCGTGTCGCCGAGGCGATCGTGGCGCCCTCGGCACCGTAGTCGAGGTTGACCAGCCCTAGAAAGGCGCGCTCGGGCGCGACGGGCCGCAGCAGCAGCCCGGCAGATGCCAGCAGCGACTCGTAATCGATGAGCTCGCGCCCGCGGATGTACCGCGTGAAGAAATCCGCCGCGAACGTCGAGTCGCGACTCACGTCGGCCAGGGCCCGCTGCACATCCGTGAGGGTGTAGGCGTGCTCGGTCTTGCCGTATCGCTGCCACAGTAGACGCATGAAGGCGTCCAGGTCCGTCCCGAAGCGCGTGCGCAGCGTGAGGTCGAGCCCCAGGCCGATGGCCGCTCCCCACGTATAGTAAGAGATGAACGTGTTGGCCTGATTCGTCGGATCCACAGCCGTGGCCGCGTCCACAAACGGGGCCAGCTGGCTCATTTCCACCGGGCTGTGGAAGCGCCGACCCGGCGACAGCACGAGACCGTTGAGCGTCTCGGCCACATCCTGCGCGAAGCCATCCAGGTCACGGATCCCGGCCCGCATGAGGATCAGACCGTCGTAGTAGCTCGTGAATCCCTCCGCCAACCACAGCTCACCCGACATGTTGACGCGCTCGAAGTCGAACGGCTCGAGCGAGCGGGGACGGATCCGCTCCACGTTCCAGGCGTGGAAGAACTCGTGCGCCACCGTGCCGATGAGCCCCGGTGCGGCGTCATGCAACGACCTGGATGAAGTCAGGATCGTGGAGTTGCGGTGCTCCATCCCGTCGCCCGAGGCCCACGGCAGGTAGTCGGCGATGAAGGTGTAGGTCCCGTCGTCGAATGCGGGTGGCTCTCCGAATACCGCGACCGCCTGGCTCACCACCCGCCGCGCCCACGCCGCGTAGGCGTCCACCTCGGCCTCGGTACCTGCATGGTGCACGGCGAGCCGGATGACCTGATCGCGGCCGTTGTGCGTGAACGGCCATTCGCGCAGCGTGAACGCGCTCAGCTCGGTCGGGCTGTCCATGAAATACTGGAGGTTCGGGGCGGTGAAGGTGAACGGTCGCCCGGCAGGCAACAGCTGGGTGGCGACCTTCCAGCCCGACGCATCCGGCGGATGAAAAGTGACGCTGATCGGCAGCGTATCGAGACCCTCCGCCCAGAGAAACGCGGCTGGCATGTTCAGGTGCGCATGCGTCTCGTCCACCTGCGCATAGGTACCGTCGCTGCGGTCAGCGAACAGGGTGTACGTGACCGTGATCGTGCCGTCGTGCGCGGGGACGTCCCACTGGTAGGGATCGGGCCGCGTGACTGCCACGGCCCTGCCGGCGCCGTCCACTGCACGCAGGGCGTACACGTTCTTGGCGAACTCATGGAGGGCGTACCGTCCCGGTGATGAGCGACTCATGTGCAGGGCAACTGGCGCCGGCGGGAGATCGGTCAGCGTCAGAGTGATCTCCGTCTCGTGGTGCGCGGCGTTAGGGAAGCGGACGTCGTAGTGGATCGTCTGCGCGCCCGCCGCGGTCGTGGCGGCGAGCAGGACAGCGGTGACTGCGAGGCTCGGTCGAAGCATGGTCTCGGGGATTGGGGTTGCGGTTGCGCACGCGCCGGCTATGCGGACGCGTGATCGATCGCGACGCGCCGGGCTCCCGCGGCGGCGCCGAGAACGCGCTTGGTGTCGGGGTGCGTGGCACAGATCTCATCGATGGCACGTTTTGACAACTCATACAACTGGCAGTCGGTGATCGCCTCGACCGTGGCCGAGCGGGGCGCCGCTGACAGCAGCGCCATCTCACCGAAGAAGTCACCCGCGTGCAGGGAAGCGACGCGCACCGGCGGCCCGCCGTCGCGCGACACGAGCACCGCCACCACGCCGCGCGCCACGAGAAACAGGGAGCTTCCCCGCTCTCCCTGGTGGATTACGACGGTGCCCGCCAGGACCGTGCGGGCGGCCAGCGCCGTCGCGATCCTCTCCAGGTCGGAATCTCCCAGGGAGGCGAACAACGGCACCCGAGCGAGCAGCTCGCGCGGGCTCGCCTCGAGCGCATGGACAGGCCGACGGGCGAGCATGCGCACAGTCCGCTCGACCTCGCGCCGCGCCGCGTGGGCCACGGGCTCTGGGATCGCACCGGTTGCGGCCATCCGCCCGATGGCATCAGCTTCGCCGTCGAGGAGAATGCGCCGCGCCGTCTGCCGCTGGACCGCCTGCACGAATTCCGGAAAATGCTCCGCCACGCCATCGAGACGCTTCATCGACGACGCCGCCCGCCCCTCGTAGGCCTCGCGCACCTCGGCCACTGCCGCGGCCGGCGCGTGCAGCAGCTCGGCAAGGTGCGCGACCTCGGCCACGACGCGGCGGCTGGCGGCGACGACCGCGCTTTCCAGCTCGTGGCGGGCCGCGAGGGCCCGCAACTGGTGCCGCCGAACCGGGGCGCTGCGGGGCATCACCCACTCCAGCATCCGCATGCCGCGAGCGGCGATCCGCACTTCCAGCGGCACGGCATGAGGCAACCCTCCCGGAACGCCGCCCTGCTTGAGACGGTCGCGCTGCAGATCCACTGCCAACTCCAGCTCGCGGAGCACCGGCTCGGAGATCACGCCGTGCGCAAACTGATCGCGATACGCTCGCTGCTCCACCGTCAGCGCCTCGGCCCAGAGGACGCGGCGCAACTCCTCGGCATCGCAGGCGCCGCGCACGGTCGTCAACTGGCGCTCGGCGAGTTCCACGTCGCGCTGTGCCTCACGCCCCAGGTCGTCGATCAGGCGGGCCGAAAAGTGACCGGCAGACTGCAGCTGCTGGGCCCTGGTACGCGCCTCCCGCTTCGCTTCGAGCGCGGCCTGCGCCCGCGCCACCCGCTCGACCAGGGGCGGGCGATCGAGCCCCAGCCAGCGAATCAGTGGCGCCATGGTCAGCCCTCCCGTGAGCAGCGTGAAGAGCACGACTCCCACGGCCAGCGCGATGATCGTCTCGCGCGCGGCAAAGTCCGCCGGCAGGCTCAACGCCAGGGCCAGGGCCACGGCACCGCGCAGGCCACCCCAGAACAGGACCACCTGATAACGGCGCCCGATCGGCTCGGCGCCCCGCAATCGGCCCGTCAGCGGCACGAAGCCGAACACCGTCACGCCCCGGGCGATGAGCGCGGCGAGGATCGCCCACCCGATTAAACCCATGCCGGCGGTGAGTGTGGTCGGGCGCACGCTCATCCCTACCAGCAAAAAGATGAGTGAGTTGGCGACGAACGCCGCGTAGTCCCAGAAGCGATGCAGATACGCGCGGACTTCGGGCGCGAATCGGGTTGACCCGAGCGACCCGACGACCGCCCCCGCACCCACCACCGCCATGACGCCGGACACGTGCAGGTAGTGATCCGCCGCGATGAACGCAGCGTAGGCAACCACGGTGGTGAGCGCCACCTCGATCAGCGGATCGTCTTCCGCGAGCGCGATGGAGCGCACCATGGCGTAGCCGATGGCAGCACCGACGGCGAAACCGCCCACGAACACGATCCCGAAGTCGAGCAGCCCCCGCGCCAGGGCGCCGCTCGACAGCATGCCTCCGGCGAGGACCCCCAGCACCAGCTGGAACGCCACGATCGCGGTGGCGTCGTTGAACAGACTCTCTCCCTCGACCAGAATCGTGAGTCGCTTGGGCGCTCCGATGTCCTTGAACAGGGCGATCACGGCCACCGGATCCGTGGCCGAAATGAGCGCCCCGAACAGCAGTGCCGGGCCGAGGGACAGTGGCGTGACCCAGGAAAGCAGCGCGCCGATCACCAGCATCGCCGCCACCAAGCCCGGCGCCGCCAGCACGAGCACCGGCATCAGATTCCGCGCGAGGAGGCGGCTGTCCAGATTGAAAGCGGATTCGAAGATCAGGGTGGGCAGGAAGACGAACAGGATCAGCTCGGGCGACAGCTCGATGCCCCGCAGCGCCGACAGCCCGTTCCAGTGCTGGGCGAGCACGCCCAGCACGATCCCCACCACCACCAGTCCGATCGTGTAGGGCAGTCGCAGACGCTTGAGCCCGATACCCGCGACGGCCGCCACCAGCAGCAGCCCGACGACCGAGACGACGATCGGCACGACCGACGCGTGTGACATGGAAAACCGTATCCCAATTAGATGCCTTCCCACCGGCCACCGCAATGGCCGTGCGGCGCCTCACGCCGCGGCTGGCACCTCCACCGGCGGCGGCCGCCTCGCGACGAGCCAGATCCCGACGAACAAGGAGCAAGTGGCCAGGAACATGCCGGCCGTCGGCGTTTCCCCGAACGCCAGCCAGCTCGCGAGCGCCGCGACGAGGGGTTGCGCATAGATGTACATGGCGGTCGTGGAGGCCCGGACGCGGGCCAGGGCGTACATGTTGAGCAGGTAGGCGACCACCGTGGGAAAGATCACGATGTAAGCGAGCGACGCCCACACGGCGGTGTGTCGCGGGGAGGGAATGAGCGCCTGCCCCCACGCGAAGAACGGCAGAAACGGCAGCGACAACACGTAGGCCCAGGTGATCACCACGAGCGGGGGGTAGCGGCGGGCCAGCGGCCGCGACACGATGAGGTACGTCGAGTAACACAGCGAGTTGCCGACCATCAGGAGGTTCCCCACGCCATGCCGTCCGAGGGTGTGTACGCCTTCGCTGAAGAGCAGGGGCAGGAGCCCGGCGAGGGCGAGGATGACACCCACCAGTCGGACGACGCTGTACTCTTCCTGGCCCACCAGTGCCGCGAGCGCGAAGGTGAAGATCGGGATGAGGCACATGACGAGGGCGGCGTTGATCGGCGTCGATCGCGCCAGTCCCACGAGAAAAAGCCCCTGATTGATCGCGACACCGAGAAACGCGGCGGCCACGAAGCGTGGCACGTGCGCCCGGGCCGGCAGGGCGGCCCGGCCGTGGATCAGCGCTGCCAGCACGGTGAGGATGGCGGCGCCGGCACCCAGCCGCCATGCGCCTACGGCGAGTGGCGCCAGACCTCCCGGCTGGAACGCGATCTGCCCGAACACGGGAAAGAGACCGAACACGATCTGGGCACCCACCAGCGATCCATGGGCGGCGACCAGTTGTCGTGGGGGAACGGAAGCGACGGATGACGACGCCACGGACGCAAGGTAATCACGCCCGCGACCCCCCAACGAGATTCAGTCGGTGCGGCGATCCTCGCCCGATCGGCGGTCGAAACCCGCCCGACGCGGCGCGAAGGAGCGCCGATCCTCGGAGATCTGGCGCTTACTGTCGCGGCGCTCCACCCATGACCGCCGATCCTTCACCTTGCGACGCTCACCGCCACGCCGCTCGGCTCTGCGCCGCTCCGTTCCCTCGGACTTCGCCATCGGCCCAATCTAGCGCTCCGCCCCGTGCCATCCCACACCGCCCTGCCCATGGCCCCGCGCGGACGCCGCCAGTAGCTTCGGACGCTGCGGACCCCGACATGATCGACCACGACCTGCGCCGCCCCATCGCCGCGCTACTCCCGACCGACGCGCCCGCCCCGACGCGGCGAGACGGTCTGCCACGCAAGCGATGATCTCCACTGAAGGCCTCAGCAAGTCCTTCCGCGTCAAGGTGCGCGAACCCGGCCTGCGGAGCGCGCTGGCTGCGCTGGTGGCGCCGCGCTACCGCGACGTGCACGCGGTGCGCGACGTCAGCTTCGCCATCGAGCCTGGGGAGATCGTCGCGTTTCTCGGTCCCAACGGCGCCGGCAAGACGACGACGCTGAAGATGCTCTCGGGCCTCCTCTACCCGTCGGCGGGGCGCTGTCGGGTCGCAGGGTTCGATCCGTGGACGGGCGGCGCACCATTCAAGCGTCGCATCACTCTCGTGCTCGGTAATCGGCGCCAGTTGCTCTGGGACCTCGCGCCCGAAGAGACGTTCCGCCTCAACCAGGCGATCTACGACATACCGGAGACGGCATATCGCGAGCGGCTCGACGAGCTGGTCACGCTGCTGGATCTGGAAGCGCTGCTCGACAAGCCGGTCCGCCAGCTGTCGTTGGGCGAGCGCATGAAGTGCGAGCTCGCTGCCGCGTTGCTGCATCGTCCGCCCATTCTCTTTCTGGACGAGCCGACACTGGGACTGGACGTGACCGCGCAGGACGCGATCCGCCGCTTCCTGCTCGCGTACCGGGAGCGCCATGGCGCCACCGTGCTGCTCACGTCTCACTACATGCAGGACGTCACCGCCATGGCGTCACGGGTACTCATGATCAACCGTGGCCGTCTGCTGTACGACGGGGCGCTCGACTCCCTGATCGCCCGCACCGTGCGCACCAAACGACTCGAGCTGGTTCTGGGACCGGGCGTCACACGCGAGGCGCTCGCCGCGCTCGCCCCGGTGACCAGCTTCGCCTTTCCCAACGCCGTGCTGGAGGTTCCGCGGGAGGAGGCGGCGGCCACCAGCGCGCGCCTGCTCGCGGCACTCCCGATCGCCGACCTGGCGATCCAGGAGCCCCCGGTGGAGGAGGTCATCCGTCAGGCATTCGCCGGGGCCGCGACGGAGGACGACGAGGGCGCGGCGGCGCGGTGAGCGCGGGCGCGTGGGTGCGGCGCTATGGAGGGCTGATTCGGGCCGCGTGGCTCGTGGACCTACAGTACCGCGCGGCGATCGCGCTGTGGCTGGTGTGGGGGGTGACGGAGCCCGCGATCGCGCTCGGCATCTGGTGGGGGATCGCCGGCGCTGGTGAGGTCGGCGGATTCGAGCGGGCGGACTTCGCACGCTACTTCTTCGGTCTCGCTCTGGTGAACCAGCTCACGATCGCGTGGGATTCGTGGTACCTCGATCAGTGGATCCGCGAAGGTGACTTGAACCACCGGCTCGCGCGTCCGATGAATCCCGTGCATGAAGCCATTGCCGACAACGTCGCCTACAAGATCCGCGGCGGCACTGTCGTTCTCCTCGCCTGGGCGCTGTTCGCCGCGCTGTGGCCGGCGGTGCGATTGCCCTTCGACCCGGGCCGCTGGGCGCTCACGCTGTTGGCGGTGATACTCGCAGCGGCGATGCGGTTCTGCATCAGCTACACCACGGGCCTGGCCGCGTTCTGGACGACACGCGCCACCGCCTTGATGCAGCTCCACGCCGGAATCTCACTCTTTCTGGCCGGCCGCATCGCCCCGCTAGCCCTCCTGCCGCCCGCCGTCGTCGGCGTCGCCCGCTACCTCTGGTTCCCCTACACGCTCGCGTTTCCGGTGGATGTGCTCACCGGGGCTGCGGCCGCTCCGGCCCAGCTGGCACGCGGCTTCGCCGGACAAGGCGTCTGGCTGCTGCTGTGGTACCTCGCGTATCGGCTGGCCTGGTCGCGCGGCACCCGCCGTTACGGAGCCGTCGGCGGATGACACCGCCCCCCCGACGCTGGCTGCGGGTGCTCGCCGCCCTGTGGCGAGTGAACGTGTCCGAGGAGCTGCAGTACCGGGTCAACTTCGTCACCAGCCTGGCCGGGACCTTGTTTTCCCTTGCGACGGCATGGCTCACGGTCAGCCTGTTCTTTCGCCACGCCAGCGGCATCGGCGGCTGGACGTACTGGGAGGTCGTGGTGCTGCTGGGTGTGTTCACCGCGCTCTCGGGTGTCGTCGAGGCGGTGTTGCGACCCGGAATCGGCCAGCTCGCCGAGCAGGTGCGCAGCGGCGACCTCGACCTCGTGCTGGTTCGTCCGGTTGACGCACAGGTCCTGGTTTCGTTCCGCGGCATCGATATCTGGCGCATCACCGATGTCGCCGTCGGTCTGGTCGTCATCGGATACGCGCTGGTGCGACTGGATCGGGTCCCCCACCTTCTTGAGATCGCCGCCTTCGGGGTCGCACTCGCCGCCGCCACCGCCGTGGTGTACGCGCTGTGGGTGGCGTTGATGAGCCTCGCGTTCTGGTTCGTCGCGGTCGAGAATCTGTGGGTGCTGTTCGACGCGGTGTTCGAAGGCGCCCGCTACCCGGTCAGTGCCTATCCGGGTGCGCTGCGCGTGCTGTTCGTCTACCTGGTTCCCGTTGCCTGGACCACGACGATCCCCGCCGGAGCGCTCACGGGACGGTTCCGTCCGGAGATCGCGCTGGCCTCTGCCCTCGCTGGTGCAGCGGCCGTCCTACTCGCACGGCTGCTGTGGCGCACCGCGATTCGGCGCTACACCGGGGCGAGTGGCTGAGGAGGTCGCTCCAACGACGACGGGGCGCCCACCGTGGACGCCCCGTGCGACTCTCGGGCCCGGCCAGCAACGCCCGACTCAGTCACCCTGCTGCGGGGTGCCGCCGTCCTCCCGCACGAGAATGAGGTACTTCGACGCCCGCCAGAACTCGGTGGGTGACGCGATGCGCAGGCTGTCGGCCCCGGTGACGCGGCCCTTCTCGTCGCGCGGCGTCTCGAGGTACTGCAGATCCTGTCGCGACACGATGCGGTACCGGCCGGTGCTCGACAGCGGGATCGCGGTCGTCTGCCGCCGGTCGATCGCCGTGAAAAGGGTCGGGTCCAACTCGCGGGCCGGAGAAAGCGTCTCGCCCGTGCGCCACAGGATGAACAGCACCCGGCTGCCACCCTCCTCGACGACGATTCCCCTGTCCTTGAGCTCGTCCTTCGTGCCGATGGTGTAGAAGACAGTGTTCTCTGAAGTGACCGTATCTTTCAGCGCCTCGTTCTCGCCCTCCAGCGCGAGGTTCGTCGTCCGCAACGTGTCAATCTCGGCCGCGAGCACGGCGATAGTGGTCTTCTGCGACTCGATCACGCCCTGGAGGTTCGCCATCGTCTCCTCGAGCGTCGTGCGCAGGCTGTCGGAGAGACGGGTGAGCCCGCGCACGCGGGACTGGGTCTGGCGCAGTCGTCGCTCGCTCTCGTCGAGCCGGGTGACGACGTAGCGGATCTTCTGCACCATCGAATCACGATGGGCCGCCTGGGGTGACTCCGTGGAGACCTTGAGGTCCTTGGCCTGGACCTCGGCGATCTCGGCCGCCACGTCGCTGAGGAGACGCGTCTGCAGCGCCATTTCCTGCAGCAGGCTGTCCTTCTGCGCACTGACAGTGTCGAGGGTCGCGAGCTTGGCACGCACCTCGGCCGAGGGGCCGCACGCTGCGGCGGCCAGCACGACGGCTGGCACGAGCACCGCGAGGAACTTGAGGGGGGTGGATGACATGACCGCGTTCTCCTGCCCTATCGTGAAGGTGAAGGACCCCCATGATAGCAACGTCCCGGGCCGGCGCGCCGGTCGCATGTCACGCTGCCGACCTCACCGACTGTGACGCGGCCCACAAACGCCCCCGCGGCGAGGCTCAGTCCGCCAGAAAGCCGTGCTGCTGCAACAGGTTACGCAGCGATGGCTCGCCGATCTCCTGCAGCTCGTAGCGTACCCGCAGCGATGGCCGCCCGAAGGTGACGAGCCGCCCGAGATCGATCGGCGACGCCACGACCACCAAGTCGACCGGGGCCGCCGCGATCGTAGCGGCGAGGTCGGCCACCTGCGCGGCACCGTACCCCATGGCCGGCAGCACCGGGCCGGTGTCGGGCCACGCCGCGAACGTCTCGCGCAGCGAGCCGACGGCGTAGGGCCGGGGATCCACGATTTCGGCGGCGCCGTAGCGCCGAGCCGCGATCCACCCCGAGCCGAAGCGCATCCCGCCGTGGGTCACCGTTGGCCCATCCTCGATCACCAGCACCCGCTTGCCACGGATGCGTTCCCCATCCGCAACGACGATCGGGCTTGCCGCCTCCACGACGCTGGCATGGGGGGCCAGCTCGGCCACGACCTTCCTGGCGGCTTCAATCTGCTCGAGCCCGGCAGTGTCCACCTTGTTGATCACCGCGATGTCGGCCATACGCAGCACCGACTCACCGGGATGGTAGCGGCGGGCATGATCGGCGCGATGCGGATCGACCACGGCCAACATCAGATTCGGTGCGAAAAAGGGCAGATCGTTGTTGCCGCCGTCCCAGATGAGCACGTCCGCTTCCCGCTCCGCTTGCCGCAGGATTCCGGCGTAGTCCACACCGGCATACACCACGAGATCGTGGGCGAGCAGGGGCTCGTACTCCTCACGCTCCTCGATGGTCACGCGGTGGCGATCGAGATCCGCGGCCGTCGCAAAGCGCTGGACGGCCTGTGCCGCCAGGTCACCGTACGGCATCGGGTGCCGCACGACCACGACGCGGCGCCCGGCCTGTCGCAGAATCGCCGCGACACGCCGGGTGGTCTGGCTCTTCCCCGCCCCGGTGCGCACCGCGCACACCGCAATGACCGGGACCGCGGCGCGCAGCATCGTGTGCTTCGGGCCGAGCAGCAGGTAGTCGGCGCCGGCTGCCAGGGCGCGAGATGCGAGGTGCATCACGGCCTCGTGTGAGACGTCGCTGTAGCTGAAGACGACCACGTCCACGCTGCGATCCCGTACGAGTTGCTCCAGCTCTGTCTCCGCGACGATCGGAATCCCGTCGGGGTAGCGGGAACCGGCGAGCGCCGCTGGGTAGCGTCGATCGGCAATGTTGGGAATCTGCGCGGCAGTGAACGCCACCACCTCGGTGCGCGGGTCGTCGCGGAAGTGCACGTTGAAATTGTGGAAGTCCCGTCCAGCCGCGCCCAGGATCAGGACCCGCGTGGGTGGAATGGTCATACGCCCAGTGTGGGGTGGGCGTCGTGAAGGGACCTTGAGGGCGCGCTGAACGCTCCTCACACCCCGATCGTTTGACATTCGCCGGCGCCGGCGCCAGTCTCTTGGGGTCCCGCAGGCCGCCCCTCGACCGGAGGTTCCGGTGCGCGCGCGCTTCACCCTCACCCTCCTCTGCGCCGCGTCGGCGGCCGCGCAGCAACCGGCCCCTCCGGGCGGCCGGACGAGCTTCCCGTCCTGGAATCTTTCCTATGTGATTCCCGCCGGCTGGCAGGTGGGCCAGGAGGCGGGACGCGTCCACACGCTGGTCACGCCGGCGGGGTTGCAGGGGCCTGTCATTTACGTCGGTCCAGGAATGCACCAGAGCTTCAACGACGCCGGCGCGGACCTGAGCAAGGGATTCACTGCGCTGGGCCTGGCGGGCACTCCGACGCGTCAGCCGATCACCTCCACCATCAGCGGCATGCAGGCGATGACGGCGGACTACCTAGCCCAGAATCAGATGGGCCTAGCCCTGCAGGCACACGCCGTGTCGGTGCTCACCCCGCACGGCACCGGGCTCCTCGTGGTGGGCTTCGCGCCGGCCCACCAGTCCGGCGAGATGGGGGCGGCAGTGGACCGGATCGCGCAGAGCCTGCAAGTCGGCGGTCCGCCGCAGCCGAATCCCCAGGCGATCGCCGCGTTGCGGGGACGTTGGATGTACTACGCAGGCCGGGCCTCTGGCGTGACCAGCGCGATGGGAGGCGCCTCCAACAGCTATGAGGAGTTCGTCGAATTCGACGGGGTGGGACGGTTCACGTACCAGTCGTCCGCGTCGGTGAGTGTGACGACACCGGGTCTCACCGGCACGGCTGGCGGCGCGCAGGCCCAGAGCGACGAAGGCACCTACACCGTCATCGCCACGACGCTGGTGGTGCGCGGGCGCCAGGGGCAGTCGACGTTCGACCTGCAGATCCTGCCCGACCGCGTGATCGCCGACGGCCGGACGTACCTCCGGGCGAACTAATCCGCCGCCGCTTCGCCCTTGTCATTGCGCCGCCACAGCCACAGGGCAAAGAACACGAGCGCGATGAGCAGGCCCACCTTCAGTACCGTGGCGACGAACGCCAGGAGCGCGCCCGCCAGGGGCAGCAGGAGAATCGAGAGGATCTTCCACAACGCCACGCCGATGACGCCGGCGGCGGCGAGGGTCAGCACCGGTTTGAACATCGTCGGCCTCCGGCCGGGTTTGGGCCATCCCTCCCTACGCGGGCGGGACGCGGGAGGTGTCGCCCGTACCTGACTTGCGGGCGGGGCCTAGCCCCAGAACACCACGTAGCCCCGCTTTTCGAGCTCCATGGCGAGCGCCTCTTCCGCCGCCTCGGCCTCCCGACGGGACTCGAACGGGTTCCAGGCCGCATACAGGTCAGGACGGAGCCGCTTCCCGTACCGGTACACCTTGGTGTTCGCCAGGCGACCACCGCGCATGTGCTGGGCGAACCGCTCCTCCGGCGTCTTGACCGTCTGGCCGACATAGACGCATCCCGCTACCCGGGTGCCGCGCCAGCGTGCGGGCATGGCTCCGGCGTCGAGCTCGACGACGTAGACGCAGTAGGCCGACCCGCGGGACCGCTTTCGCCGCGCGGTTCGCTTGCGGCGGGGCGGTCTCGCTCGCTTGTCCGGCACGAGTGCTTCCCTGGTGGCTACGGTCCTTGAGGATGGGCGCGGACCGGCGGTCGCGCCAGAGCGGGCGCTACCCGAGGGCCCATCGCGTGAGTAGCGCCGCGCCGTAGGCGAGGGTGAGCGTGTAACCGAAGAGCAGCGTCGGATAACGCCAACCCCCGGTCTCCCGCCGCACCACGGCGAGCGTCGAGACGCACTGCATGGCGAACGCGAAGAACACCAGCAGCGCGATCGCTGCCGCGGGCTCGAGATGGCGACGCAGAGCGTGCTGCAGCCCGACGGACGTCGCGTCGCCTTCGATGCCGTGGATCGTGCCCAGCGTGCCTACGATCACCTCGCGGGCGGCGAGCGACGTGACCAGGCCGAGTCCGATCTGCCAGTCGAACCCCAGCGGTCGGATGGCGGGCTCGATCGAGCGGCCGATGGTCCCCGCGACGCTGTGCTCGAGCGCCGGGGGGCGACCGTCCACCAGCGGCAGGTGGCATAGCAGCCAGAGCCCCACTGAGGCCGCGAGGATCACGGTGCCCGCGCGCGTCAAGAATGCCCGCGACCGGTCGGCGAGCCGCAGACCAAGCCCGCGGATGGTGGGCAGGCGATAGGGTGGTAGCTCGAGGACGAACGGCGTGCGGTCACTGCGCAGAATAGTCGACTTGAGCAGCCGAGCGGTGCCGACAGCGGCGAGGAATCCCAGCACGTACAGGCCCAGTAACACCGCGGCGCGGGTCCCGAACGCCCGGCCCAGCAGTGGACCGTCGGGCACGAATGCCGCGATGATCAGCGTGTAGACGGGCAGCCGCGCGGCACACGTCATGAACGGCGCAACGAGGATCGTGGCGAGGCGATCGCGCCGGTTCTCGATGGTGCGCGTCGCGAGCACTGCGGGCACCGCGCAGGCGTAGGCCGACAGCAGGGGGATGAACGATTTGCCCTGCAGTCCGATGCGCGCCATGGTGCGATCGGCGATCAGCGCGGCTCGAGCCAGATAGCCCGAATCCTCGAGCACCCCGATGAACAGGAACAGGACCGCGATCTGTGGTAGAAACACGACGACCGAGCCGACCCCGGCCACCACGCCCTCGCTCACGAGATCGCGGACCGCGCCGGCCGGCAGCGGCGCCACGAGGACGGCGCCCACTGCGGTCACGAGCTGTTCGATCAGGTCCGACAGCGGCGCCGCCGCGGTGAACATCGCCTGAAAGACACCCAGCACCACCGCCAGGAGGACGAGCGGGCCTGCCACGGGATGGAGAAAGACCGCATCGAGCCGCCGCGTCCAGCGCGGCGGTGCGGGTGCGCGGTACGCAGCGGCGTCGCTCATCCGACTGGCCCACAGGCGGCACGCGGGCACGTTCTGCAACACCGGCAGCGGCACCCGCGACGGAGCGCCGAAGCGACCCGCGAGATAGTGGCGCACGGCCTCCAGGCCATGACCCGTGACCGCGCTCACGAGCACGACGGGTGCACCCAGCTGATCCGCGAGGGCGGCGGCGTCGACCCCGCCGCCGCCGCGCGCGAGATCGTCCACCATGTTGAGCACCACGAGCGTGGGCAGGCCGAGCGCCAGCACGGGCGCGGCGAGGGGCAAGTGCCGGCCGAGGCGTGTGGCATCGAGCACCAGAATCACCGCGTCGGGGCGGACGACTCCGGGCATCCGGCCGCCCAGAATGTCCGCGGTGATGCGCTGATCCTCGGAACGAGGCTCGAGGCTGTGCGTACCGGGCAGGTCGAGGATCTCGACTTCGCGCAGCGACGACGTGCGTACCCGGCCCCGGCGCTGCTCCACCGTGACCCCCGGGTAGTTGGCCACGCGCTGGCGCAGCCCCGTGAGCCGGTTGAAGAGCGTCGACTTGCCGGAGTTGGGCGGGCCGACGAGCGCCACGGTCAGCGTGCGTGCCGTGCGATGGGTGGCCGGCGCGACAGGCGGCGGCTCGTGACAGGCGGTCACAGCGCCTGCTCCAGCATGAGGTGCCGGGCGGTCTCGCGCCGCAGCGCGAGCTCTGCGCCGTCCACCCGATACACGCGCGGATCGCCGCTCGGCGCTGCCGCGAGGGCCAAAACCCGTACACCGGGCAGGAACCCAAGCTCCATGAGGTAGCGGGCGTGCGTCGGTGCCAGCTCCAGATCGCGCAGGACGCCCGTCGCGCCAAGGGGGAGATCCGCGAGGGTGGCGGGCGGGGGCATGGAGAGTAAACCAATCGCAATAGGGGCAAGACTTCACGAAGGCCGACTGAAGCATCCTTCACACCCCTGGGGGCAGGGCACCCGGTGGACGACGGCGACACCGGTGCGGCGCTCGGCCCACAGGGCGGCGGCGAGATCCACCGCCGGGTAGATCGCGCCGGGACGGCACGGATCTCGCGGCCACCGTTGCGGAGAGCAGCAGACCGCGCCGGGGTGGCGATGGCGGGGGTCGCGACGGGGCGGCGCGGGATGACCCGCAGCCGGGGTGCGCCGTGAACGATGCCGAGTGCCGCTGCCAGCGCCCGCCGTTCAACCAGGACGACTTCGAGATCCGCTTCGTGGGTCTGGACGACGGAGGTGGGCGGTTCGCGGAGGTCACCCTGCAACGCTGCTGGCGATGCGGCCAGCAGTGGCTCCACTACCGCGTCGAGCAGGAGGGATTCTCCCACTCCGGGCGGTGGTACCGCGGCGCCATCTCCAGCGGTGCGGCAACACGTGCCACAGCGGCGGAGGCCGGGCGCCTCCTCGCCACCCTGCCCTGGCACTTCTACGGCGGCAGCTATTACCGCTCCTCCGGAGCGCGATCTGACGGGCCCGTCGACACCAGCCGGCTCTAGTCGCGCCCGCAGCCGGCGTGGTTCTTGCCGCACGACATGTGGAACCCGTACGTTGACCGGGTTGCAGCGCACAGACCCCCAGTTCCCCGGAGCGCCGAGGATCTCATGAGACGTCTCGCCGCCGTGCTGTTGGTGGCCGTCCTGGCAGCGTGCCAGGACGCCAACTCACCCGCATCGCCCATCGATGCCACTCTGCAATCCGCGCTGCGCCAGTCGGCGCCGGACCGCGTGGTGCCGGGCCAGGTGCTCGCCAGACTGGCGCCCGGAGTGCGGGCCGAAGACGTCGCCTCGAGCCACGGGCTCGCCGTCGCGGCACGCGGATACGGGGATGCCTTCGTGATTCTCCGGGGTGTCGCCGTCGGCAGTGAGCGGGCCGCGGCCGCGCGCCTCGGCAGCGATGCCCGGGTTCGCTACGCCGAGCCCGACTACCTGCGCCGGACCACAGCGATCGACCCGCGACTGTGGGCCTTCTACAACCCCGGTGGACTGACCGTCACGTTCACCCAGGGCCGTAACAAGGGCCGCCCGGTGACCAGCTTTGCGTCGGTGGGGGATGCGGACGAGGACAACGTCGAGGGATACGCTTCGGGTGGGAGCGCGGTGGTGATCGGCTCGATCGACACCGGGGTGGATTTCGCCCACAGCGAGTTCGTCGCGGGCCAGCTGATCGCGGGGCATGACTGGTACAGTGGCGATGACGACCCGAGCGACGGCGACGGCCACGGGACGCACACGACGGGCACCATGGTGGGCCGCACCGTCGGCGTGGCGGGGGTCGCGGGTGCTGGAGCGAACGTGAAGGTCCTGGTGCAGCGCGTCTGCGGCCCGCTGGGTTGCCCGACCTCGGCCATCGTGAGCGCGATCCGGGCCGCGGCGGACTACCCAGGCATGGTCGCCATGAACCTGTCCCTCGGGGGCAGCGCGCTGGCGCAGTCAGAATCGGACGCGATCGCGTACGCGACGGGCAAGGGTGTGCTGGTGATCGCCTCCGCCGGGAACGACGGCACCGGCACCGTGAGCTGCCCGGCGTGCGATCCCAACGCGATCTCTGTGGGTGCCACCAACTGGCAGGACGAGCAGACGTACTACACCAACTGGGGTCCCGGCCTCGATCTGGTGGCGCCCGGCGGACAGCTGTACTCGAACACCACAGAGGAAGGTGGCATCTACAGTGCCTTCGCCGGGGGCGGATACCGGTACCTGCAGGGCACTTCGATGGCCGCGCCACAGGTGACCGGCACCGCCGCCATCGTCGCGTCCAAGACCGGGGCGCGGGGCAGTGCCCTCCGTGCCAGGCTCGAGAACACCGTCGACGACCTTGGCGCGACGGGCTACGACCCCGAGTTCGGTAACGGCCGCCTCAACAGCTATCGGGCGGTGACTGGCACGACCCTCAACGAGGGCGGCGGTGGGGGTGGCGGCGGCGGTGGCAGCGGCACCCTGGCGGCGTCGTTCAGCTACTCGTGTGGCGGCTCGACCACGTGCCAGTTCGACGGCACCGCGTCCACCGGCGCAACGTCCTTCGGCTGGACCTTCGGGGATGGCGCCGGCGCCAGCGGCCCGACGGCATCGCACACGTACGGTGACGTCGGCACGTACACGGTCACGCTGACGGTCGGCGACGGCACCGGAACGGACTCGGCGAGCCAGACCGTGAGCTGCTCCGTGAAGGGACGCCGGCTGCGCTGCGGCTGAGCGACGCCGCCGACCCCACACGCGCCAAGCGGCGCCGGAGCGATCCGGCGCCGCTTCGTTTCGGAACTCGGGCGCGGGCTAGCGCTGCGTCCGAGCCATCTCCTCGATCGTCTTCTTGGTGAACCCGGACGGCACGACGAAGAGATCGGCCGCGACGGCCTTGCGCTCGACCGCGATGATTTCGTCCACGTCGTATCCCGACTGGTACGCGAAGCGCTGCGTCCGCACCGGCAAGCCCTGCTCCCACAGCACATCTTCGTCGCTGACCTCGTGCTCGTCGTCGGGACTGAGCGCGGACTTGACGCGGGTCAGGAACGCGCGGACGGCGCCCTCGAGCGACTGCTGCCCGCCCGCGACGCACCCGACTGTGGTCGCCTCCTCAGTTGTCACTTCGAACACGCGACACGCCATGCCGGCGACGGTGGCCGTCTCGCCGCGGTCCCGTGCCGCTGGTCGCCCGCGCCCAGGCCCCGCGGATGCGCCCTGTCCCCGCGCGTCGCGGACCGTTTCCGCCAGCTGGCCCATGTCTACGTAGTAGCGCTCCTTCATGTTCAGAAAGAAGAACGTGCGCGCATCGAGATCCAGCAGGCCGACCATGCCGGGGCCGCCAGCCTGCGTGACTTCCTGCCGGATCCTGGATCCCTGCACGTACAGGGTCACATCACTCACATCTGCTTCGTTGTCGCGCGCGAACTGCAGCAGCTCGTTCATCGGAACGGCCAGGAGCTTGGCCGCGACTCCCCGCCAGTACTGCTGCTCGCTCTGGTCCTCTGGCGTGTCGTCGGCTCCGCCCGCGCGCTCCTCGAGAAGCTGATCAACCTGCTCGCTGTGCAACATGACGGTTCGCACGCGGATCATACCTTCGAATTGCTGCGCGTGCGCCCGGATCGGCACAAGGGTCGTGCCGGAGAGCGCCAGGGCGGCAGCCAGCCACCTCGTGGTCGCTCGGGCGGTGAACATGGAAGTATCCTCCGGTGGAGGCGGCGGCATCGCGCCGCGCCGCAGTGGGCCTAGAAGCTGGCTCGCGGCACAGGCGCCCGCAAGCGCGCCGGCATCACCGTCGCCACGGCAGGGTGGAGAGATCCGCCACGGAGTCGAGGACCGCGTCCGGCGACCGCCCACCTCGACGCTCGTCGCCGGGTCTGTACTTGCCGGTGCGCACCAGGATGCCCCGGCAACCCGCGCTCACCGCGCCTGCCACGTCGGTCTCCACGTCATCCCCGACGACGGCGATCTCGGATGCGGCGACGCCAAGCGTCCGCATCGCGGCCTCGAAGAACGCGGGCGCCGGCTTGCCCACCACGACCGCGCTCGTGCCGGTCGCGTACTCCAGCGCCGCCACGAACGGGCCAGCGTCGAGCATCAGGTCGCCCGCCACCCGCCAGTAGCGGTTCTTCTGAATCGCCACCATTCGCGCCCCCGCGAGCAGCCAGCGAAAGGCCCGGTTCAGCGCGTCGTAGCTCCAGCCCGAGCCGAGATCCCCGATGACCACCGCCTCGGGCCGCTGGTCGTCGCGGGTGAATGCGTGGAACTCCTCGAAGGAGGCTTCAGCCAGGTACAGCGCGACGCGCCGAATGCCCTGCTCGGCGAGCCACGTGGCCGCTGCCGCGGGTGCGGTCAGAATCTCCTCGGCGTGCACCTCGAACCCCATCGCGCGCAGCCGTTCGGCCAGGATGCGCCGCGGGAAGCGAGTGGTGTTGGTGGTGAAGCGCAGCGGAACCCCCAGCCCCCGGAGGACCGCCACCGCATCGACCGCGCCCGGCAACGGCTGGTCGTCGAGATAGAGGGTGCCGTCGAGATCGAGTAGCAGGGCGCGGAACGGTTTCACCGCGTTCAGTTTCCGGGCTGCGCCGCCCGAAGGCAAGGGCGTGGTCACCACCTCGCGCTGACCGCAAAACGTCCTTCCCACCACCCGGTCGGTCCGCGCCGCAGCACGCCCAGCTCGAGGGCGGCTCGACCGGCGCGAACCCGCACCTCCGGGCCCATGCCCAGGCGGGCGCGCTGTGCGCTGGGCAGGCTGGCGAGCGCCACCACGCCGACATCGAGGCGCCGCGTCACCCGATAGGTCAGCCCGGCGGGGTCGATCCCTACCTGCCGCCTTCCGCGCGCGCTCACCGGCTGTTGGATGCTCACGGTGCCGTTGGCGGCGAGGCGCCCGACTCGAACCCGGGGCAACAGATACAGCCGCGCGAAGCGACCCGATGAAAGGTCGGCGTACCCGAGCGCAACCAGCACCCGGGAGGCGGCCGCGAGGCGGAGATCGGTGCCCACCGCACCGATCGCGGACAGATGGCCCGGTCCCGGCTGGCGCAGTGTCCCGGCGATCAGGAGCACGGGTCCCGCGCTGTGACCCGCGTACAGGGACACGGCGCCATCGGTGCCATGGCGGAGCAGAAACAGGTCGCGACGCGGGGGCAGCTGGCCGGCGAGCGGACCCGCGAGTCCCCCCGCGACGAGGCTCCCTGCCAGTGCCAGGATACCGCTGCGGCCCATGCTGCAAGCTCCCGCTGAGGCTCCGGGAGGGGAGCGATGTCTCACCCACCCGTAGCGAAAGGCGCATAACCCGCTGCGAGCGGCTCAGCGGGCGATGCGCCGGCGCAACAGCACCAGACGGCGCACCGCTTGGCCCGTCGCTTGACGCCCGACCCCGATTGGGGTTCGTTACCCGTAGGACGTTTCGCGGCGAGGATCCCATGCTGCTTCCTGCCCTCGCAGTCGCATTGTCACTGCCGGCCGCCCAACCGGTGCGGCTCACGCTTGACCCGGTCGCCGTGGCGCCCGGTGATCGCGTGCGCGTATTTGTGGACGTCGTGAGTGCCGGCCACCTGCTGGTGCTGCGGGTCGGGGCCGACGGCCGGGTCGCCATCGTGTTCCCCTTCGATCCGGCGGAAGGCACCTTCGTGGAGGCCGGCAGCTACGAAGTCCGTCCTCCCGGCGACCCCGCCGCGTTCACGGCACTGGAGCCGCCGGGCAGCGGCGTCGTAGTCGCTGCGCTGGCGCAGGTCCCCTTTGAATTCGAGGAGTTCGTCCGCGCGGGAAGGTGGAACCCGGCTGCGTTCGCGGCTGCCGGGGTGCATGCCGATGCCACGGGCAAGCTCCTGGACATCGTGCAGCGCATGCTGGGACCCGAGTACTTCAACTACGACGTGGCCGCCTATACTGTCGCCCCGGCGGCCAATGAGGCTCCGTTGACGACCGCGCGCTACGGCTCCACGTGGTGCTGGACCAACGGCTGCGCGTTCGGCGGGTGGTATGTGCCCTGGGTGCCGCGACCCTGTCTGTACGACGCCTGGGGGTGCGGCTTCGCGCCGCCGCTCTGCCGGGGCTTCACGATCGACCGATGGTGCCAGCAGCCGTGCTGGGCGGGACTCGACTGCCGGCTGAAGCCGCCGCGCGACAAGGCGATTGCCGGTTATCGGCGTGGCGTGCCCATCCGCCTGAGCGCGTCACCACCCGCACCCAGCTCACCGCCTGGCGAGCCGACACCGTACCGCCCGCCCGAGCGATCGGCTGCATCTGCAGCGACACCGTTCGCCGGTGCGGCGCGTGCCGCGCCGCTGTCCAGCGGCAAGCGGGTCGCGGCGTCGGCAACCCGTGCGCGGTTGCCCGCGACCGCGCGACGCCCCACGCCCGACCTACCGAAGCGGCCCGCGAAGAAGCCGTCCGCGCTGCCGGAGCGAATCCCGTGGCCCGCGAGCGTCATAGCCAGTGGCGAGAAGACACCGGTGCCGGTTGTGCGGCCGCGCGAGGCGCGACTCATCAAGTCGGCGTCGCGACCCCCGCTGCCGCAGCGAGTCCCGTGGCCCGCCACAACCGCTCGCGCCCCAGCACCAGTGAAGCCGGGACTCATCCCGGCGGCACGGACTCCGCCTGCCGCCCGGCCGGCGTCGATCGGACCCCGCATGCCTTGGGGGTTCGCTCGTTCCATCGACGGTACGAAGGGCCCGACCAGTACCAGGGCTTTCTTTCCGTCCGCCGCCCGTGGGGTGGCCGCGACCAACGGGGCGACGGCCCGAGCCGCCACTCCAGGCGGGCGCGCACTCGCACCAGGCAGCTCCGCTGGCAGCCGGATTCTGACGGCACCGGCACGTAGCAAGTAGGGCGCGCCCGGCGTACGGCGCCGAGCGCATCCGCGATCACACCTGCTGCATCGCCCGCACCGCCTCGGCGCGGAGGTCGGGTTCGCCAGCCGCAATCACTTCTCCCGCACGTTTCGCGACCACTTCGGCCACCGCCCAACCGTTTATCGTAGCGGCTCTTGACTCACGTTTGACCGCTCCTCAGTAGGCTGACCTCGAGCACAGTGACTCACCGCACTATTTCACGGGTCAGGCCCGGTCCGCGTGGCCCGCAGGACTGACCCAGGCGGCGGTACCTTGTGCGCCCGGAGGGTATCAGGAAGCCATGCGGTTGCCACTCGTGGGAAGAGTCCGCCGCTTCGCGTTGGCCGTGCTGCTGATAGGCTTGGGAGCGCTGCTGCTCATCGTCGGGCAGCGACCCGATCGGGCTACGACCATGCCGCAGGGCACCCTGCTGGTCGGCGCTCTCGTGCACTCTCTCTCGACAGCCTCCGCCGCCACGGGCGATCCCGTCGCGTTGCGGCTGATTCACCCGGTCCTGCTCCCCGATGGTGGGCTCGTTCCGGTCGGCGCCGTTGTCCACGGCGAGGTGACACATGTGCGCTCCGGTCGCCGCGCGACCCAGGAGCCGGTGCTGGGTCTGCGCTTCAGCCGCCTCGAGATCGACCATGACACCTATGCCATCACCACGGCGCTCTTCCATGTCCACGCGCGGCCGAGGGTCCTCGCCGCGGCGGTGGGCGGAGGGGGACGGGCGATCATGGGCGGGTCGCTGCGCCGGCAAGCCACCGCGGGATCTGCGCCCCTCACCGGCGGCCCCGCCGGTCCGGCGCTGGGCGCCGGCGACGCCGTGGCCGCGGACGGTCGGGAGTTGGTGCTGCCCGCGGGCAGGCGGATCTGGATCCGGCTCGTCGCGCCCGCGCAGGTGCGGCGCCCTCTGGACCCGGAGCACGTGACGACCCCCTTCTGACGCCGGGCGGTGGCGTCGCGCTTGCCGAGCGCCGCGCCATACGCCATCATCGCCTCGCATGAGCGGACGCGATTACCCGACGCGGACCCCCGCGAGGCGTGCCCCGCGCGCGACACCGCTCCCTCCTCTGGTCCCGCGACGCGGCAACCGCGCGACGCGCTGGCTCGGCCGGGTGCTGTTGCGACTGCTGCGGTGGCGCTTCGTCGGCGAGTTTCCCAACCGCTCCCGGATGGTGCTGATCGTCGCGCCGCACTCTTCGAACTGGGACTTCATCGTCGGCGTCGCCGTGATGTTCGCCCTGGGTTTCGAGGCGCGCTGGGTGGGCAAGAAGGAGCTGTTCCGGTGGCCGCTGGGCGTCCTGATGCGCTGGCTCGGTGGCATCCCGGTGGACCGCAGCAGCCCCCAGGGCCTGGTGGGACAGCTGCGCGATACGCTAGGCCGCCAGGATCGGTTCATCATCGGGATCACGCCCGAAGGCACCCGCAAGCGCGTCGCGGAGTGGAAGACCGGGTTCTACCACATCGCCCGCGACATGGACCTGCCGATCGCGCCGGCCTACTTCGACAACGTCGCCCGCGAAGTGGGGTTCTTCCCGGTCATGATCCCAGGTGATGACGCGAGCCGGGAGATCGCCGCGATCCGCGCCCTCTATCGAGGATTGCGGCGCCGCGACGAGATCTGAGGCGCGACGCGCCGGTCTTCAGCGGGAGTGGCGCCCCAAGGCCCACGCGATCAGCTCGCGCTCCGCCTCACGATCCCGGCGGCGTGAACAGCGACAGGTACTTGCCGTACCCCTCCTGCTCGAGCTGGTCGACGGGGATGAAGCGCAGCGCCGCCGAGTTCATGCAGTAACGCAGGCCGGTGGGTCCCGGGCCGTCGTCGAACACGTGCCCCAGATGGGAGTCCGCCTCCCGCGAGCGCACCTCGGTGCGAGCCATACCGTGCGAACGATCAGCACGGGTGCAGACGTTGTTCGGCTCCAGCGGGCGGGTGAAGCTGGGCCACCCGGTGCCGGAGTCGAACTTGTCGAGCGAGCTGAACAGCGGCTCGCCCGAGACCACGTCGACATAGATCCCCGGCTGGTGCTGGTCCCAGTGCTCGTTGTGGAACGGTGGCTCCGTCCCGTCCTGCTGCGTCACCTGGTATTGGAGCGGCGTGAGGCGGGCACGCAGCTCGGCATCATCCGGTTGCTTGTTCGCCATGCGTTCCTCAGGTCAGACCGTCTCGAGATAGCGATGGATCATGCCGATCGCCGCGGATCCCTCGCCCACGGCCGAGGCGACCCGCTTGGTCGAATTGTGGCGCACGTCGCCCGCGGCGAAGATTCCCGGGACGCTGGTTTCGAGCAGGAACGGGTCACGCGTCAGGGTCCAGCCCTGCGGCCGCCGCCCACCGCTCAGCAGGTCGGGCCCGGTGAGGATGAATCCCTGGGGATCGCGCTCCACGACGCCCGCGAGCGCGTCGGAGCGCGGTGCGGCGCCGATGAAGATGAATAGAGCGCTCGCGGGCACGGAGCGGGTGGTCCCGTCCGGTCCGGCGAGACAGACGGCCTCGAGGCGCGAAGTGCCGACCGCCTCAGTAAGTTGGGTATGCGGCAACACCGTGATGTTGGCGGCCTCGGCGATACGGGTAACGAGGTAGTGCGACATGGAGGCCTCGACGGAGGGGCCCCGCACGAGCAGCGTCACGGAGCGGGCGTAGCGCGAGAACAGCAGCGCGGCCTGGCCAGCTGAGTTGGCGCCGCCTACGATGAACACGTCCTGGTCGCGGCACATCGCCGCCTCGGACAGCGCCGCACCGTAGTACACCCCGGCACCGGTGAGCGCCTCCACCCCGGGGACCTCGAGCCGCCGCACCTTCATGCCACTTGCCACGAGCAATGCGCGGCAGCTGATCTCCGTACCGTCGTCGAGCGTGACGATCCGACTCGGGTGCCCCACGCGGACCGCGGTGACGCAGTGCGGGGCGACGAGCTCCGCGCCGAACCGGCGCGCCTGACTCACCGCGCGCCGCGCCAGATCGGCACCGGTGACCCCGGCGGGAAAGCCGAGGTAGTTTTCGATCTGCGAACTGGTACCGGCCTGTCCGCCCGGCACGTCCTCCTCGATGAGCACCGTCCGCAGACCTTCCGACGCCGCGTAGACGGCCCCGGCGAGACCCGCCGGTCCGCCACCCATGACGACCACGTCGTAGTGCGCCTGACTGGCGGTCGTCTGATGCCCGATCCGCTCCGCGAGCTCGCGGGTGCTCGGCTTCACCAGGGTCTTGCCATCGGGGAACAGCACGACCGGGAGGTCGCGCAGGCCGGGGGTGAGGGACTCCACCAGCGCCCGCGTCTCCCCATCGGCATCGAGGTCGATCCACTCGTAGGGAATCTGGTGCCGCGCCAGGAAGTCCTTGATCTCGTGACTGCGCGGCGACCACATCGTACCGGCCACCCGAATGCCCTCGAACGCCGGTCGGTAGTGCGCCATCCAGTCGCTCAGCAGGTCGTCGAGCACCGGATAGAGCCGCTCCTCGGGGGGATCCCATGGCTTCATGAGATAGTGATCGAGCCCCACCTTGTTGATCCCCGCGATCGCCGCTTCCGTGTCGGCGTAGGCCGTGAGCAGCACGCGTCGGGAGTCGGCGTACAACTCCCGCGTCTCCGCCAGGAACTCCGTCCCGCTCATCTGGGGCATGCGTTCGTCGGCGAGGAACAGCGCCACCGCTGTGCCGCGCTCCTTGAGTCTTCGCACGGCCGCGAGCGCCTCCGCCCCCGACCCTGCCTTGATGATCTGATAGGTGGAACGGTAGTGCTGGCGCAGGTCCCGCTCGACAGCGTTGAGGACCTGCGGTTCGTCATCCACGGTCATGATTACGGGTCGGCTCATGCAGACTGCTCGCTCCCGGGCGTCACTGCCCGGCTGGTGACTGTTGGACCGGGAGGCGGACCGTGAACCGGGTCCTTCCCGGGCGTGACTCCAGCTCGATCCGGCCGCCGTGCTTGCGGTGCACGATGTTATAGACGGTATGCAATCCCAGGCCGGTGCCCTTGCCCATTGGTTTGGTGGTGAAAAACGCGTCGTAAACGCGCTGCTGCAGCTCCGGCGCGATGCCGCTGCCGCTGTCCTCGATCTGCACGGTGATCCAGGCCCCGTCGCTCGCCGTGCGCACCGCCAGCTTCCCGTTGCCGTCCATGGCGTCTACGGCGTTGTCGATCAGGTTGGTCCACACCTGGTTCAGCTCACTGCCGTATGCCTGGATGCGGGGCAGATCGTCCGCCAACTCCTGCACAACCTGCACGCCCTGTTTGAGCTTCGCTCGGAGGATGATCAGCGTGTGGCGCAGCCCCTGGTTCACGTCGACGAGCTGCACGGGTGCCTGGCCCACGTACGAATATGCCTTGAGCGCGCCGACGATCTCCGCGATCCGCCCCGCGCCATGTCGGATTTCGTCCAGCAACGAGTACACCGGGTAGGTGCGTGCCAGCCAGGTCACGATCACGGCGGCCGGCTGGGCACCGAGGCCATCGGTGAGCGCCGCGAGCGCGGTGGGGTCGTACTCCATATCCACGAACGCCGGCGCCAGATCCCATGCGCCATCCACGCCGCGCTGCTCGAGCCACTCGCCGATCTCCGTCTCGCGGTCACTGCGCGCTACCGGATCGAGGGTGCAGGCGCAACCGATTCGCTCGAGCACCCGGGCGTGCTCGATGCGTAATCGGGACCACTGGTCGTCGGACAGATGGAGCCGGGCGAGCTGCAACTCCGCCGCCTGCAGCTGCGCAAAGCGCTCGCGCAGGTGGTCGGCGGCACGCTGGGCAGCCGCCGCAGGGTTGTTCAGCTCATGTGCCACGCCGGCCGCGAGCGTGCCGAGCGTGGCCATCTTCTCGCTCTGTTGCAGCGCGCGTTCCGCGACCTTCTGCTCCGTGATGTCCGTGCCGTAAACGAATACGTGCTCGGCCCCCGTGCCGGGTGTGTGCGTGAACACGATCTCCCGACCATTGACGCGGGCCTCGTGCAGCACGGTGTCCGGGGCCGCGAGGATCTGCTGCCATACCGCTGCCGTCATCCCGGGGCAGAGATCGAGCCAGCGCTTTCCCACCAGGGTCTCGTCGGCGAACAGCTGTCGGGCTGCTCGATTACCGAGCACGATGATCCCGTCACGATCGAGCCGGCACACCGGACCGGGATTCATTTCCGGGAAGCGCGCCATCTCGGCGACGACCCGCTCCGCCCGTTTCAGCGCGGTGATATCGGACCCGTACACGAACACGGCGTCGCTGTCGGCGAGGTGCGACAGCGAGAATACGTACGTGCGGTCGCCGACCTCAGCCTCGTATTGCAACCCCTCGCAGCCGGCCACCACGTCGGACCACAACTCGGCGATCCGCCCCGGGGAGGCGGTGAGCCATGACCGGCCCACCAGGTCGTCCCCGAACAGGACCCGGGCAGCCCGGTTGGCCAGAGTGATCCGCCCCTCGAGGTCGAGCCGGCATACGGGGCCCGGGTTCATTTCGGGCAACTCGGCCATCGACCGCTGGTGGCCCGACCCCCGCGGGGAACCCCTGGGCACCGATACGTGTTCGTCCACGAGACTATCTTGGGCCCCATCATGGGCGAGCGGAAGCCCTCGCCGGGCTCGCGCGACCGAACGAGAGGCCACCAATCGTGTCCGACTACCGGGAAGTCATCCGCCTGCTGCGATCAGGACCGGTCGTCCGCCGCGGCATCAAGTACGCGGTGGTGGTGGGAATCCTCCTGCTGGTGATCAATCACGGGGAAGCCATCCTCCACGGCGACCTCACCCGCGGGCGCCTCGTCCAGATGGGCCTCACCATTCTGGTCCCATTCGCCGTTTCCACCTTCTCGAGTGTCGGGGCCCTGCGCGATGCGGGCAAAGGGTCCGGTCTCGGATAGATCGGGCCACTCCCGCTGGTCGCGCTCGAGCACGGCGCCGGTCGACTGGCAACCCGGCGATCCGCCCAATAGAATCCGCAACAGTCCTGTCTCGGAACATCGCCATGTGGCGCTGCCTGCTGATCGTCGCCGTCGCGACGGGGCTCACCACGCCCGCCGTCGCGCAACGCCCCGGCCGCTGGGACGCCTTCACGCGCGACTTCGACGCCTACGCGGCCGCCGATCGCATCGTCGGCGCGAGCGTGGCCGTCGCCCGGGACGGCCGCATCCTGGCGCGGCACGACGTCGGCTGGGGCGATCGCGACCGGGCGGAGCGGATCGACACCGCCACCATCTATCACTGGGCGTCGATCACCAAGACGCTCACGGCGGTCGCGATCCTGCAGCTGCGCGATCGCGGCCGGCTGACCCTGAACGAGCCCGTCACCCGTTACGTGCCCGAGCTGCGGGCCGTGCACAACCCCTGGGGCTCGATGGACGCCGTCACGATCGGCATGCTGCTGTCGCATACCGCCGGCTTCCAGGAACCGACGTGGCCGTACGGCGCCGGCGAGCCGTGGGAGCCGTTCGAGCCGACGCGCTGGGAGCAGCTGGTGGCGATGATGCCCTACCAGCGGCTGTGGTTCTCGCCGGGATCGCGCTACGGCTATTCCAACCCGGGGTTCGTGTATCTCGCGCAGGTGATCGAGCGGATCAGCGGCGACGCATGGCAGTCCTACGTGTACAAGAATCTGTTCGCGCCACTGGGGCTCGAGCGGAGCTACTTCGCTGCCACGCCATATCACCTCGAGCGGTTCCGGTCGAACAACTACACGGTTGCCGTTGACAGCACCGGCGTGGAGCGGGTGATCCCAAACGGACGCGACTTCGACCCCGGCGTCACCATTCCCAACAGCGGCTGGAATGCGCCGGTGGGAGACGTCGTACGTTGGCTCGCGTTTCTCGCCGGCGCGCCGCCCGGAGACACGCTGCGCGCGCGCATCTATGACGGTGTCCTGGCGCGCCACTCGGTCGAGGAGATGTTGGTTGCCCGGTACGCGGCCGTGGAGCCCGTGGCGGGGGTGGCGACGGTCACCGATTCGGTGGGGCTGTCGCTATTCGTTCTGTGGCGGCACGGCGCTCGCTTCGCAGGCCACACGGGGAGCCAGGCGGGATTCCGCAGCCTGGCGTACCTGAATCCCGCGACCCGTGGGGTGGTGGCGGCGGTATTCAACACGCGCAATGACGCCCGGCCTGCCGAGTCCGATGCAGGTTTTCGGGCGGTGCGGGACGCGGCGCTGCAGCTGATCGCGGACGCGCCCTAGCCGTCAAGCCCGCAGGAACCGCTCCGCCAGCTGCTGCAATCGCTCGTTCCCCTCGTCCATGGCGTCCGTCAGGATGCGCTCGACATGCGGTCGCAACCGGGGCTCGCCCCAGCGATAGCCCGTCGCTTGCTCCGCGCCGTAGGAGTCGCCCATGTTGGCGCCCTCGAGCAGCGCCCATGCCGCCGCGGCGTCGTAGCCGGGATCGTCCCGCCGCGGCAGGTGGTAACGTGGCTCGGGACCGGTAGCGTCTTCGTTCACGAACGCGCGTGACATCACACGTAGGTGTAGCACCCGACGAGGTGCCGGGCAACCGCGGTCGGGACGGAACCCTTCTCTCGACGCCGCCAGGGTCACATCTTTGGGCCGTTCGTCCCCGGAACCCCCATCAGGAGTACCGCCAATGCTGCGTCTTCACCGCACCGCGTGGCACGGCCTGCTGGTCACCGCCCTCGTCGCTCCACGGGGCCTGGCCGCGCAGGATTCCTCCATCCCCGACGCGATCCTCGGCACCGCAGCGGCGCCCCGAGGGGAAACTGTCGCATACCTGCCCGGCGACACCGCGACCCGCGGTTACCTGGCGGTCCCCGAGGGCGCCGGGCCGTTCCCCGCGCTGATCCTCGTACACGAATGGAATGGACTCGTCGACCGCGTGCGGCAGGTGGCCGATGCTTTCGCCGCACACGGCTACGTCGCAATGGCCGTCGATCTCTATCGTGGCCGGACTGGCAGCAGCCGCGACGAGAACGTGGCCCTCATGAACGACGTGCGGGGCCACCCCGAGCAAGTCATCACCAACCTCGACGCCGCGCAGCGGTTCCTGCGCGCCCGCGCCGACGTGAGCGGCAAGGTCGGCGTGATGGGTTGGTGCTTCGGGGGCGGAATCGCGTTGAGCTACGCGTTGGGCGGCGCCGAGCACGACGCCACCGCGATCTTCTACGGGTCGCTGGTCACCGATCCCGCCGAGCTCCAGCGCATCCATCACCCCATCTACGGCACCTTCGCCGGCCAGGACCGGGGCATCCCGCCGGACCAGGTGGCACGGTTCCGGACGGTGCTCGACTCCCTCGGCATCTCCAACGACATCCACATCTACGATCCGGTGCAGCACGGGTTCTGGCTGTGGGTGGACCGCGATCCGGCAACCAACACGGCACCGGCACGTGACGCGTGGGAGCGTCTGCAGCGTTTCCTGCAGGCAGCGTTGCGCTCGGAGCGCTAGCGATACAACGCGGCGAGGTCCTCGATCGTCGCCGCCCCGCGGATCCGGGCAAGCCATCCGGGGGTGAGTATCCAGTCGTGCAGCAGCGCGTCGACCGGCACACCTGCCTCGGCGCGGATCAGTTCAACCAGGTCCGCTGTCGTGCCACCGGACGCGTACCGGCTGGAATACTCGCCGATGATGCGCCGGACCGCCGCCGGACCGGCGAGCCGATAGAGCAGCTCGAAGAACAGGGCCCCGACGCTGTAGGATAGGTCGGTCAGCTGCGCTCGACCGTAGTCCACCAGCGCGGTCTCACCCCACGCGGCATGCTGCGGGGCGGACTGCCGCAGCCAGTCGAGCAACTGTGCGGCGCGCTGGTTTCGCACCGGGACGCCCTGCAGCTCCTCCGTGGCCAGTCGCTCGAGAAATGACGCGAGACCTTCGTTCCAGCGCGGAGACGGTGTATCGAGGTCAGGAGGATTCCACAGGTGGCTCACCTCGTGATACACCTCGTGCAGGCGGCTCGAGTCGCGGAACGCGGCGGCCGCCTGAATGATGGTTGTGACGTCGGCCTGGGAGCCCCATCCGTCGGGAATCTCGAGAAAGGTCAGCCCGCCACCGTGCGGCGGCTGCCCGAACCACCCACTGAACAGCTCCATCGCCGCCCGCGCGGCGCGCAGCACACCAACCGCCCCGGCGGAGTCGCCCGGGAGGTAGAACACCTGTACCGGTCCGGCCGCGAGCCGCCCGTAGCGCGCGATGGCGAAGTCCATCCGACTCGAGGGCTTGAGACTCTCATACACGAAGGTCGCTTGCCCGTCCCTGACCGTGCGGCTGACGCGCCGACCCCCGTTCGCCACAGTCAGCGACTCGGGCACCGTGATCGCCGCCTGGTAGGTGAACAGCGGCCACGGCGTACGCCGGTTGGCCGCCCATGAGGGATAGGCAACCTGTGGGTACGCCTGACCATCGGGCCGGATGATCGTGAACGCGACGTCGATGCGATCGCGGACATAGCGCATCCCCGTCTCCGCGTAGCCGAGCAGGTAGCCACCGTACCGCACGATGATCGTCGTCGTGTCGCCCGGGGGCAGCGGCGTCGCCAGTCGCACCGTGGCGGCGAGCACCTGGAGCTGTCCGAAATCATCGTACGCCCGCACCACCTGATCGACCCCCAGCGAATCTCCGCCGGATGCGCGTACCGAGTGAATCGTCATCAACCGATAGAGCGTGAGCGGGACGGTTCCGACGGGGGCGTCGCTCCAGTTGCGCACGGTGATGCCCGCCGCGGCCGCGAGCTGGGCGCGCTCGTAGTCGATTGTGACGGTCAAGTCGTAATGGATCGGGGTGACCTGCAGGCGGAGCGAGTCAGGCAGCTGCTCCGCCGGCAGGGATGGCGCCACGAGCAGGCTGGCCAGCAGCGGCAGCGCATGTGGCGGACGCGTGAAATCAGCCTCCCGGCGCGCGCGGCGCGCGACCCACCAGCACTGTGATGTTGTCGCTGCCGCCCCGCTCGAGAGCCAGGTCCACCAGCGCTCGGCAGACCTGCTCCGAGGACGTGGCGTCTCGCAGGTGCGCCGCGATCTCGGCATCCGACACGTGCTTGGTCAGTCCGTCGGTGCACAGCACCATGGCGCAGCCTCGTTGCACCGTCATCGCCGCCACCACCGGCTTGGCTTCACTTCCACCGATCGCACTCGAGAGCACATTGCCCAGCGGGGAATGCTCCGCGTCCTCCGGCGAGAGCACTCCAGCGTCAACCAGCTCCTGAGCCATCGTCTGATCGCGGGTCATGCACTGCAGCGAGCGATCGTGCCAGTAGTAGCACCGGCTGTCACCCACCTGAACGATGTAGGCGTGTGGCCAGGTGCTGATCATCAACGTGAGCGTCGTTGCCATACCCTCGAGCGCGGGATCCTCCGCTGCGGACGCGCGGACCGCCTCGTGCGCCGCGAGCGCCCCCGTCTCGAGCGCCGCGCGGAATTCGTCCGTGCGGGCGGGATCTTCGGCCGCCAGGCATTCGAGCGCGCTCCCGACGTAGCGGGCGACGCTGGTTACGGCGAGGGCGCTCGCCGCCGAGCCTCCTGCCGCGCCACCAACACCGTCCGCGACCATGCCCACGGTGGCGATGCGCTGCGACCGCAGCGGCAGATGGCTCATATCCCGCAGATTCGTGCCGTGCACCGTCATCGCGTGATGCAGCGTGCAGAGCACGAAGTGATCCTCGTTCACTGGCCGCACCCGTCCCACGTGAGTCATCCCGAAGAGATCGATCTCCTCGTCGAGCGGGCGATCGCCGCGGGGAAGCGC
>QKHC01000119.1 GCA_003251175.1 Gemmatimonadota bacterium
ATCTCTCCCGGCTTGACCTTGTAGACCTTGTTGGTCGTGATGTCGCGCAGCACGGCGACGCTGCGCGCCGGGTAGCGGGCGTCGTAGTACACCGCCACCAGCCGCACGTCGGAGATCAGCGGGCGGACGTCGCCCGTGGCGATCAGCGAAATGAACGGATCGCGCCCCGCCCCCTCGAAGGTGAACACTTCGCGCACCAGCATCGGCGGCGCGAGCGAGTCGGCGGGGGCCGCCGGCTGCTGCGCGGCGGCCGGCGCGGCCAGCGCCGCGACCAAAAGCGTGACCAGCCCGCGGTCAGTTCGTGACATCGGGACCTCCCACGGGCAGCGGCGACTTGATGTACGTCTTGATCGTGAAATTGGCGCTCAACAGCCCGCCCAGCGTGTCGCCCAGCAGCCGCTGCGCCGCCTGCGGGGCCTGGGCGAGCGTCAGATCCACCGGCACGATGATCCGTTCCAGGCTGGCGATGTCGGAGAGAAACTCTCCGATGGCGTCATAGTGCCCGAAGACCTCCAGCCGGAAGCGGTGTGTGTCGAACGGGGAGCCGGGCTCGGGCGGCAGCGGCTGGATCGTGCCGACGGTCACCTCGCGGATCTTCGAGCGGGTGGAGATGTCGTCAATCAACGCCGGCACCTCGTTGCGCTCCGGAACCAGACGGCGCGCCAGCTCGAGGCTGCCCGAGTACTCCTGCACCTTGCGGCGCAGGTCCTCGACGGTGCCCTGCGCGAGATCGGCCTTGGCGGCATCGACGATGCCCTGCAGGCTGTCCGCCTCCTGCTGCATCACGGTGATGCGCGCGCGATCCTTCGAGATCCCGTAGGTCCAGGCCGCGTAGCCGCCGGCCGCCGCGAGCAGCACGAGCAAGGCCATGATCTGGCCCCGTTGATCGGTGGGCAGTCCGAAGGCCATGGGTTACCTCACCGACTGGATGAGCGGCACGGTGCGCAGATACACCGAGTCGGCCTGCCGGAACCGCAGCGTCACGTTGAACGCCGTCACGGGCCGGTCGAACTCGATCACCGTGTTGGATTGTTGGGGCGTCACGTCGGTGAACCACGGTGACGCGGCCAGCTGCCGCAGGAACGTCGTGTACGCCTGGATGTCCACCGTGCGGCCCGCAATCGCGACGTTGACCGGGGCCGTGAACCCCAGCGAGTCCGCCTCGCCGGGGATCGCCCCCTGTCCGCCAGCCGGGATCGTCGGGGCGGTGGTGGAGATGTTGGTCAGCCAGGTGTAGGGCGGCAGCGCCTTGGCAACCTGGTCCAGCACGTGGGGCCACACGTAGCGGTCGGCATCGATCGCCTGAATCACGCCCAGCTCGCGCACCAGCGAGTCGCGCATCCGCTCCGCCTGGCGCTTCTGGGCGATCAGCACATCGAACCGGCGCTTCTCGCTGCGGACCGTCTCGAGACGATTCTCGACGGAGCCGAGCTGCGCACGGGTGATGAGGAACAGACCGCCGCCCACGCCGAGGAACAGCGCCCAGGCGATGATCGCCGCGGCCAGCCACGGGTCGCGCACGGAGGCGCGGAGGTTGGCGATCGCGGCGCCGACATCCAGCGACGAGAGCGAGAACCGCGGCTTCGCGACCTTCCGGCCGGGAAGCAGGTTGATTTCGATCATGCCGCCCGCCTCAGCCCCAGTCCGATGGCGAGCATCAAGAGGGGGGCCACCTCGTCCACGTTGATCGTCTCGAAGACGTCGTCACGCACCGCGAGTCCCTGCAGCGGACTGGCGGTCTCGACCGGTACGCGCAGCCGGTTGGCGAGCACCTCGTTGAGCCCGGGAATCCGCGCCCCGCCGCCGCTGGTGTACACCCGCCCCAGACCCGAGGCTGACCGCGACGACGTCGCGAGGAAGGCCGCCGCACGCTCGACACCCACGGCGATCTCCTCGCCGCGCGCCTCGACGTAGCTGCCCATGTCCACCGACTGCGACGCACCTGTGATCACGCGGTCGGACTCGTCCGCCGACAATCCCTTTTCCCGCTGGAGATCCTCGCGGAAGCGTCGCGTCCCGACCGAGAGATCCCGGGTGAGCACCGGCACGCCGTCTTCCAGCACGTTCACGTTGGTCACTTCGTGACCGATGTTCACCAGACCCACCACGCCGCGCATGGCGTCGGGGTGGTTCACCTCGAAGGCGTTGTGAATCGCGAACGCGTCGACGTCGATGATCGCCGGCTGCAGCCCGGCCTCCGACAGGAGCGTCACCCGGCTCTCGACCAGCTCGCGCTTGGCCGCGACGAGCAGCACGCTCATCTGCAGCCCCTCGGCCTCGGGATCGAGGATCTGGAAGTCGAGCTCGACGTTGGCCATGTCGAAAGGCACGTGCTGCTCCGCTTCCCAGCGGATCACGTCGCGCGCGTCGCTTTCCTTCATGCGATCCATCTGGATCTTCTTCACGATCACATCACGGCCGCCAACGGCCGTCACCACCGCCTTCTGCTTCACCCCGGCGGTCGAGAACAGACCCTGGATCGCATCCGCCACGAGTCCGGGGTCCATGACCTCGCCCTCCACGATCGCGTCGGTGGCGACCTCGGTCGTGGCCACCTTCACCAGCTCTGGCGCGGCGCCGGAATGGTCCACCAGCACCAGCTTGATGATGCCGGAGCCGATGTCCAGTCCAACCGAGGTTTTCTTGCCGCCCAAGAACCCGAACAGGCTCATAGCCAGGCCACCCAATAGGGTTAGAGACAACAAGAGGAGGCGAGGGCAAACTACAGTAACCCTCATGCCTTAACCTGTCAAGCTGCTAATCTACTTGAGACTCGATAGTCGATATCTTTATATGACAACAGCTTACGCCTAAAAAAATCGGCGAGGCACTCCCTCGAGCCGTGCCCACGGAGCTGCTCCGCCACGCCTAACAGGCTGAGAAATCATACGGTTACAGTAAGAGCCCGGGGCGATTTGCGCCAGACCTCGGGTCGCGCTCAGAACAGCCGCGCCCACCCCCGCGAGCGGAGTGGTGCCAGGTAGGCAGCCGCCCGCACCGCGTGCTCGACGGCGCAGGTGGAGCGGGTCACGGCAGCGCCGCCGGCGAGCTCGCTGGTGGCGCCTTCCCCGTTCCCCACCAGCAGCGCGCCCCACAGCCGTGCTGGCCCCGACCCGGCGTCGCTGACCCGCAGCGCGCCTCGAACCAGCACCACGCCGAAGTACCGGAATGGGCCCGAGAGTTGGAGATCGCCGTCCACCAGGAGGATGCCCTGCCCCTGCCCGCCCGTCACCGTGAGATCTCCCAGGATGCGCACCAGCGGCACCCGGCCGCCGCAGGGAGCGCTCCGATCCATGCCGTCGCCCCAATTGGTTTCGCCGGTGCCGCAGGCCCCCGACACGACGTCCGGCCCGGGGGCATACGAGCCCGAGGGAAGGGTGACATCGGCCCGCGCCGCGAGCTCCCCATACGTCACGTCGCCGAGCCGGTCGAACACGGTGTCGCCGACCGTGGTATCGGGTATCACCGGCGGCGTCCCGGTGATGATGGCACTGCCGAGCAGCGTCAGCGTCCCGTTGATGAGGATGGCGACGGTGTCGGGGGCGGGCGCGCAGCCGGTCCACGTCGCGTTGGGGATGGCGTCCCGCCCGTCGATGGCAACGGCGTCGCGCACCACGAGGGCACCGCGCGTCGTCAGCGCGGCGGCGGCGGCAACAGCCGGCGACCGCGTGCGGGCGATCAGCGCCAGCCGGCTCACCGGGGTGTCCCGGCCCGATCCGAAGCGAGCCGTGTCAGCCCCGGTCACACCGAGTAAGTACAAGTTGTCATTGAGCTTATACACCAAGCCCCGATAGGAGCCGGTCCCCAGGGGGGTGGGACGCCACCCGACCGCCAGCGATCCGGCCGGATAGGCGGACAGCGTATCCGTCGCGCGCGCGTCCCGCGCCCCTACCAGCTCCGCCAGGCCGGCCTCCGCGCTGCCCGACGCCCGCACCAGGTCGCGGGTGCTGTTGGCGAGTCGCTGCTCCTGGATGCTCACGAAGAAAGCGCCGGCGATGAGCGCCGCGACCACGACCAATGCGAAGACGGCCGCCGGCAACGCGATGCCGCGGTCGCGAGGAGCTGGGAGCCACATGCGGACCTCCGGGAGGAGGCCCCCGGCGGCGCGGCGGCCCGCACCGGCGCGCGCCGCGAACGCCACGAGGGGCCGGCCCCACGGTGGGGCGGGCCCCTCGTCTCAGCAGAGCGCCGACTAGCGCACGGCGGGGTGAAAAACCACCGCGTCGCCGCGGCGCCGCGGGATCAGAACAGCTGCACCCAGCTGCGCGAGCGCAGCGGCGCGGACACCCCCGTCGCCTGCAGCGCGCGCTCGATGGCGCAGGTCGAGAAACCGAGGGTCGCCTGACCGCTCAGGTTCTGGGTGTCCAGGCTGGCGTTCCGCGCCATCACCCCACCCCAGAAGTGGGCGATCGAAGTGCCGCCGCCCGAGGTGCGCAGCTCGCCGAGCGCGATGACGATCCCGAAGTACTCGTAGGAGCCCTGCACCTCGAGGTTGCCGCGCACCAGCAGGATGCCCTGGCCCTGGATGCCGTTGGTGGTCAGGTCTCCGTCGATGTACACGATGGGATAGTAGGTGCCGCATGGCCCGGTGGGGTTGAGACCGTCGCCCCAATTGGTCACGCGCGAGCGGTCGCAGGCGCCGCCGGTGAGCGCGGGCTCGGTGCGATAGTTACCGCCGGGGAGGACGATCTGCGCCCGCGCCACGAGGTCCTCGAATGAGACATCGCCGTACTGGGTGAAGGTCTCGTCGTTCAGATTTTCGTCCTGGTGCACCGGCCCGATGACTTCTCCGTTTCCGCTCGTTGTGACGTCGCCGCTCGTCGTGGTACGCACCGCGGTCCGCGGCGGCCCCGGCGGGTCGCAGCTGGTCCAGCCCGTGGGGGTCTGGTCGGTGCCGTTCACGACCGAATTGCCGCGCACTTCCGCGTCGCCCTGGGTGGTGAGGCTCGCCTGGATGTCGATGGCGAGCGGACGGATGCGGGTCAGCAGCCCGATGCGCTGGCGGGCACCGGCGGTGCGGAAGGCCGCCGCCCGGCGGCTCGCCGTGTCGCTACCGCTGATGTCCATGAGAAAGATGTTGTCGTTGAGCTTGTAGACGCTGCCCGAGTACGATCCGGTGCGGCTGGGGGCCGTCGTCATCGGCACCGTGGCCTGCGCCGCGGGATAGGTGGGGATCTGGTTGTACGCCACCGGATCCCAGGTGCGGACCAGCTCGGCGATCCCCGCTTCCGCCACTCCGAACGACTCCGTGACCCGCTTGGAGTTCTCGGCGAGCCGCAGCTCCTGGTTACCGGCGAAGAACGCGGCGGCGACCAGCGCCCCCACGATGACGAGGGCGAAGATGGCGATCGGCAGCGCGATGCCGCGCTCGTTGCGCGCGATGAACGTCATGACCGACTCCCGTGCTCTCTGCGCTAGTAGCGCAGGTTGTTGCGCAGTGAAACCCACGTCGTCACCGAATCCACCGCCCGGGCGATGGTGCCGTCGAGCTGGCGGAAGGCCCGCTCGGTCTCGGCCCGGAGCGTGATGCTCACGGTCGCCACGCTGGCGGGCAGCGCCGTCGCGACGCCCGTCGCGTCGTAGTACGCGAGCGTCAGCCCGTTGTTGGCGAGCGGACCGATCAGCGGCTGCATCGTCCCCCCCGCTTCCTGCACGCCGATGGTGGGCCGCCCCCCCGAGGTGTACAGCTGATACGTGACCGGGGTGAAGCCGCGCACCGGGGAGCCGTTCTGAATCGCGCCCGTGGGGTTGGGCCGTCCGCCGAAGTCCATATTGGTGGCCAGCAGCCACGCGGCGCGCCCGTCGGCGCAGACCCCGGCCGTGACCGCGGTGATCTGGCCGATGATCCAGCCGTCATCGGTGCGAATGGCTTCGTTGCCCTCGTAGTACACCAGCAGCGAATCGCGCCTGGCGTCGAATGGCCGGGTCCCGAACAGCGGGTCCTGGCGCACCGCGAAGACCGGGCTGGTGGTGCCGAGCGCCGGCTGCGTGCACAGCATGCCCACCTGCCGCATGCCGCGGAACGAGATGCTGGTGGCGGTCATCGTGCGGATGTCGCCCTCGCTGGCGCTGATCTCGCGCAGCTCGGCCGGCAAAATCGTCAGGCCCGCCCGCATGTTCTGCAGCATGTCGATGCGCTGGGTCTGGGCCTGGTACATCCGCTGGTTGGCCACCAGCACCCGATACACGCCCGCGCTCACGATGCCGATCAGCACGAGCGCGATCAGCAGCTCGACCAGTGTGAACCCGCGCCGGCTCAGATGAGACATATGATCGACGTCTCCATCGTTTCAGTGCGCACCCGATTGGCGCTCGCCACGAAGTCCACGACGACGCGCATGCGGATCGAGTTGTTCCCCGCGTCGGCGAAGGTCCAGGAGACGCGGGCCACCGGCTGGGAGCCCCGCATCAGCGTCTCCGCCCCCGCCACGCGCCGCGCGGGATTGCAGGCGAGCGGGCGCATGCGCTCCATGCGCTGCAGCGCCAGGATCGAGGCGATCTCGGAGCGCTGCCCGCGCCCGATCATCCGCGTCACCAGCCCCGACGTCGTGGTGAGCCCGAGGAGGCCGACCGCGAGAATCACCACGGCGATCATGATCTCGATGATCGTGAATCCGGCTTCGCCGGTCTTGCGCCCGTTCTCCATCAGCGCACCACCTTGCCCACGGCGTTGATGATCAGTGTGTCGACGTGCGCCGCCCGTTGAAACACCACCGTGGCGGACTGGTCGCCCAGCGTCAGACCACGCGGCCCGAAGGCGATCTGGGTGCGCGACGGCAGTACCGTCACACCGTAGCGATCAGTCACGTCGATCCGACCCAGCGTATCGTAGCCCACCGCGCCGTTGATGCGACACACCTCGACGAACACCCGGCCGTCGTTCAGCACGTTGAGCGTCGCGCGGCACCCCCGCTGCACCGCGGCGGCGCGCGCCGTGACCACCAGCGTCGCCCCCGCCACCCGCGCCGAGTGCGTGCTCTGCTTCAGCAGCGCGTCGCGGATCCGCGGGATGCCAAGACTCGCCATCAGGCCCATCAGTACGATGACCCAGATGATCTCGATGAGCGTCATACCGGCCCGGTCATGCCTGCGCATCACACCTGCCTCGCTTTCCGACTGGTCCATACTCACGTTTCGTGCCGGAAGCTATGATGTTGTATTTCAACGAAATACGCAAAGGACGCCTGCGCGAAAGCGATGCAAAATACTGCACAGGTGCAAAATGTCGCACTATTCCAATCCCAGTCGCGCCATCTTGTAGAACAAGGTGCGGACGCTGACGCCGAGGCGTCGCGCGGCGTCCCGCCGGTTCCCGCCGGCAACGGCGAGGGCCGCGCGGATCGCGTCCCGCTCGGCCGCCTCGGTTGCTTCGCGCAGCGTCCCGCTCCCCTCTCCCGTCTGCCCCCGGGAGACGGGAGAAGGGAGCGGGTCGCCTCGGAGGTCTGCGGGCATCAGCACTTCCCGGTCCGACAGCACCGCCGCGCGCTCCACCGCGTTCTGCAGCTCACGCACGTTCCCGGGCCAGGGTTGCGCCGTGAGCCAGGCCAGCGCCGCGTCGCTCAGCGTCAGCGGGCGCCCGAAGCGCTTCCCCAGATCGGCGAGGAACTGGCGGGCCAGCGGGGCGAT
>QKHC01000136.1 GCA_003251175.1 Gemmatimonadota bacterium
GGTGCTCCTGGCGGGCGTCGACTACAACTGTCAGGTCGCAGGCACCAACCCACGGGACCTCATGGTGACGACGGGCACGACGACCCGCGACACCGCGCGCACGACGTTCGACGTGTCGTGTTCGGCGACCACTGGGACAGTGCAGGTGACGACGACGACGACAGGTGCCGAGCTCGACCCCGATGGCTACGGCGTGACCGACGGCTACGATGAACGGCCGATTGGGGTGAACGATACTGTGACGTTCGGATACTCGGTCGGCGTCGTGTCACTGTGGCTGGTCGGCATCGCCCCGAACTGCTCAGTCGACGGGGGGCCCCAGCGCGAGATCACGGTCACTGGGGACACGACACTGGTCGCGTTCGGGGTGAGCTGTGTTGCCACGGGCGCCCTCAGGGTCAGCACCGCGACGAGCGGGTTCGACCTCGACCCCAACGGCTACGTCGTGCGAGTTGTCCGCACGAACCCGGTGGACAGCGCCTCGACTGCCGTGCCCGACAACGGTGCGGCGACGATTGCGGGGCTCAGTCCCGGTGACTACGTCGTGCAATTGCTCGGGGTGGCCCCCAACTGTGCGGTGAGCGGTGCCAACCCCCGCGTCGTCGTGATTCCAAGCGGGGGCGTCGCCGCCGTTGATTTTGCCGTGTCGTGCATGGCCTACGGTGGTCTGGTCGTGACGCTCAGCACAACGGGGGTGGACCTCGATCCGGACGGCTACGAGGTGACTGCGACGGGCCCCGTGACCGTCAACGCTCACGTCTTGGCGGACGGGTCGGTCCCGTTCCCGCAGCTGCCACCGGGCGACTATGCCGTGAGTCTGACGGACGTGTCCATGAATTGCACCGTCAACCCGCCCGTGGCCACGATCCCCGTGCCGAGTGGCAGCATGGCCTCCACGACTCTCGACGTGGCCTGCGGGACGGCGCCCATCCTCGCCGTGGCCATGATGGCCGACGGAAACGCCGACATCTATCTGGTGAAGACGAACGGGGCGGTCGTCAGCCGCCTGACCACTGTGGCCGCGCCAGATGAAGATCCCGCGTGGTCCCCTGACGGATCCCGAATCGCGTTCGTCAGCCGCCGCGACGGCAACGCTGAGATCTACGTGATGAACGCCGACGGATCAGGCGCGACTCGGTTGACGAACTCGGGCGGTGAGCAACCTGCCTGGTCGCCCGACGGGGCCAAGATCGCCTTCGCGAGCTGGCGCGGGGGGTTCCTCAACATCTACACGATGGATTCCGATGGATCGAACACGGCGCGCCTCACAGTGGGCACCGGCGAGTCAGAGCCCGCTTGGTCTTCCGACGGTGCCAAGATCGCCTTCGCGAGCTTCGGGAGCATCTACGTAATGAACGCGGACGGCTCCGGCCGCACCCAACTCACGTCGTCCCACGAGGACCACGATCCGGTTTGGTCTCCGGACGGCGCCAGCATCGCCTTCTCGCGGTTCACCTCGTGTCCCGGGTACACGTGCGACTACGATCTGATGGTGATGAACGCGGACGGATCGAACGTGCGGACGCTGAGCGGCTGGACCGTAGACGAGAGCCCGGCGTGGTCGCCAGACGGTCGCTGGATCGCGCATACGGCCACGGTGTGCGACGGTTACGGCTGTGACCCGCCGACGGTCGCGGTCGTGAAGCCGGACGGGACTGGCCGTGCGCATGTGATCGATAACGCCTACTACCCGAGCTGGCGCCCGTGACGCGGCCGCGGTGGCTCGCAGTGGCGCTGTTCGTCGCCGGCGCGTGCGGGGACGACCACCAGGCCATCGTGGTCCCCCCCGCGCCGCCGGCGATTGCCGGTGCCGTGGTGACCGCCAACCCCGACAACGTGCTCAGCGCGGTCGTGTCGGTTCGAGTCGCGAACACCGACAGTGTGATCGTTCACTTCCACGCGGCAGCGGCGGCGACCGGCGACAGCGCCACCCCGGCGAGCCCGGTGGTGGCAGATTCGTTCGACGTCCCCGTGCTCGGGTTGCTCCCCGGTCAGCGCTACGTCCTTCGGGCCGTGGCCTATGGCCCCGGCGGGACGGCGGTTGGGGATTCCCTCGGCTTCACCACCGGTCCGCTCCCGACGGATCTTCCCGCCTACTCGGCCGGCGGCGACGCGCCAGGTCCCGGCTTCGTCGTGTTTGGCGCTGGCCAGTTCGGGGTCGTCATCGACAACACGGGACGGGTAGTGTGGTATCACCGCTTCCCCAACGGACCGGGGCTCAACTTCCAGCCCCAACCGACGGGCCGGTACGTGGCGCGCCCAACGACCCCCGATCCGGCCGACCGGGACCTGTGGGTCGAGATCGACCCGCTCGGTCGCACCGAGCGAACGTTGGGATGCGCGCGGAACCTCGAGCCGCGCTTCCACGATCTCATCGCTGAGCCGGACGGATCGTATTGGGTGATGTGCGATGAGCCCCGCATCATGGATCTCTCGAGCGTGGGGGGCGTTCCGAGCGCGGTGGTCACCGGGACCGTCGTGCAACACATGAGCGCCACGGGTGCGTTGCTGTTCGAGTGGAGCGCGTTCGACCATTTCGCGATCACCGACCTCGATTCGGCCAGCCGCGTCGGACCGACCGTGAACTGGACGCACGGCAACGCGCTCGACCTCGATGCCGATGGCAATCTGGTGGTGTCGTTCCGCAGCCTGAGCGAGATCACGAAGATCGACACACGAACGGGCGCCGTCCTGTGGCGTATGGGCGGCTCGCGCAATGAGTTCTCGTTCGACGGCGGCGCGTGGCCCCCGTTCCTGCACCAACATGGCGTCCGCCTAACCCAGCGGGGTTCGATCACGCTACTCGACAATCTGGGGGATCCGGCCGGCAGTCGAGCGGAACGCTACGCCGTGGATGCGGCTGGGCGGACCGCACGCCTTGTGGATTCCGTCGGTCCCACCCCGTCGCTCACGGCGCAGCTCGGCGGGGCTACGCAGACCTTGCCAGGTGGCCACACGCTGGTGGCCTACGGCAATGCCGCGCGCTTGGAAGAGTACGACTCGGCCGGCAATGTCGTATGGCGCATCCAGGCCGGGGCGGGATACATCTTCCGCGCGGAGCGGATTCGCTCTCTGTATCGGCCGGGGGTCGGGTCGCCGCGCTAGCGGGTTTCGACTGAGCGAGCGGCCTTGCTCAGGAACTCGGCGGGGACGACGGGCCCCACCGCGCCGCGGGGCACACTGGCGACCGCGCGCGCCCCGCGGCGATTCCACCCCACGCGCGGGGCGAGGACGAGCACCAGCGCCACCCCGTACCACACGGGCGTCACTTGGTCCCCCTTCACCAGCCACAAGTAGTGCAGCACGCCGAGTGCCGCGGCGACGTAGGCGAGCCGGTGCAACGCCGTCCAACGCGTGCCGAGCCGCCGGATCCAGCCCTTGGTTGACGTGAGGGCGAGCGGCACGAGCAGCACGAAGGCCGTGAATCCCACCGTGATATACGGTCGCTTCGCAATATCCTCGCCGAGATAGCCGAGCACGTCGCCCTGGAGGAACAGCCCCTGGTCCAGCACGGCGTACGTGAGGAAATGGAGCGAGGCGTAGGTGAACGCCAGCAGCCCGAGCGTGCGGCGGAAGCGGACCACCGGGTTCCACCCCGTGAGGCGCCGCAGCGGCGTCACGGCGAGGGTGCCGATGAGCAGGCGAATCGTCCAGTCGCCCGTGCGGTGGGTGATCTCCTCGATCGGGTTGGCGCCCAGCGCGTCGCGCAGCAGATCCACCACGATGAGCGCGGCAGGCACGAGCACAACCGCCACGCACGCGGCCTGCGCCAGCCGCCACCTCCATCGGGTCTGTCCTCGTCCCCCGTCCCCCGTCCCCCGTCCCATCATCAGTAGTCCCGACGCAGGTCCATCCCCGCGTACAGGGACGCGACCTGGTCCCCGTAACCGTTGAACATCAGCGTCGGACGCCGCAGCAGCTCGCCGATGCGGCGCTCCCGTTTCTGGCTCCAGCGCGGGTGATCCACGTCCGGGTTCACGTTGGAGTAGAACCCATACTCGCGTGGCGCGGCGAGGTTCCAGGTCGTGGGCGGCTGGTCGCGCGTCAGGCGGATCCGCACGATCGACTTGATGGACTTGAAGCCGTATTTCCACGGCACCGCGAGACGCAACGGGGCGCCATTCTGGTTAGGGAGCGGCTTGCCGTACAGGCCGGTGACCAGGATCGTCAGCGGGTGCATCGCTTCGTCGAGTCGCAGACCCTCGACGTAGGGCCACGGCAGCACACCGCTGCGCTGCCCGGGCATCTGGTCGGGGTCGTGGAGGGTCTGGAACGCGACGTACCGGGCGTGTGAGGTGGGCTCGACGTCCTTCAACAGACGGTTGAGCTCGAACCCCAGCCAGGGAATGACCATTGACCACGCTTCCACGCAGCGCAGCCGGTACACCCGCTCCTCGGCGGGGTAGCGGCGTGCCAGCTCGTCCACGTCATAGACCTTCGGGTTGTGGACTTCGCCCTCGACCCTCACCGTCCAGGGGTGTGGGCGCAGCGTGTGCGCGTTGCGCGAGGGGTCGCGCTTGTCGAGGCCGAATTCGTAGAAGTTGTTGTAGGTCGTAACGTCGTCGTACGGGGTCAGCTCGTCGTCCCGCGAGCGCGGAGCGGGGAGCCGGGACGCCGCGAGCGCGGATGGCACCGCCGCGGCCAGGGCGCCCACGGCGGCGCCGAGGAACAGGCGGCGATTCCAGAACAGAGCCTCGTCCGTGATCTCGGACGGGTGAATCCGGGGTGGTCGGAGGATCAACACGGGTCCGCCTTTCAATACTCTCTAGCTAGGGTACGCCGCGGCCCGGAGGTTCCGATGCAGCGATCAGCGGGCCAGGCGGTCCTTGGTCACGATCTCCACGATGACGTTGACCACCCGCTCCCGCGCATTGTCCACGTCCTGCTGTAGTGACGTTTTGCCAGCCAGCATCGGGGCGTTCTCCCGGGCCTTGATCGCCTCCTCGAACGCGGCGAGTGCTTCGTGAATCTGCTTCAGGTATTCCTTGCCGACGGACATTGCGACTCCGCATGGTGAAGGGACACAAGAAGATACCAACCGACTCCCCGGTGTGACAGTCACGTGCCGATCCGCTCGGCGCGGAACTTGCCCGTACAGTGGTCATGCACCACTCGATGGCCGTGCGGGGGGCACTGGCCGCCCTGCAGGCCGGCGCCGAGTACATCGGGATCGAAGCGGCCGGGCAGGCAGGGGGCCCCGCCCATCAGATCCGGGCGATGCTCGACGCCATGCTATTCTGGGTTCGGACCCATCCGGTCCATCTCGTGGCGGGGGCCGTCGGGGTGGTGCTGCTGCGCCGCCTGGTGTTTCGCGCGCCGCGGTTCTAGGGCGTGGTGCGGCGCACCGCCCGCAGCCTGCCCACCGCGTCACGGAGCACGTCCTCCGTCTTGCAGAAGGCGAACCGCACTACCGTCCGCCCGAGCTCTGGCCGCGAATAGAAGCTCGAGCCCGGCACCGGCGCCACGCCGATGTCGCGCGTGAGCCAGGCCGCGAACTCATCATCGGGCAGCGGGGACAGCGCGGAGAAATCAGCCAGGACGTAGTACGCCCCCTCTGGCGGCGTGAGCCGGAATCCCGCGGCGGCCAACCCCTCGCAGAGCACGTCGCGCCGCTTCCGGTAATCCATGGCGAGCTGGGTGTAGTAGTCGCGTCCCAGCGATTCGATCCCCACCGCGACGGCTTCCTGGAGCGGGGCGGGCGCCCCGACGGTGAGGAAATCGTGCACCTTGCGGATGGCACCGGTGATCGCCGCCGGCGCCACGACGGTCCCGATCCGCCACCCCGTCACCGAAAACGTCTTCGACGCCCCGCTGATCGTAATAGTCCGCTCGCGCATGCCGTCGAGCGTGGCGATCGGGACGTGGCTGCCCGCGTAGTAGATGTGCTCGTAAATCTCGTCAGTCACTGCCCACGCGTCGTGTCGGTGACACAGGGCGGCGATCCCCTCCAGCTCCACCCGCGTCAGCACCCGACCCGTCGGATTGTTCGGCGTGCAGATAATGATCGCGCGCGTGCGTGAAGAAAAGGCAGTTGCGAGTCGATCGAGATCGAGCGGGGCAGCGGCCGCCATCGGTACGAAAACGGGTCGTGCGCCGCAGAGGATCGCATCGGGGCCGTAGTTCTCGTAGAACGGCTCGAGTACGATCACCTCGTCGCCCGGATCAACCAGTGCCAGCATCGTCGACGCCATCGCCTCGGTCGCGCCGCACGTGATGGTGATCTCGGTTTCGGCGTCAACTTTCATCCCATACCAGTCGTCGTACTTCCGGGCGACCGCGTCGCGCAGGTGCTTCGCGCCCCAGGTGATGGCGTACTGGTTGAGGTCGTCGCGGACGGCCCGCGCAGCGGCGTCCTTGAGGACGGCGGGGCAGGGGAAGTTCGGGAACCCTTGCGCCAGGTTGATCGCGTCGTACTGCGCTGCGAGCCGGGTCATACCCCGGATCACGGATTCGGTAAAGCCCGTTGTGCGGCGAGCGGGTGCCATCGGACAAGAATATGCGGTGCGGCGGCGGCCAGCGGGATCGGGACGGGGCGACGAGGAAGATCCCCGGCGTCCCGCCCGCCATCCGGTACCCTGGTGGGGACTTCGTTAGAGTTTCAAACGCACGTCGATGTCCACCAGGAGCACATCCGGCACGTCCACGAACACCACTTGGCGGTCGACGCGCCGGATGACGAACGACTCCATGGGACCGAGCCCCTTCCCGCGACCCCGGTTGCCGCGCCGGTAATACACGATGCGATCGGCCCCCCGGTCCTCGAACTTCACGAACGTCCAGCCATGCTGATCGAGGACTTCCTGCACCACCGTCGATGCGTGGCCAGGCGATGCTTTGTACGCCTTGTGACCGTTCCCCTGTGCCTCAGCTAGGCCGGGCCCGGTGAATGCCAGTGCCACGGCGGCCAGCAGCGCACCACTCCGATGTCGATCCATCCCAGACTCCCGTCAGATCGAGGCACCAATCATCACGACGGTCTGGGTCTGGAGGATGTGATCCTGGTCACGGGTGCCGCGTGTCGCTGCTACGGCCCCTACCGCGCGATGAACACCCGAAACTGCCACGTCTGGTTGTAGGGGTTGATGGCGCCGCCTTCGAATGCGCGCGAGAACGGGATCGTGTAGCGCACGTCCACGCCGATGAATCGGTCGGATCCGCTCCAGCGGCCCACCATCAGGCCGAAGGGCGCACCCCATTCAGTCTGCTTGCCTTCGCAGAGGAGACTCACCCTTTCCGACTTGCAGCTGATCGGGAATGCCACGCTGACGCCACCGTACAGGCGCGCCCGGCCCACGCCGTTGCGTGTGCGACCCACGCCGCCAAAGGTGACGGGGATCTCGATGTAGTCGACGCGGACGTCCTTGCCGCCCTTCTGGATCCAGTTCACTTCCAGTGAGGTAAGCGTGGCGTACGTAGCTTTCGCGACGAACAGACCTGCTGTGCCGCCCCACCGGTTATCGCTGTCGGGGTTGCTGAAGTCGCTCAGCGTCGCTCCGCCCCCGATGCCCTTCAGGACCGGACTCATCCCATACTGCGCCTGAGCGGCAGTCGCCACCAGCAGGAATCCGGCCGCGG
>QKHC01000034.1 GCA_003251175.1 Gemmatimonadota bacterium
CGCCGGGATCCCCATTCGACTTGTGCCATTCAGCGTCCTCGGCGAAGCAGCCCAGAAGTTACCCGGGGGCCCGTAACCGCGCAAGGAAACACGGGTTACGGCTCCAGTGCGGGGTCCGACCCCAGCACCGCGACCGCCTCTTCGCGCCCCACCAGCCCGCGGCGCAACCAGCTCCAGAAGATCCACGCCCCCACCCCCACGGTCGCATAGCTGTTGATGAACCGCCAGATCAGCGTGTAGCTGGCGACCAGCGGTCGCGGCACGTAGATGGACATCACGGCCGCCGAGATCACCTCCGCCAGACCGGACGCCCCCGGTGTCGGGGCGAAGTAAAGCAGGAACGTGATCAGCGTCTGCAACAGGAGGATGTCATAGAAGTTGGCCTCGATCCCCAGGGCGCGCAGGGTCACGTACCCCGCCAGCAGCTTGTTCGCGTGCGACGGGCCCGACACGACGACCGCGATGCCCAGCACCGACAGGCCCCGGGGCGAGCCGAAGGCGACCATGCACTCATGGGCCCGGTCGAGCCCCGCCGTCAGATGGTCCATGCGCGCCTCCAGGCGGCGGCTCCGCCGCCCCAATCGCACAGCGAGACCATGGAGGGCGTTGCGCACATGCCGCGGGAAGACCAGCGCCAGGAGCATCACCACGCCGATCACCCCGAACAACGTGAGACTGGCGCGGAACAGATCGTAGAGCGTGATACCGAGCACCAGTCCGTGCGCCTCGAGTGACCGCCCCGCCCCGAGCGCGATCGCCAGGGGACCGGCGATCGCGAAGAATGCGACGGTCGCGACGAACGTCATGAACACCGCGGTCATCGCCTCGGGGAGGCGAGCCCCGGCACGGCGCATCGCCCACACCATCATCGGCGAGGCGCCCGTCTGGAACGGCGTCAGATACGCGCCCCACGCCCCCATGCCGCTCGCCAGCACCATGTCGCGGAAGCGCAGGCCGGGGTGGACGTGGCGCGCCACGATCCAGAGGCGCAGGCCTCCCCCAACCCAGTCCATCGATGCCAGGCCCAAGCCGGCGAGCACCCACCCCCATCGCAGGTCGAGCATCGCGCCGACGAAGGCCCCGAAGTTGTCGCCGTAGAACAGCAGCGCGACCACGCCGGCCAGGGAGATCAGCGCGAAGAGTTCGAGGCCGCGGCGCAGCAGCCGCGGCGTGAGGGCGAGCGCCACGGGCCGAAGTTAACGGCGCCCGGGTGGGGCGGAAGAGGCGCCGCGGGTCACCCGTGGCTGATTACGTTTATCGGTTATGCCACACGCTCCGGGCCAGATCGTGCTCCGCAATGTGCGCCAGCACAATCTCAAGGGGATTACGGTCGAGCTGCCCCGCCGCGCCGTGACGGTGATCACGGGACCGTCCGGCTCCGGCAAGAGCTCCCTGGCCTTCGACACCCTGTATGCCGAGGGGCAGCGCCGCTACATCGAGTCGCTGTCCACCTACGCCAAGCAGTTCCTGGAGCGCATGCCGAAGCCCGATGTCGACGGGCTCGAGGGACTGTCGCCAGCGGTGGCCATCGAGCAGAAGAACCCGACGACATCGAGCCGCTCCACCGTTGGGACGGCGACCGAGATCTACGACTACCTGCGCCTCCTGTGGGCCCGGGTCGGCACACCACACTGTCGCCACTGCGGAGCGGTGGTCAAGATCGACACGGTGCAGGCGGTGGTGGACGAGCTCCTTGCGGAATGCGGAATGGGGAATGGGGAATCTCCCAGCGGCCACGATTCCGCATTCCGCATTCCCCATTCCGCATTGGTCATCGCCTTTCCCCTCCCACCGGGTGCGGACCGGGCCGATGTGGACGCCGCTGCCCAGCTGCAGGCTGCGGGCTTCGTCCGCGCGCTGGCGGATGACGCCCTGGTGCGTCTCGATGCGCCGGATGCGCGTGACCGCCTGCGGGCAGCGAGCGAGGTGCTGGTGGTGGTCGACCGCGTCGAGCCCACCGCCGCTGTCCGCGACCGGCTCGCCGACGCGGTCGCGACGGCCTACGCGGAGGGCGACGGCGTCTCGGTCGCGCTGCGCAACGGGAGCCGACGCCGGTTCTCCGAGCATCCCACCTGCTCGGCGTGCGCCAGCCCGGCGCCTGCCCTGGCCCCCTCGCTGTTCTCGTTCAACCACCCGCGCGGAGCCTGCGGTGGATGCAACGGCTTCGGAGCGGTCCTCGAATACGACGAGTCCCTCATCGTCCCCGACCCCGATCGCTCGTTGGCCAGCGGAGCACTGGATCCCTGGACCAAGCCGCGCTACGAGGGGCGGCGGCGGATCCTGCGCGAGGCGGCGCGCGCCCATGGCATCCCGATCGACTGCCCGTGGCGCGATCTGCCGGAATCCGCCCGCGCGTTCCTGCTCACAGGGTCGGCGGGTCGGTTCCTCGGCGTGTTCCCGTTCCTTAGCCGGCTCGAGGCCAAACGGTACAAGCAGTACATCCGCGTCTTCCTGCGACAGTACCAGCGCGCCCGCACCTGCCCGGACTGCGGCGGCGCCCGGCTGCAGCCCGAGGCGCTGAGCGTCCGCGTCGGCGGGATCACGATCGCGGAGGCGACCAGCTGGCCAGCGGCGCGTCTGCTGGACTGGGTGCGGGACGTGGCCCTGACGCCGTTCCAGCGCTCGGTGGCGGAGCACGTGCTCGCCGAGCTCGCGGATCGCCTCGCCTTCCTGACGCAAGTGGGACTCGGGTACCTGACGCTCGATCGCCTCACTCGCACCCTGTCGGGGGGCGAGGCGCAGCGTATTGCGCTGTCCAACGCCCTGGGCGCGCGGCTGGTGGAGACCCTGTACGTGCTCGACGAGCCGTCGATCGGCCTGCACCCGGCCGACACCGAGCGGCTGCTCGGCCTGCTGCGGCGCCTGGCCGACGCCGGCAACACGGTCGTCGTGGTCGAGCACGACCCCGCTGCCATGCGCGCCGCGGATTACATGGTGGAGCTGGGGCCGGGGTCGGGCGAGCGCGGCGGCCAGGTGGTGTTCCACGGCCCCGCACGCGACGTGGAGCGAGCGGCGACGCTGACAGGCCAGTACCTGTCGGGCGAGAAGTGCATTGCCGTGCCATCCGCGCGCCGCCGCCCCACCCGCTGGCTCCGCCTCCATGCCGCCCAACTGCACAACCTCGACGGCCTGGACGTCGCCTTCCCGCTCGGCACGCTCACGGTCGTGACCGGCGTTTCGGGCTCGGGGAAGTCGACCTTGGTGCACGACGTGCTCTACCGCCAGCTGGAGCGTCGCGTCCGGGGCGGGCACTCGGCGAAGGAGCATCTCGGGGAACCGGTGGGCGCTGCTCGCGACCTGACCGGGTGGGAGGGACTGGCGGACGTCGTGCTGATCGATCAGGCGCCGATCGGCCGGACCCCGCGATCGAACCCCGTGACCTACGTGAAGGCCTTCGACGAGCTGCGCGCCCTGTTCGCCGCGCAGCCGCTCGCCCGGGAGCGGCGGTACACACCGAGCACATTCTCGTTCAACGTCGCCGGGGGGCGGTGCGAGGCGTGCGAGGGAGCCGGGCACGTGCTGGTGGAGATGGTGTTCCTGGCGAACGTGTTCGTGCCGTGCGAGCAGTGCGGCGCGCGGCGTTTCACGCGGGAGGTGCTCGACGTCCGCGTCGCAGGCCTCTCGATTCACGAGGCCCTGGGGCTGACCGTGGACGAGGCGCTGCTGCGGTTTCGCCAGCTGCCGCGCTTCGCCCGCGCCCTGTGGCACCTCCAGCAGGTCGGGCTCGGCTACCTGCGCCTGGGACAGGCGGCGACGACGCTGTCGGGCGGCGAGGCCCAGCGGCTCAAGATCGCACGGGAGCTGGCCGAGGCCGCGACGCGCAGCTCGCGCCGCGCGGGGCGCAAGCTCTATCTGCTCGACGAGCCGACCACCGGCCTGCACCTCGACGACGTGCGCACGCTGTGTCGGGTGCTCGATCGGCTGGTGGACGCGGGACACACGGTGGTCGTGATCGAGCACCACCTCGACCTGATCAAGCGCGCGGACTGGGTCATCGATCTGGGGCCGGGCGCCGGCCGCGCGGGCGGTCGCATCGTCGCCGCTGGCCCGCCGGAGGAGGTGGCCGCCGTTCCCGCATCGGCAACCGGCCGATACCTCGCGGCGGTGCTGTGACCCCGCGCCCCGGGATCCCGGGCGCGGTTGAAGTCTCCGAGCGGCGCGGCGATATTTGACCGTTCTCGACCCAGCCCCGGCTGGGCGTTCCCGAGTAGCTCAGCTGGTAGAGCAGCCGGCTGTTAACCGGCGGGTCGCAGGTTCGAGTCCTGCCTCGGGAGTTGCGTCTCCTCCCACGAGGTGCACCCTGGCGCGCTATTCCGGCTCGCTCGCCCGCCGCACCCTTGGCCCGGCCGACAGCGAACCCGCTCGCCTGCTTCTGATCGAGGACAACCCAAGACACGCCCAGCTGATCCAGGCGGCGTTGGGCGACGCGGGCGTCGTCGCCGGCGGCGCACCGCCCTACGAGATGCACCACGCCACCGGCCTGGCCGCGGGGGCCGAGCGGCTGGCGGCCGGGGACGTGGATCTGGTGCTCATGGATCTCACCCTGCCCGAAGGCAACGGCCTGGAGCCGCTGATCCGTTTCCGCGAGCGGTTTCTGGACATCCCCGTCGTCGTGCTCACGGCGCACGGTGACGACGTGCTGCCGGGCCAGGCGCTGCAAGCCGGTGCGCAGGACTACTTGATGAAAGGCAAGATCACCGCCGAGTTGTTGTCGCGCACGATCCGCCACGCGCTGGAAGTCAGCCGCCTGCAGCACGCCCTCCGGAGCCTTTCCTTCCTCGACGGTCTCACCACGCTGTACAACCGCCGCGGCTTCGTGACCCTGGCGGAGCCGCACGTCAAGCTGGCGCAGCGGGCGAAGGGTCGGTTCCTGGTGTTCTCGATCGAGGTGCAGGACATGGCCGGCATCAACCAGGCGGTGGGGTACGAGGAGGGCGACCGTGTGCTGCGCGACGTGGCCGAGATCCTGCGACGCTGCTTCCGCGATTCCGATCTCCTGGCGCGGCTCGAAGGCGGGGCGTTCGTGGTGCTCGCGGCCGACGCCGGAGTCGACACGGTCGGCGTGATCACGGAGCGGATCGGACGCCACGCCGCCCAGTACAACGGCATGACGCTGCGTCCCTACTCCCTCACTCTCGATGTGGGGTGCGCGGCGTTCGATGCGTCCGAGGCGCCGGCCATCGAGGACCTCATGGCACGGGCCGTCGAGGCACGGCTCGGCCTGGCTCCCGGCCCGACGCCACCCCCCGAGTCGCCGTCGGCTTCGTGAGCGCGGCGGTCCCGCAGCGCGTCACGATTCTCCTCGTCGGCCGCGATCCCGCCGACGCGGAGCCGCTGCGGGAAGCGTTTCGCGCTGCCCTGGGCCCTGACCTCGTCTTCCAGACCGCCCGCGACCTGGACGCCGCCCGGGCGCTGCTGGGTGGCACGGCAGTCGACGTCGTCATCGTGGATCTCTCGACGCGGCGCACCGTGCCGGAGACCGTGGCCGCGGTGGTCGCAGCCGCCGGTGACGCATCGGTCATCGCGCTCGCCGATCACGATCAGAGCGCCGCCGCCGTACAGGCGATGCACGATGGCGCGCAGGACTACCTCCTCACCTCCACCCTGACTCCGGCCGTGGTCGAGATGACGCTGCGGTACGCGGCCGAGCGCGCGCGCACGCTGCGTGATCTGCGCCAGTCGGAGGAGACGGCCCGTCGAGCGCTGTCCCTGCTCGCTGCGACCCTCGAGGCCACCGCCGACGGCATTCTGGTGGTGAGCCTCGACGGTCGAATCACCGCCCACAACCGCCGCTTCGCGGAGATGTGGCGGGTGCCCGAAGCGGCGCTGGCGTCGCGCGACCTCGACGCAGTGCGGAGCCACATGCTGCAGCAGATGCGTCAGCCGGACGCCACCCTGGCCCATCTGCGCGAGGGCGCAGCCCATCCCGAGCTCGAGAGCCACGACGTGCTCGAGCTGCGCGACGGCCGGATCATCGAGCGCCACGCCCAGCCGCAGCGCGTGGCGGACCGCGTGGTGGGACGGGTGCTGTCCTACCGAGACGTGACTCAGTCGCGCATTGCGGCGGCCGCCCTGCAGCGGGAGCACGATCTCCTCACGACGATCATCGAGAGCACGGGCGAGGCGCTCTTCGCCAAGGACCTGCAGGGTCGCTACCTGCTGATGAACAGCTTCGCCGCCGACGTGCTCGGCCTCGACCGGGGAGCGGTGCTCGGGCGGCGGGACGACGAGCTGTTTCCCCCGGACCAGGCGCGCGCATTCCAGGAGGCGGACCGCCGGGTGATGGAAACGGGAACCGCCATCGCGCTCGAGGAAGTGCACGACCGGCCGGAAGGCACTCGCTACATGCTGGTGCGGAAGGGCGCGCTGCGCGATCGCACTGGCCGGATCATCGGCGTGCTCGGCGTCGCCCGCGACGTCACGGAGCGGCACCGGGCCGAGCGCGCGGTTCGCGACAGCGAGGAGCGGTACCGGGCGTTCATCGCCCAGAGTACTGAAGGGGTGTGGCGGGTCGAGGTGCCGGTACCCGTGCCGATCGACGTGCCCGAGGACGAGATGCTCAACGCGATGTTCACCGAGGCGTTCGTCGCTGAGTGCAATGACGCCCTGGCGCGGATGTACGGCTCCCCCGCGGCGGCAGAGGTCGTGGGAGCACCGCTGGAGCAGATCCTCCCCCGGGACGCGCAGAACGAGGCGTTTCTGCGGGCCTTCGTCCGAGGCGGGTTCCGCCTGACCGATGCAGAGATCCGCGTCCCCGACCGATCGGGCGCGGTGCACGTCTTTGTCTGCAGCGTGGTGGGCGTCGTCGATCGCGGGCGCTTCGTGCGGGCCTGGGGCACGCAGCGTGACGTCACCGAGCGCAGGCGCGCCGAGCTGATCCAGGCCGCCACCTATCAGATCTCCGAGGCGGCCAATACGGCGGAGACACTGGACCAGCTGCTGCCCGAAATCCACCGCAGCGTCGGTCGTCTGATCGCCGCCGAGAACTTCTACGTGGCGCTGCTCTCCGAGGACGGAACCCATCTCACCTTCCCGTATCACGTGGACGAGGTGGATGCGGATTTCGAGCCGCGACCGCTCGGCAAGGGACTCACCGACTACGTGCTGCGCAGCCAGCAGCCGCTCCTCGCGACCCCGGAGGAATGGGAACGGCTCCTCGAGCGCGGTGAGGTCGAGCTGATCGGCGCTGCCTCGATCGACTGGCTCGGCGTGCCCCTCACCACCGGCGGGCGTGCCATCGGCGTCCTGGCTGTCCAGTCATACCGCGAAACCACCCGGTATGACGACAACGCCAAGCGGATTCTGATGTTCGTCGCCGACCAGGTCGCCAACGCGATCGAGCGGCAGCGCTCGGCGGCCGCGTTGCGGACCGCCGAAGAACGCTACCGTGCCTTCGTGCTGCAGAGCACCGAGGGGGTGTCGCGCATCGAGTACGACCCGCCGGTGCCCGTCGACGGACGCCCGGTGGTCGCGGTCGTCGCCGACATGCACGCCGCCGGCCGGGTGGCCGAGTGCAACGACGCCATGGCTCGCATGTACGGTGGCGAGCGCGCCAGCGAGTTGGTCGGGTGGCGGCTGTCGCAGCTGTTCGACCCGTCCTTCGCCGCCAATGAGCTGTTGATGATGGAGTTCGTCCGCAACGGATTCCGGCTGGTCGACGGGGAATCCCACGGACGCGACCGTGACGGCCGTATCCGCGTGCTGTACCACAACGCCGTCGGGTTCGTGGAGGATGGCCGGCTGGTGCGGGTGTGGGGGACGCACCGCGACGTCACCGAGCGACGGGTCCTGGAGGAGCAGCTCCGCCAGGCGCAGAAGATGGAAGCGGTTGGCCGGCTGGCAGGGGGCATCGCGCATGACTTCAACAACATCCTGACCGCCATCCTGGGAACCTCCGATCTCATGCTGGGGGACCTGCCGGCCGATCACCCCACGCGGGCGGACGTACTCGAGGTGCGCAAGGCGGCGCTGCGCGCGGCGGAGCTCACGCGCCAACTGCTTGCCTATTCCCGGCGGCAGGTGCTGGCCCCGCAACACATCGATCTCAACGCGGTGGTCGCCGCGTTGGAGCCGATGCTGCGCCGCCTGATCGGTGAGGACGTGCAGTTCGAGACGGCCCTCGCCGAGGACAGTCCCGCCGTGCAGGCGGATCCCAACCAGATCGAGCAGGTGGTGCTCAACCTCGCGGTGAACGCGCGGGACGCGATGCCCAACGGTGGCCGCCTGCGGATCGAAACACGCGCGATCACCTTCGCCGCCGGCGACACCGGACCGGCAGCGGTCCCGCCGGGCGAGTATGTCGAGCTCGCGGTGATTGACACCGGCACCGGCATGTCCGACGAGGTCCGGGTGCACCTGTTCGAGCCGTTCTTCACGACCAAGGAAGTCGGCAAGGGTACCGGCCTCGGTCTGGCAACGGTGTACGGAATCGTTCAGCAAAGCGGCGGGCACATCGCGGTCGACACCGCGCCTGAGCGCGGCACCGCGATGCGCATCTACTTTCCCCGCGCGACGGCCCAGCCGGCCGACGAGCCAGTGGAGATTGCGGCGCCGCAGCCCCGCGTGCCGGTCGGCCAGACGATCCTGCTGGTCGAAGACGAGGACGCCGTCCGCGCCTTCGCGCAACGCGCCCTGGAAGGCGCGGGTTACCGGGTCGTCACCGCGGCGAACGGCATCGCTGCGACGGCGATCGCCGAGAGCAGGGGTGCGCCCGTCGACCTGCTGCTCACGGACATCGTGATGCCCGGCATGAGCGGCGGTGAGCTCGCCGAGCGGCTGGGCGAGCGCTGGCCCGGCCTGGCGGTGCTGTACGTCTCCGGCTACGTGGGCGACGGGGACCTGCCTGCCGAGGCCGCCGACGCCCTGCTCCCCAAACCGTTCGACGCGGAGACGCTGCTGCGGCGGGTACGACAGGCCATCGACGCCCAGCAATCACCGACCTTTCGATGACAGACCTGCCGTTCCTGCACGACGTGGTCGTCGTGTTTGCCGGGTCGCTCCTCGTCGTGTTGCTGTTCCACCGGCTGCGGCTCCCGTCGCTGCCCGGGTTCATTGTGGCCGGCATCGTGCTCGGTCCGAACGGACTCGGACTGGTGGCCGACGTGCACCGCGCCGAGGCGTTCACCGAGGTCGGCATCGTCCTGCTGTTGTTCACGATCGGCATCGAGTTCTCGCTGTCGCGGCTGCGCGAGCACGCCCGCCAAGTCGTCGGGATCGGCGCCCTGCAGATCGGTCTCACCGCGGCCCTGGCCGCCGGCGCAGCGCGCGCGCTCGGTACCACCTGGCCACTCGCCATTTTCCTGGGTCTGCTGCTGGCGCAGTCGAGCACCGCGCTGGTGCTCAAGGTCCTCACAGACCGCGGCGAGATCGACACCCCGGTCGGGCGCCTCGCCACCGGCATCCTGATCTTCCAGGACCTCGCCATCGTGCCGATCATGGTGATCCTGCCCTTTCTCGCCGGCACCGCGGAGGGGGGGCCCGCCGCGCTGCTGGCGGCGGTCGGCAAGGCGGCGCTGGTCGTCGTCGGTGTGGTCGTCGGCGCACGCACCGTGGTGCCGCGCATCATCAGCGAGATCCTCAAGACGCGCAGCCGCGAGCTGTTTCTCATCGCGATCCTCGTCCTGGGAGCGGTCACCGCGCTCGCCACGGCTGCCGCCGGCGCCTCGCTGGCCCTGGGCGCCTTTCTCGCCGGCCTGGTCATCTCGGAATCGGACTACGCCCACCAGGCCATGGCCGAGCTGCTGCCGCTGCGAGACGTGCTGATCTCGCTGTTCTTCGTATCGGTCGGCATGCTGGTGCAGCTCGACTTCGTGCTGGCGCGCCCGCTCCTCTTCGTGGCAGCGGTGGCCGCCATCATCGTGACGAAGACGCTCACCGGGGCGGCGGGACCGGCCCTGGCGGGGTACTCGCCCCGCGTATCGCTGCTGACCGGCGTGACCGTCTCGCAGGTCGGGGAATTCGCCCTCGTGCTCGCCACCGCGGGACGGACTCTCGGACTGATGAGCGACTCCTGGTTTCAGTCGTTCCTCACGGTCGCGGTCCTGACCATCCTGGTGACCCCCTTCCTGCTGCTCGCGGCCCCGGGCGCCCTCGACCGCCTGGCGCGCTACCTCCCCGGCGCGCGCGCGGCTCCGGCGGCACCCGCGACCGACCTGGTGGCCGCCGAACCGATCTCCAACCACGTCATCGTCGTCGGATACGGGCTCAACGGCCGCAACCTCGCGACCGCGCTGCGCGCCGCCGGCGTGGCGCACCTCATCGCCGATCTCAACGTGCAGACGGTGCGGGCCGCGCGTGCCGGCGGGGAGCCCGCGTTCTACGGCGACGCCACGCGCGAAGAGATCCTGCGCCACCTGGGCGCCGAGCGCGCCCGCATGCTGGTGGTCGCGATCTCGGACGCGGCAGCCACACGGCGCGTGGTGCGCGTCGGTCGGTACATCAACCCCACGCTGTACATCGTCGCCCGCACACGCTACGTCACCGAAATCCCGGAGCTGACCCGCCTTGGCGCCAATGTGGTGATCCCCGAGGAATTCGAGACGTCGGTGGAAATATTCAACCGGGTCCTGGCTCACTACGGCGTGCCGCGATCCGAGATCGAGACGCTCACCGACCAGATCCGAGCGTCGCAATACCGCGCGCTGCGCCCCGGTGCCCTGCCGCGACTCAGCATCGCCACCGCACTGCAGGGCGTGCCCCGCATGAGCGTCGAGCGGGTGAGGATCGACCCCGCGTCCCCCGCGGCGGGCGCGAGCCTCGCCGACACCCAGCTCCGGACCCGAACGGGGGCGCTGGTCCTGGCCGTGCATCGCGCCGGGCAGGACATCGCCACCCCGGACCCGCGGTTTCGGCTCCAACCGGGCGATGTGGTGACGATCGTCGGGCAACCGCAGCAGGTCAGGAATGCGGTGGGGGCCCTGACCGACGCCAAGCCCGCCCCCGAGGAACAGCCCGGGTCGCCTCCGCGCTAGCGCCCAGCGACCGGTCCGGTCGCATCCGTTACATGTTGTTGACAGATGTGAGTGCTCACTTTGTGGCGTAACCAATTGCGAACAAAGATCATGGACATGCGCAACCCGGGTAGTGGCGCCGTAAATGATTTTCACGTAACAACTTAACCCTTTGGTGTCGCCCTGATGCCCGCTTCCCTGACTACATTGTGTCTCGATGCCGCTACACCCGATGTATGGTCACGAGGCCGCCCGCCGACGGCTGGCTGAAGCTGTTGTCAACCAACGCCTTCCCCAGACCCTCCTGCTCGAGGGTCCCGCCGGCGTGGGCAAGCAGCGGCTGGCGCTGTGGCTCGCCCAGCTGCTCGTGTGCGAGCGTCCCCGGCCCGGCGACCCCTGCGGGGAGTGCCAGCGCTGCACCCTCGCCCTGAAGCTCAGCCACCCCGACATCCACTGGTTCGTCCCCTTCGAATTGGGAGCCCGGTCCGCGGACGCCGAGCGACAAGTCGATCTCGCCGAGGAAGCCCTGGGCGAGATCATGGCGGCACGGAGGGAAGACTCCCTCTATGAGCCGCCAGGCGGCATGGCGGCGCACCCGATGGCCTCGGTGCGGTTGCTGCTGCGGCGACTGGCGCTCACCCCAGCCATGGGTGGGGCGCGGGTCTTCATCCTCGGTGACGCGGAGCGCCTGAGACCCCAGACTGGCCTCGAGACGGCGGCCAACGCCCTCCTCAAGGCCCTGGAAGAGCCCCCCCCGCACCTCCATTTCATCCTCACCGCCGCCGACACCGCCGCCCTGCTGCCGACGATCCTGTCGCGGGCGGTGCGGATGCGCGTGCCGCGAGTGCCGGACAGTGTCGTCACAGCATTCGCGCAGGAGCGCCTGGAACGCGACATAAGTCACGATCCGATGGTGATTTCTGGGGCGGCTGGCTGCATTGGCAGACTAGTTGCGTATGGCAGCAGTGCAACAGGGTCGGCCGCGGGTCGGCGTTTCCTGGATGGGGCACGGCGGGGACGGGTGGAGCAGCTGAGCGCGGCACTGGCCCAGCCCCCGTTCGAGGCCCGCGGGGCGTTCACCGAGCTGCTGGACGGGCTGTTGGAGCACCTCCGAGCCGAAGCCCGGGCCGGTGGAAGCCCGCAAGCCACGGTGGCGGCGATCGCGCGGGTGCTGGAGCTGCGGACCCTGGCGCGCGGGAACGTGAACCCGCAGCTGCTGGCGGCCGTACTGGGGGAAGCGGTGACGACCGCATCGGGGGAGCGTCAGTGACGCTGTCGCACGTGGACGAAACGGGCCGGGCCCGCATGGTGGACGTCGGCGACAAGCCGGTGACGGTGCGGACCGCGGCGGCGGAAGGGGCGGTGCGGATGTCCCCGGAGGCGTACGCCCTCGTGGCGGACCGCGCCGGGGTGAAGGGAGATGCACTGGCCGTGGCGGAGGTCGCCGGGACCATGGCGGCGAAACGCACGGCGGAGCTGATCCCCCTCTGCCACCCGGTGGCCGTGGATCACGTGGAGGTGCGGGCGGAGCTCGATTCCGACCTGCCGGGGGTGCGGATCCGCGCGACCGCGAAGGCGGTTGGCCGCACCGGTGTGGAAATGGAAGCGTTAACGGCGGCGGCCGTGGGGTGTCTCACCGTGTATGACATGGTGAAGGCCGCCGATCGAGGTGCCGAGATCGTGACGGTGCGCCTCGTGGAAAAGGCGGGTGGTCGCCGCGGCACCTGGCGACGGCTCGAGAGAGATCCTTGACGGACGGTTGACGCTCGCTCGCGAGCTTGGGGTGAGCTTCGGACCATGCGGAAGGACTATGAATACACGAACGCAATCGCTGCTGGTACAGGGCACATTGATACTGGTGGGGGCGCTGATCGTCAGCGGCATCGGCGGGTGGGTCCGCGGTGCCAGCGCCGACAGTGACCCCCCGTCGTTCACGGAAACCGCGCTGCTGGTCGAGGTGCGCACCCTGCGTCAAGAGCTGGACGCGAAGCAGGGCGAGATCGACGTGGTGCGCTTGCAGCTCGAGCGCGCCAACGCGGTCCTCGACTACTCGGAGCGCTACCGGATCCCGGCCGATTTCGCCGCGGCGGTCTACGATATCGCGCTCAGCGAAGGCCTGTCTCCGGAGGTCGCGTTCCCGCTGGTCCGCCTGGAGTCGCGGTTCGATCCCCGCGCGCGCAGCAGTGCCGGGGCCGTGGGCCTGACGCAGGTGCTTCCCAGCACGGCCCGCCTGTATGAGCCGGGCCTCACCGACGAGCAGCTGTACGATCGGGACACGAACCTGCGGCTGGGCTTCCGGTACCTGAAGGACCTGCTCGACCGCTATGAGGGCAACATCGAGCGGGCGCTGCTGGCCTACAACCGTGGCCCCGCCCGCGTGCAGGAGCTCCTGGAGCAGGGTCGGGATCCGCGCAACGGCTACGCGGCCGCGATCATCCGCGACGGCAGGCGGTGAGCCGGAGGCGATACCCCGCTCCAACCGACCACAACGCGAACGGGCAGCGGTCCCATCGGCCGCTGCCCGTTGTTCGTTCTTGCCGCTGCTGCCGGCTCGATCTACTGGGTGCCGCCCCGCGCCTCGCCCGACGGGATCATGATCCGATCGCCCGGACGGATCACCGAGTGCATGGTGAGGTCGTTGGCGGCGAGCAAGCGTGACAGCGCGACGCCGTACTGACGGGAAATACCGGACAGGGTCTCACCCGGGCGCACCCGATGGGTCGCCCCCAACGGCGCCGCGGCGCTGGACGCCGGGCGCACAGTGGTGCGCCGCACGGCGCGCGACGCGGTAGGGATCGCCCGCCCCGACAGGGGGATGAAGAGTCTCTGACCCACGCGGAGGTGGCGGGCCTGCACGCCGCGGTTGGCGCCCTGCACCACCGCTACCGAAACACCGTAGTGGTGCGCGATCTCGGAGAGCGTCTCCCCCCGGGTGACGACGTGCTCGACGTAGGTGACCCGCTCGGTGACCGGCAAGGCCGCATAGCGCAGCGCCGTGGTCTCGCCGCGCGCTCGGGGAACCCGCACCACGCTGGCCTGCCCCGGGGGGGTCACCCCGCGCACGTACTGCGGGTTCAGCTCCACCAGGGCCGCGACGGTGGTGTCGGCCAGCCGCGCCACGACGTCGAGGCCGGTCGCATCCGGCACCACGATCTCGTCGAAGACCAGCGGCTGGAGGGGCTCGATGCCCGTGAAGCCGTAGCGCGACGGCTGCTTGGCGATCAGCGCAGCGGCGATCAGCTTGGGGACGTAGTCACGCGTCTCGCGCCGCAGGTAGCGACGATCCGCCAGATCGAAGAACGTCTGATCGGTGAGGGAATCGGGCGTGCTGCCGGGGAGCCGCACGATCGACCGCCGCACGCGACCCATGCCGCCGTTGTACGCGGCGGCCGCCAGGTACACGGAGCCGAGCTCACCGACCAGATCGGCGAGGTGGCGCGCGGCCGCGTCGGTCGCCTTGAACGGATCGCGCCGCTCGTCCACCCACGGCGTGACCTCGAGCCCGTACAGCTTGCCGGTGCTCGCCATGAACTGCCACATCCCGACCGCCCGGGCGCGGCTCACGGCGGTGTTCGACAAGCCGCTCTCGATCAGCGTGAGATAGATCAGATCCTCGGGGAGACCGGCGAGCCGCAGTCGCTCACGGATCATCCCCTCGTAGCGCCCCAGACGCGCCAGCCAGATGGCGAAGCGGTCGCTGGCCGTCGTCTGGAAGAACTGGAGATACTGCAACACCCGCTTGTGCGTCCCCCAGCTCGTGACATCGATGTCGAACGTGACGGCGGTGTCGGGATCGAGCAGGTTGGTGCCGAAGAGCCGCTGGGCCTCATCCGCGACTTCACCGGCCTCCACGGCTGGCAATGGCTGCTCGGCGCCCACGGGCAGCTCCGCCGGCAGCTCGGGCGCCGATTCGTCCGGCGCCACGGTGCCCGGGCGATCGGTCGCTCTGGCTGCCGTGTCGACGGCGGGCGACGGGGACAGGGCGGCGCGCTGCCCGCCCCCCCCGCCGGCGCAGGCGGCGCCGAACGTGAGGGTCAAACCCAGAACTGTGTACTGCCACGTTGCTGTCGTCATCGTGTCGCGAAGAAGTTGCCCATCACCCGGTTCGTCGCGTTCATCACTGCAAGTGCCGCGCCTCGAGCGGGGTCACCCTCGGTCAGGTACGACCCGACCAACCGCAACCCCCGCCCCCCCTCCTTGGTGGCCAGGGAGACGATCACAACCGTCTGATCGAAGGCGCGTACCGCCTTGACACCCAGCAGCTCGAACGACGCTGCGGCGCCCGCGACTTGTGTGATGGCGGTCACCGTTGCCGCGGCCGCGCACCGCAATTCGCCCGCCGGTGAGGCCATTCCCGAGGCTTCCCCGGTGTACTCCCGCCCGTCCGCCCACCCCAGGATCACCCGCGCGCGACATTGCCCATCGGGCGTGCGCTGGAGATCGAACCCCCGGAAGCGCAGCCGCGGAAAGCCGCCGCCCACCCCGTCGTAACGCCCGGTCACGTCGCGCTCACTCGAACCGAACCTCGATCTGCTGCTTGGCAGCGCTGTCAGGAGGCGCCGTGACGAGATCCACCTCGAACCGCGGTCGTCCCGCATCGTCGCGCTCGACCGCGACGATCAGCATCAATCCGGACTCGAACTCGACCTTGAGGTGCCGGAGATCCGAACGCACAGTCGCTTCCCGCACGGTTTCGCCGCGCAGGCGCTCGATCGCGCCCACGACTCGGCGCAGCTCAGGAACCCCGGGAGCGGTCACGCGAAGCGTTCCGCGAGGACGCCGGCGAGCGCGCTGTCGGGGATCTGCTCCGCCTGGATGTACAACGCCGCTTTCGACGCGGCCGCGAGCGGATACGGGGCCCAGAAGCGGCGTCGCTCGGTGGCGGTCGAGGCGGCACGAAACGCGAGCGTCAGCTGCCAGGCGTCGGTGTTAGGCCGGCGCTCCGCAACGGCATCGACGTGCCACACTTCGTCGCCGTGAGCGATCACGCGCCAGGGCATTGCCTACGCCTCCCGCGGCTGCAGCATCGGGCGAATCTCGCCCTAACCATATGTCGCGTCAAGGTTTGAGAAATCCCAGCAGACGGGCGTCTTGGGCGGTGTCGACATCCCGCAGCGGACGCAGCATCCGCAGCCTCAACCCCAGCGCGGCGGCGCGGGCCCGCGTCTGGGCGGCCGCCGTCCCGCTCGTCCAGACGATGTCCTGAAACAGCATCGGCCGGGGCTCGCGCAGGCCGAGCAGGTAGTACCCGCCGTCGAGCGTCGGCCCCATCACGACGTCGGCGCTGCCGAGGGCGCCGAAGGCCTCGAGGACCAGCCGACGGCTCACACCGGGGCAGTCGGTGCCGACGAGCACCACCCGGTCGGCTCCATCACTGAAGTGGCGCGCGAAGGCATTGGCGAGGCGCGCTCCCAACGACCCAGCCGATTGCGGCCGCAGCTCGAAGCGACCGAGATCGTGCAGCCATTCGTGCACGTACGCCGCCTCGCTCGCGGGCGCGTACCACACGACGGTGCGATGGCCCGTGCCGACGGTGGCGGCCACGACCTGCCGGCCGGCCTGCTGGTATACCTCCGCGGCGGCCGACGGCCCGATGTCATCGGCCAGCCGTGATTTCACCCGCCCGGGGATCGGGGCCTGCACGAGGATGCCGAGCGCCTGCACGGATAGCTACCCGCCGCGCTGGGCCAGCTCCCGGAAGCGGCGCGTGATGTCCAGTGTCACGGGTCCCGCCACCCCGGAGCCGATCACGCGCCCGTCGAGGGTCGTGATCGCCACCACCTCCGCCGCCGTCCCCGTGAGAAACAGCTCGTCCGCCGTATAGAGATCGTAGCGATTGAGCGGCGTCTGCTCGACCGTCAGGCCGGCAGCCGGCGCCAGCTCGATCACCGCGTCCCGGGTCACGCCCTTGAGGATCCCCGCATAGGACGGCGGGGTTCGCAGCGTCCGGTCCACGACGGTGAAGAGATTCATGCCGCTCGCCTCCGCCACGAAGCCGGTAGGATCGAGCATCAGCACCTCATCGACACCGGCGACGATACCTTCGATCTTGGCCAGGATATGTGACAGATAGTTGAGCGACTTGACGCGCGGGGACAGGCTCTCGCGGTGGTTGATCGGCGTGGGTGAGGTGAGACAGGTGAGTCCCTGCTGGTACCGCTCCGGTGACCACAGCGTCAGCTTGTCCACGATGCAGATCACCGAGGCGCGAGGGCACTTGCGGGGATCGAGGCCGAGGTCACCGACGCCGCGGGTCACAACCAGCCGGACGTAGGCCTCGGCGAGCCCGCTCCGGGCCACGGCGGCGCGAACCGCGTCCACCATCTCGGTCTGGGGCATCGGGATGTCGAGCCAGATGGCCTTGGCCGAGTGGTACAGCCGGCGCACGTGCTGCTCGAGGCGGAACACCCGTCCCGCATACACGCGGATCCCCTCGAACACGCCGTCGCCGTACAGCAGACCGTGATCGAAAACGGACACGACGGCGGTTTCGCGGTCGTAGAACTTCCCATCGATCCACACCGTGGTCACGAACGCCTCCGTCGGGGGTCGCAGTACACGGCGCGGGGGCGGGGCCCGAGCACCCCACCCCCGCGCCGCAACAATCTCGCCGCGATGGTGCGTTCTGACAACTGCTGCCGTGGCTATGGATGATCGGGGTCCGTGCCGTGGTCGTCGTCCTCGTGACTGTCGTCGAGACCGTCGTGGTCGTTGTCGTGGAACGCCTCGATGGACTGCTCGATGTTGTTGCGGACCACACCCTCGTTGGGACCACCGATATTGGCAGTGCTCGGGTCCACCAGCGCCGAACGCGAATCGTTGAGGAACCAGGTCGCGATGTCGAGCCGGATGGTCACGTTGGCCGGCCCGTCGGCCGCGACGTCGAGCAGCGGATCCAGCTGGATCTCCTGCTCCTCGCTGAGATCGGTCGTGTACACGAAGGAGGCGCTCGTCCCCGCCTGACTGTACCGACCCATCACGCGGATCGACACACCGTCGAAGTCCGGGTGGGCGGCGATGAACGCGGCGTCAGCGGAGTCCTCGGGCTTGTGGATCTCGAATTCCACCTGGTCGTAGGTTCCCGCCGGGACGTTCACCGTCACGACCTGCTCCGTCCCGTTCCCCAGGGGAAGACTGACGAGCTGGATCCCCGTCGAAAACTCCTCGCACTGATCGTCGTCGGACCCGTCGGACATCGAGCAGCTCGTCACGCCCGACCGACGCAGCTCGATCTCCCGCAACACGAGCTCCACGCTGCCGATGATCACGCTGTCGTCGCCCACCACCACGATGGTCGAGTCCCCCGCCTGCGCGACGCTGGCGCTCATCGTCCCCCCGGCTGCGCCGCTCGGTGCCGCGCGGGTCGAGAACGCGAGTCCCACCGCTGCCCCGCCCCCGACGCCCGCATCACTGCACGCCAGCGACCCCAGCACCAGCGCCGCCCCAGCCAGCACTGCCAACGATCCGCTTCGCATACGACCTCCGAGATTCGAGTAGGGAGCCATCATGCCGGAGTGCTCCAGGGCAAGCGTCGTTCCCTGCGGGCCGACGCGGCAAGCGTATGTCGCTCAAGGAGTTCAGGGATCGAAGCCCGGGAGGACGGCGACCCGGACTGATACCGCTGCAGCAAAACGAGTCAGCTGGCAGCAGCCGGCTTCAGAAATACACACTCCCCGCGGCGTACGCGCTCGCGGGGACGACGCCGTACTCCGAGGCCGGCAGGCCCTCCGGCGTGGTCGGAGCGCCGACCGCGACATACCCCCCGAGCCGCAGATTCACGTTCGTGACGACGTCGTAGCTCACGGCGGGTGACAGCAGCGCGCTGCCATCGCGGGTGTTCCACAGTGTGAGCCAGGTGAGTGACACGAGCGGGTGAGCCTGCCAGGCCGCATTGAGCGCCACCTCGTCCCGGCCCAGCACCTGCAGCTCACCGCGGCGGAACGGCGCCGTGGCAACCACACGCGGGAGGTCCTGCGCATGGGCCGCTCCGAAGCCATCGTGCTGATACTCCAGGGCGACGTACAGCGCGCGGCGCGCGACGGTGAAGCTGCGGTCCGCGCCCAACGCGAACCGCAGCACGGTGGCATCCTCCTCGCGCCGCACCTCGCCCTCGCCCCGCAGCACGGCGCCGGCGGCCGTCACCGTCCCGCCCACTGCCGCGGCCGCGCCGTCGTGCAGCACGCCCCCCCACCCCACCAGCTCCAGGCGTCCGACGGCGATCCGGCCCCGGCCCAGCGCGGTGAGCGTCGTGACCGAGTCGAACGTCGCGGGCCGAACCACGGCCTCCAGCTCGCTCATGGCGGACGGGAACAGGCGCAGGCGTGCGGCGTCGACGCCCGCGCGGTATTCCCGGAACGGATCGGCTGGATCGAATGGGGCGAACGGGTCAGCCGGCGTGAGAAACAGCGTCGTGGCCCAGGCGATCGTCTGGCGTCCGACGGTGACGTCTCCGATCGGCCTGGCGAGTACGATGCTCAGGCGGTCAACGCGATGGCGCCAGCTGGCGTGCTCCGACTCGCCGAGGGTTCCCTGCAACGGCAGCCAGTCACCGGCGCCAGCCGGCTGGCCCAGCGTCCCGCCGATCAGCGCGAGCTCAGGAGCCGACGTGAGTGTGAGCAGCTGTTCGTATGCCACGTCCCACCGCACCGTGGCCACGGTGCCGGTCGCCATCAGCCGCACCCGCTGCAGGTCCTGGACGCCGGACCCGGTCAGGGGGCCGTCGGCGGCGCCGAGCACCACGTTGAGCGCGTACCCCGTGACGTCGATGCGCTGCTGGCCGGGGAGGGATTGGGGCGTCACCAGCGCCAGGCAGGCGGCGAGAACGGCCTGGCGGTCCACGGCCCACCCTACCGTCGTGTGTCCGACGCCACGGCGCCGTCGACGAGATGGATCAGGCGCTTCGCCCGCTCCATGAGACGGGTGTCGTGCGTCGCGAAGACGAACGTCGTCCCCAGCTCCTGGTTGAGCTGCACCATCACCTCGAGCAGCGCGTCGCTCGATGCCGAATCGAGGTTGGCCGTCGGCTCGTCGGCCAGCACCAGCGCCGGCTCCCCCACTACCGCCCGGGCCACCGCGACGCGCTGCTGCTGCCCCCCCGAGAGCTTGCCCGGCCGGCGATCCTCGAGCCCGGCGATCCCGATGCGCTCGAACAGCGCGGTCACACGCTGGCGTCGCTCCGCCTCCGGCGTGCCCCGCAGCAGGAGCGAAAACTCCGCGTTCTCACGGGCCGTGAGCACCGGCAGCAGGTTGTAGGCCTGGAACACGAACCCGAGCCGCTCCAGCCGGATCTGCGCCAGCCGCCGCTCGGAGATGTCGCTGATCTCCTGCTCGGCGATCCAGACGCGCCCGCGGGTCGGTCGCGTCAGCCCGCCGAACAGATTGAGCAGCGTCGTCTTGCCGGAGCCGGATGGGCCGGCGAGGACGACGAATTCGCCCGGCGCCACGCTCATCGTCACGCCGCGCACCGCCTCGACGGCGATACCGTCATGCTCGAAGATCTTCCAGACCGCGTCGGTCCGGACCGCTGCAGCGGGAGAGTCGCTCATGCCTCGAACTTCATGGCTTCGGCCATGTCGATGCGGGTGGCGCGCCATGCCGGATAGAGCGACGCGACGATCCCGATGATGATCACCGAGACGGCGCTCTGCACCAGCTGGATGACGCGGAACTGCGGGACGAAGACCGGATCGATCACGGCGCCGGCTGCCGTCATCTGGTCGCCCATCAGCGCGGTGAGGTCGAGCCCGTCATGGAAGAATCCCCACGTCACGGCGAGGCCCAGGAGCAGGCCCACCAGCCCGCTGATGCCCGTCAGAATGAGTCCCTCGATCATCACGAGCATGGCGGTGTCCCTCCGCCGCAGGCCCAGGGCGCGGATCACCCCGAACTCGCGGGTCCGGTAGAGCACCGACATCAGCACGGTGTTGACGATGGCGAGCGCGATGATCACGAACAGGATGCCATGAAACACGTAGTCGCCGTAGTCGTCCATGCGAACCGCCGCATCCAGCTCCGGACTGGCGGCGCGCCACGACAGCACCACGACGCGATCGGCGCGGGACGCGAGCGCGTGCCGCAGGCGCGCCACCCAGCGGTCGGTGTCCCAGCTGCGGTCGAGCAGAACCGCGATGGTGGTCACGCCGTCGACCCCGAGCCAGGCCTGCGCCGTGGGGAGCGGAATGTGAATCAGCCCCTGATCCACCTCCGGGATCGCCGTGCGAAACGTTCCCACGACGCGCACCAGTTGATCGCTGATCGTGCCGTCGGGACCAGACGCCGTGAGCACGAGGCGGTCGCCGAGGCGCAGCCGCAGGCGGGTCGCGAGCTCCACGCCCACGAAGGCCTGCAGGTGATCGCCCGGCTCGAGGTAGCGGCCCTCGACGACGCGCTGGTCCATTTCGGAGAACGCGGGCTCGCGCGCGGGGTCCACCCCGATCACCGCCACCGGCACGGCGGCCGCGGGTGCCGAGGCGAGGGCGGTGATCTCGAGACGCGGCGCCACGGCCGCCAGGTGCGGGGCGACGGCGCTGTCGGCGAGCACCGCCTCCACGGCCGCCCGATCGTCGGCTGACAGATGCTGCTCGATGGCGTGCCGGGTGCGGAAATCGGGGGCCTGCACCGCCAGGTGGCCGGACCCGAGCCGCACCCCGGCCGCGATCCATTCGTCGTGCGCCCCGTCGGCGATCGAGCGGGACATCACGAGCAGCGCCAGCCCGACGACCATGGCGGCCGCCGTGAGCGCGCTGCGCCGCGCCTGGCGCCGCACGTTGCGCCACGCGAGTCGCAGCAGCAGTGGCCCGCGCCACATCATCAGCGTCCGGCGAGCGTGTCGGCGGGCGGCACGCGGGTCGCCCGGTACGCTGGATAGAGGGCCGCGAGCAGCGCGGTCAGCAGCAGCGCGCCGGCAGCGTAGAAGCACATCGACAGGGGATAGTCGGTCCGCAGCACCGGCCGGACCAGGGCCCCGGCCATAGTGAAATCACCAAAGAGACGACTCAGATCGATCGGGTCGTGGTGCCACCACACCAGCACCGGGACCGTGATCGCCACCCCGAGGAGGATGCTGATTACACCGAGGGCGACCGCCTCGGCGAGCACCGCACGCACGATCCCTCCCGGGGTCGCGCCCAGCGCCAGCAGCAAGGCGAACTCGCGGCGCCGCTCGAAGGTGGTCATCAGCAGGGTGTTGGCGACGCCGAAGACCGCCATGGCGAACACGATCAGCACGACGATCCACATCGAGCCGCTGGACAGATTGGCGTAGTCCACCAGCTCGGGCCGGAAGGTCGTCCACGGGCGGACGGCGATGGGCCCCGCCCCGGCCGCGCTCAGTCGCCGCGTCAGCGAGTCGGCCATCCCCGGCGCGGCCCACGGGTCCCCGATGCGGATGGCGATCTCGTGCACGCGCCCCGGGGCGAGCGCCAGGAGCTCCTGAATCGCGGCGAGCGGGCCGACGGCCGTCCCGGCGTCGAGCTCGGCGATGCCGGTGGCGTAGAGGCCCGACACGCGGAAGAGATCGTTACCGAGCGACCCGTCGGCCGCGGGCGCCACCACCACTAGCTCGCCCCCGGGGGCGACGTCGAGCTGCCGTGCGAGCTCGCGGCCGATGAGCAGCTCGCGCGCACCCGGCGTCGGCAACCGTCCCTCGACCAGCGCCGCGGCGAGCCGCGAGACACTGTCTTCGCGCGCGGGATCCACGCCCAGCAGCAGCACGCCGACGGTCGTCGCCCCGGAGCTGACCAAGCCGCCCGCATAGACGCGCGGGGCGGCGCCGAGCACGCCGGGCTCGGCCTCCACGGCGTGGAGCAGCGCCGGCACGTCGGTGCCCTCGGCCCCGCCGATGGTCTCGTACAGCGTGCGATCGGGCAGATACTCCGGCGCGTGCGCCTGGACCTGACCGCTGAGGATGCCGGTCGCCGTCCGCACCATGTCGGCGACCAAGCCGTCCGCCATGCCGGTGATGACCACGACGGACCAGTACCCGACGGCGAGTCCGGTCGCGGTGAGCACGGTGCGGCGCGAATTGCGGCCGAGGTTGCGCCACCCGATGCGCCACCAGGGGCTCGCCGGCACCCGGCTACTCGGCCCCGCTGCGGAGCTGGCGCAGCGAGAAGAACGACGGCGTCAGCTTGATGTCGAATTCGAGATTGCGGTAGCGGATCACCGTCCGCTCGTCGGGCTTGTCGGTGGGCACGACGGTCATCACCGCCGGCACGAGACGGCCTCCCAGCCGGCGGAACTCGGAAAAGGTGATCGTGCGGGAGAGCTCGCCGCGCTCGTCATAGTACTTCGCCCAGGTGGGCATCATGTCCTCGCGGCGCACCTGCTCCTCGATGCGGCCCCAGATCACCGCCGCGTCCGGCTTGGGCGTGAGCACGAACTCCCACACCGCCACGCCATCGCGTGCGCCCTCGTAGCCGATCGCGATGTCGTAGTCCTCGATGATGCGGCTTTCCTTCACCAGATCGTCGTTGGTGAAATGCGAGCCCATCCACGCCTGGCCCATCAACGACGAGGGCAGCTTGATCACCCGATCGACGCGGGGGAGGTAGTTCCAGATCTCGGTGCCGGCCTTGAGGGTGGCCGTGCCGGCGTCCTTGGAGGGTGCGGTGATCCGGATCAGCGCGTACTCGGTGCCGAGCGACCAGATGGCGAGATCCATGCTGCGCTGCCAGTGCGCGGTCACGACCTCCATCGTGATCTCGCCGCGGCTCGAGCTGCCGCGGAGCATGCGGTCGACATGGTCCACGATCTCGCGCGCGGTGCGTTGCGCGGCGAGGGGTGCGGCGAGCAGGGCGCCCAGGACACACGCGAGGAGCGCTCGCATGACCAAAGGTCGCCACAGTCACGGGAGAGGTAAAGTGCACATCACCGCGCTGAGGGCGCCGGCGGCGCGCCGGAGAAGCCGAGCGCGCTAGGCGGATTTCTTCTTGGCGAAGCTCCCGAGGAGCGGCAATACCAGGCCCACCAGGCCCGACGTGGCGATGGTGCCGACCGTGCCGCCGCCCACGAGGTCACCGAGATTGCCCCCCAGCAGCTGACCCCCGCCGACCCCACCGATGGCGCCGAGGAGCGTGTTGACGATCGGCCCGAGGGTGCGAGACCGGTTGAGCAGTCCGGCCACGTTGCCGCCGACGGCGCCGGACACGAGCTGAATGATCAGTGTGGTGACGTCCATCCTGGTCCTCCTGTTTGGGGTCGACCGAACGGCGAGCCACCGAATCTGCGACCGGGCGGGCGGGTCGCAAGAGCGGCGCATGGCCCTGCCCGCCCTTCCCTCGCGACCCACCAGGGGGCGGGTTTCCGGGCGTCGTCACCGTCCCGAGACCCATGAGCGAAGAAGCCAAAAGGCTCTCCTTCCGGCGCGTCACGCCCGTCAGCCGGATCACGACGGCGGATGTGGGGAGGCTGATGCGCTAGCGCGTCGGTCCGTCAGGTCACCACTGCGTGTTGCGTGGCCCACAGCGCGGCGGCCGCGCGCGTCGAGACGCCGATCTTCGTATAGATGTGCTGAATGTGATGATCGGCGGTCTTGCTCGAGATGGAAAGCCGATCGGCGATCTGCTGCGTCGTGTGACCCCGCGCCGCGAGCCGCAAGACGTCCATCTCGCGACGTGACAGCCCGCCGGGCAGCCGCGCCCGGGCGACCGCGCGCGCCCGCGGCTCGCCGTGGCCCGCGGCGACCAGCACCGCGCGGCTCGCGCGTGGATCGGTCACGCCCTCAGACGCCAGTCGGCGCAGCTCGACCGCGGCAGCCTCCGCCGGGAGCGCCTGCCGGTCCGCTCGATCGGTCGTCATCCCCACGTAGATCTCCACCGCCGCGAGCACGCACGCGCCCGGATCGACGGCATCGACGCGGACGCGCTTGTGGTAACCGGATCCGTCGCTCTTCTCGTGGTGCGCGCAAGCGACGGCATTCAAGGATGCCAGGGCCGGCGACCGGCGCAGCATCTGCTCGGTCAGCATCGGGTGCAGTTCGACGCGATCGAACTCGGCACGCGTGAGCGAGCCGGGTTTGTCCCAGATCGAGTTGGGCACCGCGGTCGTGCCGAAGTCGTGGACCAGCGCCGCGCGGTGGAGGGTGGCAACCTCTGCCTCCTCGAAGCCGAGCACCCGCGCCGCATCGCCGGCCAGCTGCGCGCAGCGGCGACTGTGCCCTGACATGTACGGAGACTTGAGATCGATGAAATCGGCGGCCACCGCCAGCGCGTCGTCGAGTGCCGCGTCCGCCAGGGTGCAGTGCGGCGTCGGCTCCAGATCGAGGACGGCATCCCACGGCTCCACCGTGTCGAGCCGCTCGAGCCAGGCGGCGCCGCGCGCCAGGAACAGGTCGGCGAGGGCCGGATCGTAGGTGCGGTCGCGGCGCTCCCGGCACGCGGCGAGGGCCCTGTCGGGGGAGAAGATCCGCGCGATCGCCTCCATGTCGTGGCTCAGGTGCACCACCCGCATCGGCACCGGGATCGCCTCTCCACTTGCATGGGCGGGATAGCCGTTGCCGTTCCAGCGCTCGAAGGTGAAGCGCAGCGACTCGCGCACCGCGGGGCCGAAGTCGAGGCGCTGCACCAGCATGTCGGCCACCTCGCACCCCGACGCAAAATTATGGACGGCCCATTCGCGCGCCGTCTGCTGAATCATCTGCACGATCTGCTCGCGCTCCTCCGGCGGGCGCCACGATGTCGCATAGGTGATCACGTCCCGCATGACTTCGGCGGGATTCGCGGCGTCGTGCACCAGCGTCTGGGCGCGAATGGCGATCTCGTCGCCGAAAACGGTCGCCACCTCGTGAGCGTGGCCGGTGCACCCGATGTAGCGCAGCAGCGCCACCCAGTAGGCGGTCTCCCGCACGTCCTTCGGGAAACTGCCGGCTTCGCACATCCACGTCGCCAGGAGACACGACCGCAGCTGTGACTCGAGGGGCTGGCCGAAGGCGTTGTCCTGCGCCAGGGCGAGGGTGGCCACGAGCTCGCCGAGGCGAAGCGGCGGAGTCGGCATAGGGAACTCTCCCGATGTATGCGCCGGGGCGGTCGCCTACGTTGCGGCCACACAGCGCGATTCCTGCCACCACACCGCGTGGCTCCGGGAATCTACTCCAGAGAGGGAGGGACGCATGGCGAAACCAGCCGCTTCACCCGACCGACCGATCAAGGTCGGAGTCATCGCGGATCAGACGGGCCCGCTTTCATTTGTGGGCCTCGCCAATGCCAACGTCGCCAAGATGGTCATCGGCGATATCAACGCCAAGGGCGGCCTGCTGGGCCGGCGGGTGGACCTGATCCTCGAGGACAGCGCCACCTCGGACGCCGTGGCGGCGGCCAAGGCCGCCAAGCTGGTCCAGCAGGACGGCGTGGATGTGATCCTCGGCGGCATTTACAGCTCTACGCGGCAGGCCATCAAGGAGCCGGCCGTCGTCCGGGGTCGGACGCTCTATGTCTACCCGGAGCAGTACGAGGGCCAGGAGTCCGACCCGCTCATCTTCTGCACCGGCCCCGTGCCGGCGCAGCAGGTGGACCCGTTCATCCCGTGGCTGATGCGTGAGACGGGCGCCAGGAAGTTCTACCTGCCGTCGGCGGACTACATCTGGCCGCGCGTGATGAACCAGAAGGTGCGGGAGGTCGTCACCGCTCACGGCGGTGAGATCGTCGGCGAGGAGTACTTCCCGCTCGACCACACCGACTATCGCGCCACGGTCGCGGAGATCG
>QKHC01000138.1 GCA_003251175.1 Gemmatimonadota bacterium
GGCCTGGCATTGCGCTACAGCGAGGAAGGCCCGGTGCCGCTCGAGGCCGGCGGCGGCATCCACCGGGCCCTTGACATGCTCGGGCCCGACGCCTTCCTGCTGGTCAATGGCGATGTCTGGAGCGACTTTCCGCTGGAAGCGCTCGAGTTGCCCACGGGATCGCTCGCGCACCTGGTGCTGGTCCCCAACCCCGAGCATCATCGGAGCGGGGATTTCGCCCTCGACGCGCAGGGAAGGATCGTCGCCGGGGGTGAACGGCTCACCTATTCCGGCATCGCGATTCTGCACCCCGAATTGTTCAGGGACTGTGAGCCCGGGAAGTTCCCGCTGAAGCCGTTGCTCGACCGCGCGCTGTCGGCGGGACGCCTCACGGGGACGCGGTTCGACGGCCACTGGCTGGATGTCGGGACGCCGCAGCGGCTCGCCGCCCTCGACCGGGATCTTGCCAGTGGCCGGTTGCGGCACCCGGCGTTGCCCGCGGACCTGGCGCGTCAGGCCGCGGCGGAAGAGTAAACTAACGGGCTGCATCACCGATAACGGTCACTAAATGAGCGAATTCAAGGGCATACCGGTCGTGCGCCGCAGCAGCGGCGAAAAGTACGCGACCCCGCAGGGCGGCACGGCCATCCGCGACGGCATCAAGCGGTCTGCCGGCGCGGAGCCGCTGGTCGTCGGCCGCAAGCCACGATGGCTGCGCGCGCCGATGCCTGCGGGTGCCAAGTTCGACTCCGTGCGCGGCATCGTGCGGGAGCATCGTCTCAGCACCGTCTGCGAGGAAGCCAGGTGCCCCAACATCGGCGAATGCTGGAACGCCGGCACCGCCACGCTGATGCTCATGGGGGCGGTCTGCACGCGGGCTTGCCGGTTCTGCGCGGTCGACACGGGGAACCCGCGCGGCTGGCTCGACGAGGAGGAGCCGGCCAATGCCGCGCGCACCGTCGAACTGATGGGACTCGGTTACGTGGTGCTGACCTCCGTCAACCGTGACGACCTCGACGACGGTGGCGCGGCGCACTTTGCGGCCTGCGTGCGGGCCATCAAGCTGGCGAGCCCGCGCACCGCGGTCGAGGCGCTGACGCCCGATTTCCAGGGCGTGTTGGCCGACGTCGAGACGGTCGTCGACTCGGGCCTCGACGTGTTCGCCCAGAATGTCGAGACCGTCAAGCGGCTGACCCATCCGGTGCGCGACCCGCGCGCCGGCTACGAGCAGACGCTCGCCGTGCTGGCGCACGCAAAGCGCCACCGGCCGGCCGTGCTGACCAAGACCAGCCTGATGCTCGGCCTCGGTGAAACGGACGTCGAGATCGGCCAGACCCTGGCCGACCTGCGCGCCGTCGGCTGCGACATCCTGACGCTGGGGCAATACCTGCGGCCCACCGTCAACCATCTCGCCGTGGAGCGCTACGTGACGCCGGAGGAATTCGAGGGTTATCGCGCCAGGGCGATTGCCATGGGGTTCCTCGAGTGCGTGGCCGGTCCCATGGTGCGTTCGAGCTACCGTGCCGAGCGTGCGCTCGAGAAGAACAACTGCGGCCTGGGGCCGCCGGCCCGGGATTGACGTTCAGCTGGAGTCCACTCATGCATCCCTACCCCCACGTCTACAAGGTCAGTGCCGCCGCCGCCAGCGAGGGCGACGTGATGCTGTCCTCCCCGGGCCTGGCCGACGTGCCGTCCATGGCGCCGCCCGAATTCGGCGGGCCGCCGGGTTACTGGTCGCCGGAAACCCTGCTGGCCGCCGCCGTTGCCGACTGCTTTGTGTTGAGTTTCCGGGCGGTCGCGCGGGCGGCGAAATTCGAATGGAAGGACGTGTCGGCGGAGGTCGACGCGGTGCTCGACCGGGTCGACGGAGTCGCGCATTTCATCCGCTTCACGACCCGCGCCCGCCTGGTCATCCCGGCCGGCGGCGATGCGGCCCGCGGCCGGAC
>QKHC01000007.1 GCA_003251175.1 Gemmatimonadota bacterium
CCGCGCCCGCGTTCCGCGCCGGCAAGCAGTTGAAGATGGCGGTGAATCGGAAGTAGTTTGCGGTAGCGAAGCGAAGAAGTAGCAGCATGCTGTTCACGGGCCACCCCGCTGGGTGGCCCGTCGGCGTTTTGGAGGGAGCCGTCCGTCTCACACCACGCCGCGGCGTCGCAGGTCCGCAATCTCATCGCTGCCCATTCCCAGGCGCTCGCGCAGGATCGCCTCGGTGTGCTGGCCCAGCAGGGGCGGCGGATGGTCGTAGGTCACGGGCGTCGCTGAATAGCGGATCGGATTGCCGACCAGCGGCACGGTGCCAGCGGTGGGGTGTGGGAGGTCGATCCGCAGCCCGCGCCTCGCGACCTGGGTGCCGGCGAGCACCTGTGCCACGTCCCGCACCGCACCCGCCGGGATCCCTGCCTTCTCGAGCGCGGCCAGCCAGTCGGCGCTCGGGCGCTCGCGCAGCACCGCGCCGATCGCGGCGACGACCGTCTCACGGTTGCGCACGCGCGCGTCGGTCGTGGCGAAGCGGGGATCGCGCGGCAACTCCGGCCGACCGGCGAGCTCGCAGAATCGACCGAATTGCGCGTCGTTGCCGATGGCGAGCACGATCGGCGCGTCGGCGGTGGGAAAGAGGTTGTAGGGGACGAGGTTCGCGTGCGCGTTGCCCCAGCGCGGGGGCACGACGCCCGACACGAGCTGGTTGAGCGCCACGTTGGCGAGCGCGGCCACCTGCGCGTCGTACAGCGCCAGGTCGATGTGCTGGCCCTCGCCCGTGCGGTCGCGGTGGGAGAGCGCGGCGAGGACGGCCACGGCGGCGTACATGCCCGCCGTGAGGTCCGACACCGCGACCCCGACCTTCTGCGGACCGCCGCCTGTTTCGTCGCGCTCGCCGGTGACGCTCATCAGTCCCGCTTCGGCCTGGACCACGAAGTCGTAGCCCGCGCGATCGGCGTGCGGCCCCGTCTGGCCGTACCCCGTCACCGAGCAGTAGACGAGCCGCGGGTTGAGGGCCCGCAGGTCGTCCCACGCGAGTCTCCACCGCGCCAGCGTCCCGACGGCGAAGTTCTCCACCAGAACGTCGGACTGGATCGCGAGGCGCCGCGCGATGTCCTGTCCCTCCGCCGAGGCGAGGTCGAGCGTGAGCGATCGCTTGCCGCGGTTCGTGGCGAGGTAGTAAGCGGACTCGCCCGTCTCGCGGCCCTCGCGGTCGCGCAGGTATGGCGGGCCCCAGTGGCGGGTGTCGTCCCCCATTCCCGGTCGCTCGACTTTGATCACCTCGGCACCGAGGTCGGCAAGCAGCTGGGTGGCCCAGGGACCCGCGAGCACGCGGGAGAGATCGAGGACGCGGAGCTGGGAGAGGGGTCCGGGCATGGCGGGAAGGTAGTTGATGGCGCGTTGACGCAATCGGGATAGAATGAGCGTGCTGAAGCGAAGCGGATGCGCTGCCCTTGCCCGGGCCCGCCGCATGCGGGCCCGGGGGCGCCGTGGGTCAGATGGACTTCCCCCGATCCGTCCTCGCCTGCACCCGTCGCCCGCGGATCGTCACTCCCGCGAGCTTCTTCGGCACGTCATCGGCGACTCCTGCCGCCACCTCCACCGTCGAGAACGTCTCCCGCACGTCGATGCGCCCGAGGTCCTCCTTCTGGAGCCCCACTTCCTTGATGAGCGCGCCCACCAGATCCTTGGCGCCAGCCCGGTCCTTCTTCCCGACATTGACGAACAGCTTGACGAACACCGGCGCGGCGCCTGTCACCGGGGCCACCCGTTCACCGCTCCCCGCTCCCTGCTCCCGATGCAGCGCCAGCAGCGCCGCGGCCACCTCCGCGGGATCGAACCGCTCGAACAGCGGCTCGAGCGCCAGCAGCTCTGCGTTCACCTCCCCCGCCTCGAGCCGCGCGCCGACACGCCGACGCAACGCCTCCACCGCGTCGGCCGCGCGACCGGAGGCGCCGGGGAGGCGCAGCGGCGTGAGCGGCGCGGCGAGGGACCGGGCGTAACCGAGCTGCGCAGCCGAGAGCAGCATCAGCACCGGCCCCCGCGCCGCGAGCGCGGCGAGCTGCGCGCGCGTCGGGATCCGCGCGCAGACTACCAGATCGCACGACGTACCGGAGACATCGGTGCCAACGGAGAGTCCCGCTGCCCGCTCCCCGCTCCCCAGCGCGGCCCCGAGCCGATCCGCATGGGCCCCCTGCGGCGTCCAGATGACCGCCGATTTCGGATCAAGGACGTCCAGCGCCCCACGGATCGCTCCGAGGCGATCGTCGGCGGCGACGATCGTGTAACGCGCGGAGGCGACGGGGGGCAGGGGACGTGCGGTGTCATCGAGCGGCACCGGTCCCACCACGGGGGCGCGGAAGGCGTGGCGGTCGAGAAACTCGCGCAGGGCAGGCGGATTCCAGCTGAGAATGATGCGGTGGGCGTTGGCGGCTTCCGCGAGCACCGCGTCCAGGGCCTCGCGCCCGGGTCCGGCCACGGGCGTCTCCGGCCACGCCACGACGACCGTGCCGACCTCCGCGAGCTTGACAGCAGCGCTCGCGACGAGCGGAGTGAGGTCGTCGAGGGAAGCGGCCAGGATCTGCACGCCGCCGCCCGCCAGCAGGCGGGTGGTGCGGGCGAGGCTGCTGACGGCGTGGACCGACTGCGCCGGCGGCGCGGTGGTGGCCCAGTCGAGCGCGATGCTGCGGTCGGGGCAGACGATGACCGCGACCGGTCGCGCGGCGCCCCCCGGGTCCGCGAGCAGCTCCCAGACGAGGGTCGCCTGCTCGGGCGCCGGTGGCGTCACCAGCACGACACGTCCTCCGCGCGCCAGGGCGGCGCGTGCTTCACTCGACTCCGTCACGGTGCCTCGGTTGTCAATTAGACGGACCTGCGCGGCGAATGCTAGCTTCCGGGGCGTCGACGGGCAACGGGGGAGCGAGTGATGGGACGGCAGAGTCGTAGGTGCGGAGTGCGGAGTGCGGAATGGGGAATGGATGGGCGGGCGTCGAGCTCGTGGCCCGCTCGGCGATTCCGCGTTCCGCGTTCCGCATTCCGCAATTGCCTATCCGGCGTGCTGCTGCTCGCCACCGCAACCCCGCTCGCCAGCGCTCTCCTGGCCCAGTCCCGCCCCCGGGCTCGGGACGTCGGCCTCGTCATCGGAACCCTCCCCCCCGGTCCCCACAACGCGATCACCGATATCGATGGGGTGCGGGTGGGGCACGCGACCGTGACGAGCGGCGATTCCATCAACAGCGGCGTCACCGTGGTCCTGCCCCATGACGGCAACCTGTTCCGCGACAAGGTGCCCGCCGCCGTGGTCGTGGGCAACGGATTCGGCAAGCTCGCGGGCTCGACGCAGGTAAACGAGTTGGGTGAGCTCGAGTCGCCCATCGTGCTGACCTGCACGTTGTGCGTGCCGCGCGCCGCCGACGCCGTGCTGACCTGGCTGCTGCGTCTGCCGGGCAATGAGGACGTGCGCTCGGCGAACCCGCTCGTCGCCGAGACGAACGACGGGTTCCTCAGCGACATCCGCGCGCGACCGGTCACCGAGCGAGACATCATCGCCGCCATCGAGACGGCCGATACCGGGGACGTGGCCGAGGGTGCGGTGGGGGCCGGGCGGGGCACCGTGGCCTTCGGCCGGAAAGGAGGGATCGGCACCGCGAGTCGCCGGCTGCCGGCGGCCCAGGGTGGGTGGACGGTCGGGGTCCTGGTGCAGAGCAACTTCGGCGGTGACCTGACGATCGCCGGGGCGCCAGTGGGGCGCGCGCTGCGCCGGCCGGCGGGTGGCACCCCGAGTGGTGACGGCAGCATCATCATCGTCGTCGCGACGGATGCACCCCTCGATCATCGCCGTCTCGAGCGTCTCGCCTGGCGTGCCTTCGCGGGGCTGGCGCGCACGGGGAGCGGCTTCTCCAACGGGAGCGGTGACTACGCCATCGCGTTTTCGACGCCGCGGTCGGGCGCGGACCCGTCCGGCCGCCTGACTGACTCCACAGTCGTCGTGCGCAATGAGGCGATGTCTCCCCTGTTCCAGGCGGTAATCGAGTCGACTGAAGAAGCGATCGTCAATTCCCTGTTTCGCGCCGAGACCGTACGCGGGCATCGCGGCACGGCGCACGCGTTGCCGATAGATTCCACCTTGGCGATTCTCGAGGCACACGGAGTGATCCGCCCATGACACTTCTCCGCCCTCTTTGCTTCGCACTCGCCGCCGCGACGGCGTGGCCCCTCGCCGCGCAGTCGGTGACCGGCGACGAGCTGCACGCGTTGGTGCGGGGGATCGAAGGCCGGTCGCCCGATGGCCGGCGTGCGTTCATCGTGCAGCAGCTCGACCGCATGGGTGTGCCGTACGAGGGCATGGCGTTCGACACGGTGCGGGTGCGGGGGGAGCGCGCCGACACGATCCGGGGTGAAAACATCATCGTGCGCTTCGGTGCCGGCCCCCGGCGGGTGGTGGTGGGAGCGCACCTCGACGCGGTCCCGCGGTCTCCCGGTGCGAACGACAACGGAGCCGGCGTGGCGGTGCTGCTGGGCCTGGCACGGCAGCTGCGCGACCGGGCGTGGCACGTCAGCGTGGAGCTGTGTTTCTTCGATCAGGAAGAGCGGGGGCTGGTGGGGTCTCTGATCTACGTGGCGCGCGACACGGCGCGGGCGCGGCATCTGGCGATGATCAACCTCGACGTCGTGGGAACGGGCGAGGAGGTCTATGTGGGCCCGGTGGACGGCCAGGACGACGCATTCGTGCTGCCGCACGTCCGGGCCGCGGCCGAGTCGCTGGGGTACCCGTATTTCGAGGAGGCGGTGTACCCGGGCTCCGACTACGGCGCCTTCGCGCGCGCGGGTCTCGAGAATATCTCGATCGCGGTGGTGCCGGCGGGCGACGCGAAGCGGATGACCGACATGATCGAGGGAATGCAGAGCGGCCGCCTCACCGCGCCGCCGGACACCGCGTCGCCGGCGTATCCGATCGCGCTGAAGGTGATGCATACGCCGCGGGACTCGTCCGCGCTGGTCACGCCCTCGGCGTTGACCATGGCATTCGAGCTCACCCGGGCGGTGCTGCTGCGGCTCGATGACTCGCAGCGTCCGTGACCGGTTGCGCACCACGCCGCTGCGCCGCTAACGTGGCGGCGTCGTGACCATTCCTCAGGCGCCGGAGCGACCGTCCATGAGCGAGGGCCTCACCCTCTCGGCCAACATCCAACACCTCGAAACGTCGGCGACGGTGGCAATATCGGCGGAGGCCAAGCGCCGCCGCGCCGCCGGCGAGGACGTCATCGATCTCGGCGCCGGGGAGCCCGATTTCGCGACGCCGGCGATCCCTGCCGAGGCGGGCATCAAGGCGATCCGCGATGGCAAGACGCGCTATCCGGCCAACGAGGGCATCCTCGAGCTGCGGGCAGCGGCCGCCAAGCATCTCTCCCTGCTGTCGGGGGGACGACCGGTGAACGCTGACCGGATCGTGGTCTCGACGGGATCCAAGCAGGCCCTGTTCAATGCGTGTTTCACCCTGTTCGGCCCCGGGGACGCGGTCGCGATTCCCGCGCCCGCCTGGGTGTCCTACCCGCAGATCGTGCACTTCGCGCGCGGGCGACCGGTGCTGGTGCCGGGCGATCCGGAGTGGGGGCTCAAGGTCGGCGTGCGCGATCTCGAGCGCATGGTGCCCGCCCCCAAGGGCCTGATTCTGTGCTCCCCGTGCAATCCCACGGGATCGGTGTACACCCACGCCGAGCTCAAGGCGATCGCCCAGTGGGCTCGCGAGCGCCAGATCTGGGTGATCGGCGACGAGATCTATCGCCGCATCCATTACGGAACCGGGCCGGCGCCGTCGTTCCTCGACCTCCCGGACGATCTGCTCGACCGCGTGGTGATCATCACGGGCGTGAGCAAGACCTACGCGATGACCGGGTGGCGGATCGGCTTCTCGCTGGCGCCGACCCCGGTCGCCAAGGCGATCGCCGCTTTTCAGTCGCACACCACGACCGGCGCCAACCACATGGCGCAGTGGGCAGCCGCGGCCGCGCTGGGGGACGAGCGTGTGGACCAGGACGTGCTGCGCATGACGGCGGAGTTCCGGCGGCGGCGCGACCTGGTGGTGGAGCGGTTTCGCCGTGACCTGACAGGCGTGGAGTTCGTCGAGCCCCACGGCGCGTTCTATTTCTTCTTCCGGGTGGACTCGTTCGGCGGCATCACCGGGACGGCATTCTGCACCCGACTGATTACCGAGAAGGGAGTCGCGCTCGTACCCGGGGCGGCATTCGGGGATGACCGCTGGGTGCGCCTGTCCTACGCCGCGGCCACCGCGGAGATCCAGAAGGCGCTCGACCGCCTGGTGGGGTTCGCGAAGGCGCTGTAGCCGGCGCTACATCCTGACCGCGCGGGTCGACAGCACCTCGAGACCCGTGTCGGTGACGAGGCAGTCGTCCTCGATCCGCACGCCGAACTGGCCGGGTTGATAGATACCGGGCTCGATGGTGAACACCATGCCGGGCTCGAGGCGCGTGCCGTTGCCTTCGACCAGGTACGGCGCTTCGTGACCGTCCATCCCCATGCCGTGGCCGAGCCGATGCGTGAAGAAGGCACCGTAGCCAGCCGCGGCAATCGTCTGGCGCGCTGCCCGATCGAGCTCCTCGCAGTGGACGGTGAGAGGCCGCGCCAGCTCCATGGCCGCGGTCTGCGCATCGTGGACCAGATTGAACACGCGCCGGAATTCCTCGGACGGGTTTCCGCCGAACCAGATGGTGCGGGTCACATCCGACGTATAGCCACTGACCGAGCATCCTGCGTCGATCAGCACCACGGTATCCGTGGTGAGAGGAGTGCCGCCGGGGCCGCCGTGGGGCATGGCGCTCGACGCGCCGAACTGTACCAGCCCGTCTCCCGCCGCGCCACGCTCCTGCATCTGGGACGACAGCCGGTGCGCGACGTCGCGCTCCGTCATGCCCTCCGCGAGCTCCGCAAAGGTGGCGGCAATGCTGGCTTCGGTGATCGCGACGGCGCGGCGTATCAACTCGATCTCCTCGGGCGTCTTGATCATGCGGATCGGCTCGAGGACCGGAGCGGCGGTGCGCATGCGCCAGTCGCCCAGGACGTCGTCGAGGTGCAGCACCGCCTCGTAGCGCGTGGACGGCTCCACCACCATCGTGCCCCGCCGCCGGCGTGGCTTCATCGCGCGCCCGGCGTCGCGCACGAGGTTCCACGGCTTGTCGTGCTCCTGCCACCCCCGCACGTCGGTGATCACACTGTGGCGGCGTACCCGCTCGACTTCGAACGACGGACAGACGATGACCGGCTCGCCGACCAGCGGGATCATCAGCAGGATCAACCGCTCGGAGCGGCCGGGGTTGTACCCGGCGAAATACGCGAAGTTGGTGCCCGGTTCGGCGACGAGCAGGTCCGCTTCGTGGGACTCGAGTTCCCGGCGGAGCCGCTGAATGCGGCGGGCGAACGAGTCAGGGCCGAGCCCGGGCTGCTGGCCGCCGGCCGCCGGCCGCCGGTGCGCCGTGGCGGTCGAGGGGCCCGGATGTGTGGCACGCGCTGCCAGGGCCCACGCCCCGGCCGCCGCCAAGAATTCCCGCCGCTCCATGGTGGCTCGATGTCGGTCTCGCGCCTATATTACCCGCCCATCCGGGTTGCTGGAAGGTATTCGCGCTGATGCAGTTCGAAGCACACGTGGAACCGCTCGAAGGCAAGCTTCCCAGGGCGGAATTTCGCTGGGATCCCGAGACCGACATTCTCTCCGTCATCTGCCCGGCTTCCGGCGGTGGCAAGGGCATGACGGGCACCGTCGATCTCGAGGGTGCCGACGGGGCCTTCGTGGTGGTCGACGTCGCCGACGGCACGTTCCGCGGGCTCGACGTCGTCAACTGGCCCGACGACGTGCCCACGGTCGACGGCCTCGCGCCACCGACGGCGTCCGACACCGGTCGCCTGCGGTTCCCGGCCCGCCGCTCACAGCCCGGGGTGGCGGCGGTCGAAGTTGATACCGCGCTCGTCATCGAAAAGAACCCCGCCGAGTCGGTGTTCCATATCCGGGTGGGGCGGACGCGGGCGGCTCGCCCGGTGCGGATCGCCGAGCAGGTCGTGGTCGAAGTCGATCGGCAGCACCGCGTGGCCGGATTCTGGCTGGTGGATGTCCCCCCCTTTCCCAACGTGGAGTCGGGCGCCTGACCGACCCCGGGCGCGTGGATGAGCGCCTGGCGCGCTACATCACGGAGCTGTTCGCCGCCGAAGACGACGCGCTGGCCGCGGTGCGGTCCCGTCACGCGCGCGAAGGGCTTCCCGACATCCTCATCTCGGCCGATGAGGGCAAGCTGATTCACGTGCTGCTGCGCGCGGTGCGCGCCGCGCGGGTGCTCGAGCTGGGGACCCTGGGCGGGTACAGCGGCGTGTGGATCGCGCGCGCCCTTCCCCCGGAGGGGCGTCTGGTGACCGTCGAGCGAGATCCGCGCCATGCGGCGGTCGCGCGGCGCGCATTCGCCGAAGCCGGTGTGGCGGATCGGGTCGAGCTGCGCCAGGGGACGGCGCTGGACGTGCTCCCTCAGCTCGTGCCCCCGTTCGATGCGGTGTTCCTCGATGCCGACAAGGAGAACCTGCCGGCCTACTTCGACTGGTCGATGCGCCTGCTGCGCACCGGCGGTCTGCTGCTGTGCGACAACGCGTTCTTCGCCGGCGCGGTGGTCGACCCGGCGGAACCCTCCACGGGGGCCCATGGCGTGCGGGAGTTCAATCGGCTCGCGGCGGCGGATCCCCGCCTCGCCGCCACCATCGTGCCGGTCCGCGACGGGCTCCTGGTGGGCGTGAAGGTGGCCGACTGATGCCGGAGCGCTGGCTGTCGGCGCTCGTCGCGGCGGGCGCCGTGCCGGCGTCGCACGTGCCGCAGGGGAGTCCCGGTCGGGCGGATCTCGAGGAGGTCGCGGGCGCGGAGCCGGTCGAGGACGCGATCCTCGCGGTTCGTCCGGTCACCTCCGAAGAGCTTCCCGCGACGGTGTGCTTTCTCGACGGCATCCAGTATCACAAGGTGATCGCGTATGACGGCGTCGTTCCCGTGGTGCGGGCGCACGTGGCGGCCGCAGCGCGGCGACGGGGGCGCGACCGCCGACTGCGCACCGCCGCAGGGGCCAGCCGCGAGCTGCTGGTCACCGCGGTGGCCGCGTTGCGCCCGCCGGTCCGCGAGGCCGTCGAGGGCAGTCCGCTGGAGCTGGTGGACCTGGCGACCGCCGACGTCGCGCAACCGGCGCGGGCGCTCGAGGCGGCGCGCGGCGCCGTGGAGCACGCGCGGGTGGAGCTGGAGCGCGCCGTCGCGGAGGGGATTGCAGCGAGCCTGGACGCGACCGAGTGGCTGGTGATCGACGGGCTGCTGTCGGAGTCCGCCGTCCTGGCGGAGCATCCGCGGGCGCTGGGCGTGATCAAGAGCCACGGCGCGCAGTATTTCACGGGGGCCGAGCTGGAGCGGGCGCTGACGTTGCCGGCGGGGCACCGCTCGAGCGTGTTCCGACCGCGCGGCCGCGCGCGCCACGAGGTGTACTCGTGGTATCAGCGGCTGTGGCCGTGGGAGGGGAACGATCTGTTGTACGGGTTGTTGCGTGTCGAGGCACGGCCTCATCCCGCGACGGTGGAGCGCGCGTCGCGGCTGGCGGGCTGGCTCGCTGCCGAGCGCGCGCCGCTGTCGCTGCCGGACGCGCGCTGGGACCGCCTGCTGTATCCTATATGGGACGTGGAATCGTATCTCAAGGCGCGCGTACCGCGCGACCTGCTGCCGGCACCCGGATCCCGACTTCCCGTGGCGGCCTCGTGATCGAGCGCGATACCGATGCGCCGATTCCGGTGGGTCGGGTGGTGGCCACCGAGCTCAAGCCCGCCACGCCGCACCAGTTCCACTTCTGGACCGCCATCGAGTCCCAGATGGGCATCGGTGCCATCGTGCGAGTCATGGGGGCCGGGAGCCGGGAGCCGGGAGCCGGAGAATCCGAGGCGGCGGGCCGCGTGGTGCACGGCGTCGTGACCGACGGATTCGCGTACTCCGACCTGCTGACGCCGCTGCATGACGTCGCCGGCGCCGACGGCGATCCCGTGCGCGCCACCGAAATGCCGACGGTGCGCCAGGAGATCCGCTTGTGGACCGCCGCCGTGCTGCGCCAGGAGCCCGAGGAGCCGCTGCAGCCCGTGCCCCTGGGGCAGGTCTTCCTCGCCACCGACGCCGACGTCGCGCGCGCCCTCCGCATGGACGCGTACCTGCACAGCGCCGCGCCGACGGCTGTCCCGGTGGGGCTCTACACCGCCGGCGGCCTCGAGGCGCCCGTGTACCTGGACGCCGACTTCCTGCTCGGACCCGAAGCGGCGCACCTCAACATCTCCGGCGTGTCGGGGCTCGCGACCAAGACCAGCGCCGTCGAGTTCCTGCTGGCGTCCATCTTCCGTCATTTCCCCGCGCACAAGGGGCGGGTGGCGGCGGTGGCCTTCAACGTCAAGGGATCCGATCTCTGCTTCCTGGATCGGCCCGGCCATCTGGACGACGAGGACCGCCGTCGCTACGAGCGCCTCGACGTGCCGGCGGAGCCGTTCGCGCACGTGCGCTATTACGCCCCGTTCAAGGCGGACGGGGTGAATCTCAACACCCTGCGCACCCATCCGGATCTGATCGGCGACGTGGAGCCGCTGGTGTGGGGGTTGCCGGAGGTGCTGGATTTCGCCGAAGTGCTGCTCAACCGGGACGACATCGACGCCAAAGCCGACGCGTTCATCGACTTCCTCGCAGACCGGGTGCTGGGGCGGGACTTCGACGACGGCTTCGGGGGGCGCCATCGGGTGCAGAGCTTCGCCGATCTCGACCGGCTGTTCCGGGCTGTGTTCGACGGTCTGGAGTCCGTCGGCCGTGGCGAGATGTGGCGCACCCATCACATCGCCACGCTTCGCAAGGTCCGCAACCGTCTCGCCAACGTCTCGACGCGATGCAAGGGTCTGGTGGCCGACGACGGCCCCTCGAGCGACCTGCCGTGGGGCCGGTTCGAGGACCGCACGGTGTACGTGGTGGATGTCGCGAACGCCGATCCGCTCGGCCAGGATCTGGTGTTCGCGCGGGTGGTGTCGAAGCTGCGCGAGTACCTCGAGCGGCACGATCTCGGTGTGGACACCGTCGTCGTCTTCGTGGACGAGCTCAACAAGTACGCGTCGGCCGACGGTCCCGAGACGTACGTCAAGAAGATGCTGCTCGACATCTCGGAGCGGGGGCGCTATCTGGGACTGGTGCTGTTCGGCGCCGAGCAGTTTCGCTCCCAGGTGCACCGTCGCGTGGTGGGGAACGCGGGTACCCAGGTGTTCGGTCGGATGGATGCCGACGAGCTGGCCACGCCGGGGTACCAGGTGTTGACGCCGGCGACCAAGATCAAGCTCGCTACTCTGCCGGCGGGGGAGCTGATGGTGCGCCATCCGCACTTTACGCAGCCGATCTTCGTTCGCTTTCCGCGGCCCGCGGTGCTGCGGGGGCGTGACGGGGTGGAGCGGTTCCCGCCCGCAACCGACCTCCCCTTCGAGGACGCGGTGGTGCGGCTGCTGCTGCGCCAGGACCGTACGCTCGCCCCGAATCGGATCAGGGATCTGATCGCCGACCGGTCGGTCGACGACGTGCGTCGCGCCGTCGCGGCGGTGCGTCGCACCCGGCCCGCCGATGTGCTGAGCGCGTTCCGGCGGGCGCTGGGCAGCCGGGTGGCGCCGGACGCACCGGCAACCGCCGAGTCGGTGCCCCCGCTGGGGCATCTGGGAGACGATCCGTACTGATGAAGCTCGCCCACCTCGCCGACCTGCACCTCGGGTTTCGCCAATACGAGCGGCAGACGCCGAAGGGAGGCAACCAGCGCGAAGCTGACGTGGCCGAGGCGTTCCGGCGCGCGGTCAACGATCTGCTCGAGCAGCGGCCGGAGCTGATCGTCATCGCCGGCGACGTGTTCCATTCGGTGCGTCCCACGAACGCCGCGATCCTGTTCCTGTTCATGCAGCTGCAGCGCATCCGCGCGGGCCTGCCCGACACGCCGATCGTGCTGATCGCCGGCAACCATGACACGCCGCGCTCGGCGGAAACGTGGTCGATCCTGCGCCTGTACGAGACGCTGGGTGTGGAGGTCGTGGCCGAGCGGGCACGACGACTCGTGTTCCCGAAGCTCGATTGTGCGGTGCTCGCGGTGCCGCACGAGGCGCTCGTCAGCGCCGACCGGCCTGCCTTGCGTCCCGAACCCGGCGGCGCGACGCGCAACGTGCTGGTGACGCATGGGGAGCTCGAGGGTCTCTTTCCGCCAGACCGGGTGCCGCTCGAGTTCGGCGGCGCGCCGCTGACGCGCGCCGACCTGGGATTGTCGCAGTGGGACTACGTGGCGCTGGGCCACTATCACGTGTGCCACGAGGTGGCGCCCAACTGCTGGTACGCGGGGTCGCTCGACTACGTCAGCACCAACCCGTGGGGCGAGCTGCGGGATGAGGCAGACCATCGGCGGAGCGCGAAGGGCTACCTGCTCGTCGAGCTGCCCGGCGCGCGGGTGCACCAGCGACCGATCGACGCCCCGCGCCGCTTCGTGGATCTGCCGGCCATTCCGGCGGCGGGTCTCACGGCGCGCGAGGTCGACGCCCGCATTGCGGCCGCCGTAGCCGGCGCCAGGCCGGCGATCGACGGCCAGGTGGCGCGACTGGTGGTGTACGACATCTCCCGCGCCACCGCGCGTGATCTCGACCATGTCGCGATCCGTGGCTACAAAGGACGGGCGTTGCAGTTCGTCCTCGATCTCCGCCGGCCGGCGCCGGTGGCGGCCGTGGGGGTGTCGGCACCGGGCCGGCGATTCACGCTGCCGGAGACGCTGCGCGATTACCTGTCGCGTCGTCCGCTCGACGCCGACCTCGATCGCGACGCGCTCCTCCGTCTGGGCGCTCGGTACCTCGAGGAAACGGCGGCCGCACCCAACGAGCCGTCCGCATGAAGCTGCATCGCCTGCGCCTGGTGAACTTCCGCCAGCACGCCGATACCGAGATCGCGTTCGGAGACGGGGTCACGGGGATCATCGGTCCGAACGGGTCGGGGAAGACCACGCTGCTCGAGGCCATCGCATGGGCGATCTACGGCACCACGGCGACCCGGGGCGACCGCGACTCGATCCGCAACCTGCGAGCCAAGCCGCGGGCCACGGTGCAGGTGGAGCTGGAGTTCGGCCTGGGCCCGCACGAGTACCGGGTGGTACGCGGGCTCCACCGCGCTGAGCTCTACGAGGACGGCCGGCTCCAGGCCAATTCGATCCGCGAGGCGACCGATCGTCTCGAGCGGGTCCTCGGCATGCGGTACGACGAGTTTTTCAACACATACTTCACAGGGCAGAAGGAGCTCGCGGTGATGGCGTCGCTCGGACCCACCGAGCGTGCCGCATTCCTGTCACGGGTCCTGGGTTACGACCGTCTGCGGCTGGCCCAGGACCGGATCCGCGAGCGCCGCAACGCCATCGCCGCCGAAGTCCGCGGACTGGAAGCGGGACTGCCGGAGCGCGAGCAGCTGGAACGCGAGCGCCAGACGGCGGTGGAGCAGCTCGAGTCGGCCCGGTCGGCCGCCAAGTCCGCCGAGCGCCAGCGCGAAGCGGCGCAGGCGGATCTCACCCGTCTCGAGCCCGAGTGGCGCGAATGGGAAGCCCGGCGCGACCGGGTGCGGGCGCTCGATGGAGACTGGCGGGTGGCGGTTCACACGGTCGAAGCCGCGCGGCAGGACTTCCAGCGGCTCGACCGCGAGCTGGCGGAAGCGCTGAGCGCGCGCGAGGAGCTGCGGGTCCGCGAAGCGGATCTCGCGCCGGTGGCGAAGCTCAAGGCCGAGGCCCAGCGCCTCGAGGGGTTGCAGCGCGAGGAGTCGGCCCGCCGGGCGGAGGAGGCGCAGCTGGCGGAGCTGGCGCGCGAGACGGCGGCGTTCGAGCAGCGGCTGGCGGAGCTGGCGGATCCGGCGGCGGCGCTGGCCGCGGTGGACACCGAGCTGGCGGACGTGGACCGTCGTCTGGGTGAGGCCGAGCGCGCAGTTGAGGGGGAGCGCACCGCGTGGGTCGAGGCACGCCAGGCGGCGGAGACGAAGCGGGCGGAGCTGCTGAAGCTGTGGGAGGAGGTGCGCGATCAGAAGGAGCAGATCGCGCTGCTCGGCCCGGACGGCGAGTGCCCCACCTGCCGGCGCCCCCTGGGTGAGGAATTCGAGGCGGTCGTGGGCTTGTTGGGCCGGCAGCTGGAAGCGATCACCGCGAACGGCAAGTACTACCGGCAGCGGGTCGAGCAGCTCGCGGAGACACCGGCGCGGCTGCGCGAGGTGGAGGCGGCGCGCGACGCGCTGATCACCGAGCAGCGTCGCATCAGTGGGCGCGCCGGGGAGCTGCGGGCGCAGCGCGACGAGCGTGAGCGGGCGGCACGGGAGCTGGCGGCGGCGCGGCAACGGGCGGCGGCGATCGAGGCCGCGCTGCGCGCCCGACCCACCGGGTACGACGCTGGCCGGCACGACGCCGTACGGTCGGAGCTGACGCGGCTCGAGCCGCTGGCGCGGGAGGCGGCCCAGCTGGAGGTCAAGGCGGGGCGGGCCGAGGTGCTGGTGCGGGAGGCAGAGCTGGCCGAAAAGCAGCTGTCGCGACACGAGGAGCGGGCGTCGCACCTCGCCGAGGCGGTGCAGGCGGAGGGATTCTCGGAGCCGGACTTCGTGGCCGCGCGGGAGCGTCACGACCAGGCGTTGCTGGCGCTGCGCGCGGCGGAGCTCGCGGTGGCCGAGGCTCGGGGTGCGCTGAGCGGGGCGGAGGTGGGCGTGCGCGATGCCGAGCGGCGCGACGCCGAGCGCGCCGCCCGCGAGCGCCAGATCACCGAGCTGCGCGGTGAGCAGCGGCTGCACAACGAGCTGGACAAGGCGTTCTCGGACCTGCGCGGCGAGCTGAACGCGGCGGTGCGGCCCGAGATCGCCGAGCTGGCGTCGAACTTTCTCTCCGACCTCACGGACGGGCGCTACGCTGAGGTCGATCTCGATGAGGCGTACCGCGTCACGGTGCTCGAGGATGGGGTGCCCAAGTCTGTCATTTCGGGCGGCGAGGAGGATCTCGCCAACCTCGTGCTGCGACTCGCGATCTCGCAGATGATCGCCGAACGCGCGGGACAGCCGCTGTCGCTGCTGGTGCTCGACGAGATCTTCGGATCGCTCGACGAATCGCGGCGGCAGCACGTGCTGGGATTGCTGCGGCGCCTGGCCGATCGCTTTCCCCAGGTCGTGCTGATCACACATGTGGACCAGGTGCGTGACGGATTGGATCGCGTGATCCGGACCGAGTACGACGCCGCCCGGGCGACGAGCATCGTGCGGGACGACACCGCCACACTGGGAGCCGCGGATGCGGGCGTGGCGGCCTGAGCCGGCGATCGTCGGGCCCACGACCCCGACCGACCGCGACATCGAACCGCTGAACGACGTCTTCACCGACGCCTTCACGGACCGCTACCGCCGCGACGGCTTGAGCGGCGTTCGCGTGCCGCCGCTGAATCCCGCCGTCTGGCGCTACGCCCTGCGGGATGCCGCAGCGGGCGCTCTGGTGTGGCGCGACGAGCGCGGCGCGATCGCCGCGTTCAACGTGGCGCACCGATCCGGCTGCGAGGGATGGATGGGGCCGCTCGCGGTCCGTCCCGACCGGCAGCACGCGGGACTCGGCAAGACGATCGTCCAGACGGCGATCCAATACCTGCGCGACGCCGCGGTCACCACGCTCGGGCTCGAGACCATGCCGCGGACCGTGGAGAACATCGGGTTCTACGCCGGTCTGGGCTTCGTCCCCCGCCACCTCACCGTCACGCTGACGCGCGACCTCCCGCGCCGTCCCGGCGGGGCACCGTCGTTGCTGTCCGCGCGCCGGGCCGAGAACGCCGAGGCCGCGCTCGCCGCCACCACGGCGCTCACCGACGCGCTCAGTCCCGGCCTCGATTTCAGCCAGGAGATCCGCCTCACCGCCGAACTGGAGCTCGGCGACACGTCGCTGGTGGACGGTGACACGGGGCTCGACGCGTTCGCGCTGTGGCATTCGGTACCGCTGTCCAACACGCTGCACCGCGACGAGGTTCGCGTGCTCAAGCTGGTGGCGCGGCACCTCTCCGCCTTTGAGGCGGCGCTGACCGCGGTGGAGGTGGCTGCCGCCGACGTCGGGATCAGTCGGGTGTCGGTGCGATGCCAGACGGCGTGGGATGTGGCGTTCCGGCGACTGGTCGCGCGGGGTTACCGGGTGCGGTGGACGGATCTTCGCATGACCCTGGACGGCTACCCGGAGCGGATTCCGGGCGAGGGGATCGTGTTCTCGAACTGGGAGATCTGAGCGGGATCGGGGACGTCCGCGTCAGCCGGTGGGAGGCGCCGCTGCCGCCTCCGCCCCGGTCACATACACCGCCGGCGACAGCCCGACGACTTCCAGCGCGTGCGGCGTGTCGGCCGGTAGGTCGAGCCGGTCACCTGGCCCCAGATCGATGATCTCCCCCTGCACCACGACGCGGAGATAACCCGAAACCATCCACCGTGATTCCGAAAACGGATGGGCGTGCTCGGGGATCCGCCCCCCGGGCATCTCGGACCACCAGGCGGTGGTGAGGCCCTCGCGCTCGAGGGCGTGCCGCAGCGTGCGGAGCTCCAGCGGGCCTCGCGCGGGGTCCCAGCGGGTGACAGGCAGCATCATCCGAGCGGAGTGCTGGATCAGGAATAGAACCGGGGCGCGCCGAGGAGGACGCGCCGCGCATACAGCACGGCTGCCGCCGCATAGCAGAGGTGCACCCATCCGGCGGGGAACGCCGCCACAAAGGCGAGCAGAATCCATGCAAACAGCAGGACGAACATCACCAGCAGCGTGGCGTTCACGTTCGGTCGCCTCCGGCACCGCGGTTTCTTGACGTTTTGGACCGCTGAAGTATAGTAGTCGGAGGAGCGGGGAGCCCAATTATTGAGCCAACAGGCTCGATTGAGGACCCGGATACTGTGACCGATGTCACGCCCCCTAGGGGGGACGACAGACGCCACGGTGAGGGTCCAGCGTTTCTCTCGGGCTTCAATAATCCTCCTCGCTTCTGTTGTTCAGACCGGCCGCCCCGCGCTCCGCGCGGATCGCGGCCGGTTCTGCGTCGGGCCCTCTCCTCTCCGGCGGCTCCCCGGGGATGGTCTGCGGCGAGTATCTTCCACGAGCGGTGTCGCCGCCGATCCGGGAGGTCTCGGTACGCCATGCCACGGGCTACTGTGACGCGCCGCCTGCATTTCAACGCGGCGCATCGATTGTGGAATCGGGAGTGGACACCCGAGGAGAATGATCGGGTGTTCGGCGTGTGCGCCAACGCCAATTACCACGGGCACAACTACGACCTGGACGTCTCCGTCGAAGGCGAGGTCGACCCACGGACGGGATACGTCCTCGACATCAATCGGCTCAAGGCGATCGTGCAGGAGGCGTTCGTCCGGCACGTGGACCACAAGAATCTCAATCTCGACGTGCCCTGGTTCCAGGATCTCAATCCCACGGCCGAGAACATCGCGGTCGTGTGCTGGAGGGTGCTGGTGCCGGCGTTGCGGCCGGCCCGGCTGGCGCACGTGCGCCTGTGGGAGACTGAGCGCAACTACGTGGACTACGCGGGAGAGTGACGGTGGCGGGTGACGAGGTGAGCCCGGTGGGGGGGCACGGCACGCACGGTGGCCCGGTTGGTGCCGGGGTCGCGCGGATGCCTTTTGCGGCGCTGGTGCGCGACATGCTGGAGCAGCTGGGAGAAGATCCCACGCGCGCCGGCCTGGCGCAGACTCCGGAGAGGGTCGAGGTGTCCCTGCGCTGGTTGACGCGTGGCTATCACATGTCGGTGGACGACGTGATCGGCGACGCGCTCTTCGAAGAGACCCACGAGAACATGATTCTGGTGCGCGACATCGAGATCTACTCGCTGTGCGAGCATCACCTGCTGCCGTTCTACGGCAAGGCGCATGTGGCCTATCTGCCCAACGGGCGCATCGTCGGGCTCTCCAAGATCCCGCGCGTGGTGGAGGTGTTCGCCCGGCGGCTGCAGGTGCAGGAGCGGCTCACCGACCAGGTGGCGGACGCGTTGTGCGCCGTCCTCGATCCCCTCGGTGTCGGAGTCGTGATCGAAGCCTTCCACCTGTGCATGATGATGCGGGGGGTCGAGAAGCAGAACTCGAAGACCATCACCAGCGCACTGCGGGGGAGCTTTCGGAAGGACGCCCGGACCCGGGACGAGTTCCTGCGGCTCGTGCATCAGTGATCGGCGCGGATCTGCCGCTCGTCGGCAAGCTGGCGCTCGTCACGGGGGCCTCCCGGGGAATCGGGCTCGCCGTGGCGGAGGAGCTGCGAGCTGCGGGGGCGCACGTGGTGCGGTTGGCACGCTCGCTCACGGCCGGCACGGCCGAGCGCCAGACCGACCTGCCCTGCGATGTGGCCGACGCGCACCAGGTGGATGACGCCGTTCGGCGGGTCCTCACCGAGCGGGGCGTGCCAGACATTGTGGTCAACAGCGCGGGGACCTTCTTCCTCAAGCCGGTCGATCAGACGACGACGGCCGACTTCAGCCAGTCGATCGCCGTCAACCTCACGGCGGCGTTTCTGGTCGCCCGGGCGGTCATCCCGCACCTGCGGACCCGTCGGGCGGGACACCTGGTCACCATCGGATCGCTCGCCGATCACGTGGCCCTGCCGGGCAATGCTGCGTACGCCGCAGCCAAGTTCGGCGTACGCGGGATCCATGAGGTTATCGCCGTGGAGCTCGCTGGCACGGGGGTGCGGACGACGCTCGTGTCGCCGGGGCCCGTCGACACGGAGATGTGGGATCCCATCGATCCGGACAACCAACCGGGCTTCACACGACGCCAGGACATGCTGCGCGCCGAGGACGTCGCCGAAGCGGTGCTGTTCGCCGTCACGCGGCCGCCTCGCGCGGTCGTCACCGAGATTCGCCTGATGCCGAGTCGCCGATGACCAGGTCACTCGCGGTGTGCCTGCTGATTCCCTCGCTGGCAGCCGCCCAAACGGTTCCGCCCCTGCCGGATTCGACCGGTTGGGGAGTACACGTGCTCACTATTGCCGGCGGGCCCGATTCCACCATCTGGGTAGGTAGCTACGGCCGCGGCATCTTCGTATGGCGCCCGGGCGCCACCGCCTGGGAGCACATCCACGCCTCCGACGACACCGCGGCCCGGTCGATCAGCTGGGACTTCGTGCACGCGTTCGGGTTCGGGCCCGCCGGAGAAGTGTGGTACGGAACCGTGGGCAACGGCTGGGGCGTCTCGCGGGACGGCGGCAGGACGTGGCGCAACTGGGGATTCCGCGAGCTCGGCCCGGAGTGGCAGTACGTGGCACCCGACGGCATCGTCACCCGCGGCGACACCGTGTATGTCGCCACCGCGGACGGCATCCGACTCACGTGGGACAACGGCGAGACCTGGCGGGTGATCATCGATACCGCCGGGGTCGGCGACACGTCCCTGGCCGCGTGGGGGATCCTGCCCAACGAGTACGTGCTGTCGCTCGAGAGCCTCGGGCGGGTGCTCCATGCCCAGACCCTGCGTGGCGCGGTCCGCTCCGACGACGGCGGACGCACGTGGCGCGTCACCAGTGCGGGAGACCGCTGCTCGATGCGCGCGACGTGCAGTGGGCTGACCGCCCCGACGGTGCGGCGGCTCATGGGGCAGGGCGCGGGGATCCCCGATGATCCCTGGGCGGCCGAGGTCACGGCGCGGGCCGGACGCCTGGGGCTGCTGGGCACGCGAGCCGGCCTGGTCACGTCCCGAGGCGATACGCTGCACTGGCCGGCGCGCGACCTCCCGGCCCGCATCGCAGCGGGCGAACGACCGGTGGCGCCGCGCCACACGTGGTTCCGACGGCCGATCGAGCAGCAGGACAACGCGTTCATCGACCAGACCTACCGCTTCGGCTCGACCATGGGCGGCAACTTCCAGGCTCACCAGGGCGTGGAATTCAACGATCCCGACGGCACGCCGGTGCATGCCATCGGCGACGGCGTGGTGGTGCTGGCGGGGGACGCCGAAGCGGGATCGCAGACCGTGGCGATCCGACATGATCGCACACTCGAGGTGGCGGGGTCACGGCGCTTCATCTACTCTGCCTACTACCACAACTCGCGGCTGCTGGTGCGCGTCGGAGATCGCGTTCGCGCCGGCCAGCCCATCGCGCTGGTGGGCAATACCGGCCGCGCGACCAACGATCATCTCCATCTCGAGGTGCACCTGCTCCCCGTGGATTCCGCCGCCCTCGTGGTGGATCCGGAGGTGCGGTATCCGCCCTACAACGTCAACCCGGAGCTGTGGATCGAGCCGCTGCCCGGCACCGGAGTCGTCGCGGGTCAGGTGTGGGATTCAGCCGGCGGCGCGGTACCGGCGGCACGGATCTACGGCCTGGTGAAGCCCGAGCCGCAGGAGACCCCGTTTTCGTTCGTCGAGACGTACGGGGCGCGAAACCACAGCGATCCGGTGTACGCCGAGCACTTCGCGATCGGCGACCTGCTGCCCGGCGAGTACGTGCTGGGTGTGGAGATCGGTGGGCGACGCGTGTACCGCCGTGTCCGCGTCGAGGCGGGGAAGCTGACGTGGGTGGAGTTCAGACCGTGACGATGGCATGCACATCGAGCTGACCGAGCTGCTGCGCTGTCCCGCGGCGCATCGCGAAGAGTACCTGGTGCTGTCCACCGGCGAGATGTCCGGTCGCACCGTGCGCCGGGGTCTCGTCGGTTGTCCGGTGTGTCACCGCGAATACGAGATCGTGGACGGGACGGTGCACTTCGAGGGCGCAGGAAGCAGGGAGCAGGGAACGGAGGGGGATGTCGCAACTCCCGGCCCCGGCTCCCCGCCTCCTGCTCCCGACGCCCTCCAGGCGCTGCTCGATCTTTCCGGTCCGGGTGGGATCGTGGTGCTGCTCGGCTCGGCGGCGCGGGTGGCGCCGGGGCTCGCGGCGCTGCTGAGCGGCATTCATCTCGTCGAAGTGAACCCGCCGGTGGATCTCGAGGCGACGCCCGCCTGCACCGTGCTGCGCGCTGCCGAGGGCATTCCGCTGAGGCGGTCGGTGGCGCGCGGGGTAGTTGTCGGGTCGGAGCTGGCGGTGCCCGCGTGGCTCGACGAAGCGCGGCGCGTGCTACTGCCCGGGCGGCGTCTCGTGATCGAACGTGAGGCGGTTGAGGTGGCGGGCGTGCGGCAGCTGGCCGTCGGACAGGGCCTGTGGGTGGGCGAAAACGGCTAGGCGCGGCGCCCCCCGCCTCCGGGGGGCACTCGCGAGGGTCGTCTACAGCTCGATAGTGGTCGAGATCCGCTCGACATCGCCTTCCGCGTACGCGCTCTCGATCGCTTCGGCATAGCGTTTTTCCACAGCCCGACGCTTCACCTTGAGCGTCGGCGTGAGCATGCCGTTGTCGACGGTGAAGTCCTCCTGCACGATCACGAACTTCTTCGGCATCTGGTACTTGGCGAGATCGCGCAGGTCGCCCATCACCTCGCGCTCGATCTTGGCGCGCACGTCCGGCAACGCCAGCAGGTCCGCTCGCGATGCGGCGGTGAGGTTGCGCTCCTGGGCCCACGCGGCGAGCGCGTCGCCGTTGGGGACCACCAGCATGATCGGGTACTTTCGCCGGTCGCCGAGCAGCACCGCGTTGAGAATGAACTTGTTGCCTTTCACCAGCCCCTCGATCGGTTGCGGCGCGATATTCTTGCCGCCCGCGGTGACGATCAGGTCCTTCTTGCGGTCGGTGATGGTGAGGTAGCCGTCGGCGTCCAGTTGTCCGATGTCGCCGGTATGGAACCACCCGTCAGCGTCTATGGCTTCCGCCGTGGCCTCCGGCTTGTTGTAGTAGCCCCGCATGATGTTGGGACCCTTGGCGAGAATCTCCCCGTCCTCCGCAATCTTGACCTGCACGCCGGGAACGGGTCGTCCGACGGTGCCGATCTTGATCTTGTGCAACGGGTTGATGGAGATCACCGGGGACGTCTCGGTGAGCCCGTAGCCTTCGGTGATCAGTAGTCCGGCCCCGATGAAGAACTTCGCGATATCGGCCGACAGCGGCGCGCCGCCCGAAATGAAGAACTTGATCCGGCCCCCGGTGCGCTGCTTCAGCTTGGAGAACACCAGGCGGTCGGCGATCTGCTTCTGCAACGCCAGCCCCCCGGGGATTGGCAGGCCGGCGAGGGTATGGTCGGCCCATTCTTCTCCGACCCGCTTCGCCCAGAAGAAGATCTTCCGCTTCAGCGCACTGCCCGACAACGCGTTCTCGAGCACCCGGGCGTAGACCTTCTCGTACAGCCGGGGCACCGAGAGCACGACCGTGGGCTTGGTCTCCTGGAGATTGGCGGCGACGGCCTCGAACGACTCGGCGTAGTTGATGACGACGCCCGCATGGAACATGGTGTAGGCCACCATGCGCTCGAGCACGTGCGACAGGGGCAGCATCGAGAGTGCCTCGTCGCCAGCCGAGATCGGAATGACCTCGAGAGCCGCCTTGACGTTGGAGTAGAGGTTGTTGTGCGTCAGCATGACGCCCTTGGGGTCGCCGGTCGTTCCCGAGGTGTAGATCAGGGTCGCGAGATCGTCGGGCTGCACCTCCAGGGCCTCTTCCCGGTAGCGTGGGTACTTGCCGACCGCGGCGCGACCCTGCTCCTCGAGCTCCGCCAGAGCGATGGCGCCGTCGCGCTTGGCGTCCCGGTCAAAGAGGATGACATGCTTCAGCGCGGGCAGGGCACCCCGTACCTCGCGCACCTTCGCGAACTGGTCGGCGGTCGAGCAGAAGATCGCCACGGCGCCGGCGTCGCGGACGATGTACTCGACCTGCTTGGCTGGCAGGGTCGCGTAGATGGGGACGTCGATGCCACCGACGGTCAGGCAGGCATAGTCTGCCAGGGCCCACTCGGGCCGGTTCTCAGACAGCAGCGCCACGCGATCGCCGGGGCGGATACCGAGTTCGCGCAGGCCAACGGCAAGGTGGTGCACGCGCTGCTCCACCTCGTGGTGCGTGATCGGCCGCCACTCGCCTTCGGCCTTGTACCGGAAGGCGGCGGGACGAGCAGCGTGCCGCTCGATGGCGCCGAAGAACAGTTTGGTGAGGGTCCCCTCGTTCATGGCAGGTACTCCACGACGAACGTGACAGGTGATCCAGGGATGGTCTGGCCGTTTGCGCGTTCCGCCCGCGCCTCCACGACGGCGGAATCCGGCAGCGCGCGGGCGACGAGGCGGACGCGCACCGAGGCCACGCCACCGGCGCCGGTCAGCAACGAGTCTCCCGGTTCCAATGTGAAGCTCCCGCTGCCGTTCGGGTAGATCAGCGTGAACACCACGGGGCGCCCCACGAGGTCGACGGGGCTGGCACCGGTGGTGAGATCCTGCAGGCGGACGGTGAGGTCGCTGGACAGCGAATCGGTGCTGGTCACGGCCATGACGGTGTCGCGCAGCGGCACGGTGGCGAACAGGGTGTCGGCCTGGGGGCGCACGGTGACGGTGACGAAGTTGGACCGCAGGGTTCCGACGCGGGCCTGCAGCCTCCCCGACGGCGGTTGCCGCGCCAGGGTCGCGCCCGTCGTGGAGTCGAGCACCGCCAGGGCGGTGGTGTCGGGCGTGGCCCAGATGACGTCGGCGGCCACCGAGTCCCCGTAGCCGTTCAGCGGCCGGGCGGCGGGCACGATGGTGTCGCCTTCCTCCACGATACCCGAATCGGGCAGGGAGATTTCCAGCGCGATCACCGCGTTGAGATCGACGCCGATGGGGCTGCAGGTGCCGGCGACGGCGAGGAGGCCCGGCACCGCGATGGCGGCCCAGGCCCGCCGGGTCACGGGGCCTCCCGCACCGCCGGAGGCGCTGGGGGGGCGGCCACGCCGAGGTCGCGCAGCGCGTCGGCAGCGTGCGCGACCCACCGCTGGCCGTCCGGTCCCCGGGGGGGGTTGCTCAGGAACGCCTGGAGGTGGCGTGCCGCGCCGTCCGGGTCACCACGCTTGAGGAGCAGAAAGCCAAGACCGTAGTGCGCTCCCGGGAGGGTGGCATCGCGCTCGAGGGCGCGGCGGTAGTGGCGGATCGCTTCATCGATGCGTCCGGTCTTGGTGAAGGCAATCGCCATGTTCTGGAGAATGCGGGCGTCGGCCGGATTGTCGCGCAGCGCCAGACGATACGACGTGAGCGCTGCGTCGTAGTCGCCGTGCCGCTCGAGGGCGAGCGCTTCGTTGAGATAGTCGAGGCGCTGCGGCTTGAGGTCGCTGCCACCGCGCCGGCCGAACAATCGGCCCCAGAAACCCATGGGGCGAAAATAGCTTGCGGGCTCCGGCGTTCGCAATGTAGCTTCTCGCGACCATGCCACCCGCATCCCGGCTTCCCGCGAACATGCGCGCCGCCCGCCGCCCGCCGCACGGGGTGTTGCAGGTCGACTGGGCGTTCTTCGGCGAGCTGTGCCGGGCGCTCGCCCTCAAGATCTTTCGCGAATACGACCCCGACCTGGTGATCGGCATCGCCCGGGCGGGGGTGATCCCCGGCGCCGTCGTGGCCAGCATCCTGCAACGCGACTTTGCCTCGATGGCCATCACACGCGGCGAGCGAGGAAGCCGGCCGGTCGTGATCGCGGGTCCCCCGAGGATCGTGACCGGTCGCCGGGTGCTGATCGTGGATGAAACGTGTGACAGCGGTGACACCATGAAGCTCGCGCTGGCCGCGGTACGCGATCTGCGGCCCGCCGAGGTGCGCTCGGCGGTCTCATTCATGACCGGTGGCTACCGACCAGACTTCTACGCGCTGCAGACCGAGAACTTCATCATCCTGCCGTGGGATCGCGAGATCATCGTGGACGGTGAGATCGTGATGCGGCCCGACTACGCCGAGAAGCTCCGGGACCTGGAGGCGTGAAGGATCGCCTCAGCGACGCGCTCCGCGCGTCGCGTGCCGACTATACCGAAATCCGCATCGAGCGCACCTGGGCCAGCGCGGTGAGCTACCGCGGCCGGCGGCTCGAGAGCGCCACCGAGAGCGAGTCGGTCGGCGGGTTCGTGCGCGTCCTCAACCGGGGATGCGGCTGGGGGATCGTCAGCTTCACGTCGCTCGAGCGCCTTCCCGAAATGGTACGCAAAGCCGATGCCTTTTCGCGGGCCGTGCGACTCGACACTCCGATTCACCTTGCACCGGTGCCCCCGCAGCAGGCGGACGTGGTCGCCGACCTCGACGGCGACGCGCGCGGCGTCCCGCTGGCGGACAAGAAGCGGCTGCTCGAGGGCTACAACGGGATCATGCTCGGGCTCGACGGCCGGGTGGTCGACACCCAGGCGAGCTACCGCGACGAGGTGACGGAGTACTGGTACGGCAACAGCGAGGGCGCGCTGCTGTACGAGCTGCGGCCGGAAGTGGTGGTGTCCGGGGTGGCGATCGCCAGGCGGGATGGTGTGATCGAGAAGGCACTCGAGTCGGTGGGGCTGCGGCGCGGTTGGCACGCGGCGCAGGGTCACGACGCGGGATTCCGTACCGCGGCCGAGCGCGCCGTGGCGCTGCTCGACGCGCCGGGTGTCCGGGGCGGCACCTACCCGGTGATCCTCGACCCCGAGCTGGCCGGCGTGTTCATTCACGAGGCCTTCGGGCACCTGTCCGAGGCCGACTTCGTGTACGAGAACGCGCAGGCACGGGAGATGATGACGCTGGGGCGGCGGTTCGGGAAGCCGGTCCTCAACGTCGGGGACAACGGCGCGGCGCCGGGACTGCGCGGGACGCTGCCCTACGACGACGAGGGCACCCCCACGCAGGACACCGCTCTGATCCGCGAGGGGGTGCTGGTGGGCCGGCTGCACTCGCGCGAGACCGCTGCCCGCATGGGGGAGCCGCCCACCGGCAACGGTCGGGCGATCTCGTTCCGACACCCGCCCATCGTGCGCATGACCAACACGTACATCGCGCCCGGCAGCGGTAGCTTCGCGGATCTGATCAGCGACATCGACCTC
>QKHC01000090.1 GCA_003251175.1 Gemmatimonadota bacterium
CAGATTCGTGCCGTGCACCGTCATCGCGTGATGCAGCGTGCAGAGCACGAAGTGATCCTCGTTCACTGGCCGCACCCGTCCCACGTGAGTCATCCCGAAGAGATCGATCTCCTCGTCGAGCGGGCGATCGCCGCGGGGAAGCGCCGCGGTCTGAACAGCGGGAATGCTCAGTCGTCCCCCCGTGCGGGAATGGCACCCATGAGGCGCGCGAGGAGGCGCCCCCGATCACCTTCAAGGTGCGAGAGGCCGGGGCGCGGAGCAATGGGCACCCGGCGGCACGGGCAGTGGGCCGCCCGACGCCCGCGATCAGCGCGCCGAGGTTCCCCCCCGGCGACGGCGTGTTAGGTTGCGTTCTATGACAAACGGAGAGCGCGTCACTCGCTTGCGAGGACGCCGGTCCCGTAGCCGCGGGCTGGTGCTCCTCATGCTCATCTTCGCGGTCGTGCTGGTGCTGCCCACGCTGGTGCGGCTGGCCGCCGAGTGGCCATGGTTCGTCGCCGTGGGGTTCGAGCGCGTGTTCACGACCCGCCTCGTCACGGAAACGCTGCTCGCGGTGCTGGTGGGGGGCACCGCGTTCGGGTTTCTCTACGGCAATCTGCGTCTCGCGCAGCGCGGCGTGGTGCCGGAGCCGCCGCTGGTGGAGATCGGTGGCGCCACGCTGGTGGACGTCACGCGGCTGCTCCGGCGCCTGTCCCTGCCGGCCACCCTGGGACTGGGCCTGATCGTCGGGCTGGGCGCGACGCGTGGCTGGCTGATGGTCCAGCAGTTCCTCCACCGGACACCATTCGGCATCACCGATCCGGTCTTCGGGCGCGATCTCGGGTACTACGTCTTCACCGTTCCGGTGTTGGCGGGGATCACTGGACTCGTGACCGCGATCACAGTGCTGGCACTGATGGCGATCCTGTTCCTGTACGTACTCCGCCGCGACGTCGTGCTGGCGCCGCGACGGGTCACGGTGGAGCCATCCGCCCGCTGGCACATAGCGGGCCTCGTCGCGCTGCTGTTCCTGGCGGCGGGGGTGCGCGTGTTCCTGGTGCGCCTGCCCGAGCTGCTCTACTCCACGACCGGCCCTCTCGTGGGCGCGAGCTACGCCGATCTCCACGCCACGCTGCCGATGCTGCGGCTGGTCGGGATCGCCGCGATCGTGGCCGCGGGCCTGGTGCTGTGGGGTGCATTCGACGGACGGCTGGCGCGCAACCTCGTCATCGGCATGGCGCTGTACTTCGGGCTGTCGCTCGTCGGACTGGGGATCTACCCGGCGATCGTGCAGCGCCTGGTGGTTGCCCCCAACGAGCTGGTCAAGGAAACGCCCCAGCTGGTCCACCACATCGCGGCGACGCGGCAGGCCTGGGGGCTCGAGTCCGTGGTGACCGGTGACCTGACCGGCGAGGCCGGTCTCACGCAAGCAGACATCCGGGCCAACCGCCCCACCATCGACAACGTGCGGCTGTGGGATCGCGACCCCTTGCTGCAGACGTTCGGGCAGCTGCAGGAGATTCGGACGTACTACGACTTCCTCTCCGTGGACGACGATCGGTACTGGATCGACGGCCAGTATCGCCAGGTTCTGCTCTCGCCGCGCGAGCTCAATCCAGCCTCCCTGCCGACGAGAACGTTCATCAACGAGCGGCTGACGTTCACGCACGGGATGGGGCTCACCTTGGGCCCGGTGAATCAAGTGACCGACGAAGGACTGCCGGTGTTGTTCATCAAGGACCTCCCGCCGGCGTCCACGGTGTCGCTCGCGGTCACACGGCCGGAGATCTACTACGGGGAGATGACCGACGAGTGGGTGTTCGCCCGTACCAACCAGCGGGAGTTCGACTACCCGTCCGGTGAAGAGAACATCTTCACGACGTACGAGGGC
>QKHC01000040.1 GCA_003251175.1 Gemmatimonadota bacterium
CGCTGACGCCCCGACGCGCGCCATCAAGCGTGGTGCGGCGCACCTCTGCATTGCCGACCCCCTGGGGCGACGGCTCGACAACCGCGAGGGGTGGTTCGCCAACGTCTTCGCGACCCATCCACCGATGGGGAAGCGGATCGCCCGACTCAGGGGCATGGGGTACGCGCAGCTCAAGCGGGAGGAGTCTCCGCCGGCGTGACCACGTGGGCCAGCCGAGCCGCCCGGCGGACGTTGCACGCATTCCGCACCCGGGTATCTCGCTACCAGCTCCAGCAGCCGCGTCTCACCAAGCAGGCGCTGCGGAACGACGCCACCATCGCCGTCGCCGTGCGCCGCCACGCCGAGGAGACGGGAACGCCCGAGACGGCGGTGTGGCACCAGGTCGAAGTCTATCTCGACGAGATCGTGCCCCACTTCAACATCCTGTCGTACTACAAGGTCGGCTACAACCTCGCCAAGATCCTGGTCAACCTGCTGTACAAGGTGTCGGTGGACCATCAGGACGAGGCCGCGCTCTCACGCATCCCCAAGCGGGACGTCGTCGTGTACCTGATGAATCACCGCTCCAATGCCGACTACGTGGTCGTCGCCTACGTGCTCGCCTACGGCGTGCACGTGAGCTACGCGGTGGGCGAGTGGGCGCGTGCCTGGCCGCTCGAGTACGTCTTCAAGAGCTTCGGCTCCTATTTCATCCGTCGCCGGTTCCGCGAGCCGCTCTATCACACGGTGTTGGAGCGCTATGTGCAACTCATCACCGGAAACGGCGTGACACAGGGCATCTTCCCGGAAGGAGGCCTCACCCGCGACGGCCGTTTGCGGCCGCCCAAGCTGGGGTTGGTCGATTACCTCTGTCGCACCGTGCTCGACCCCGCCTTCGACCGCGATATCTGGTTCGTCCCCGTCGCGATCAACTATGACCGCGTGCTCGAGGACCGGTCGCTCATTCGCGAGCTGCTCGATCCCGCCGACCGGCCCGGGCGACTGACGCAGTTGTCTACGGTCGGCTCCTACATGCTCGGAAACACGTGGCGATTACTCACGGGACGCCTGCAGCGCTACGGACGTGTGGCGGTGAATTTCGGCACACCCCTGTCGCTCCGGGCATGGCTGCGGGACGCGCCGCCCGATGTCCTCACTTGGCCGAGAGAGCGACGCCTCCCAGTGTTGGCAGAGCTGGTGGAGCAACTGGTGGCGCGGATCGGCGCGATCATCCCGGTCACGCCGGTACCGCTCGCCGCGGCTGCGTTGCTGTCGTTCGGCCAGTCCGTGATCCCCCGCGCGGCGCTGCTCGAGCGGTTGGACGTGTTTCGCGACCGGCTGCGGGATGTCAACGCAAAGGTCGTCCGCGGCACGCTCCCCATCGACGACGTGTGGGCACGGGCGTGGCGAATGCTGCGTCTGCGCCGGCTGGTGGTGGCGGAGCGCGACAGCTTCATCGTGCTCCCCCGGGGGCGTCCGTTGCTCGAATACTACGCCAACTCGATCGCACATCTCTTGCCCGTTCGCGCGGAGCGCTTGCCGTTCCACAAGGAGCACGAACGAGAGGGGGATCTCCCGCATTTGCTGCCGTGGACGCCGCGCCGGTCAGCAGGCGAAGAATCTCCCACACCACCCGGCACAGCGGGCCCCGGCTAGTCTCCCAGGCGGCGCAGGACCCGTTCCGCTCGATCCATTTCCTGAAGCGCGATCAGCAGGATCTCGCGCACGGCGAAGTCTCCCGCGGCGAGCCCGGCCACGTAGCTGGCGCAGCGCGCCGCCGCCACCGCGGCGCGGAGCTCGGCGAGCGCGGCGGCCCGCAGCGCCGTAGGGCCCGCGGGCATCTTGTGAGTCGACAGCACGCCACCTAACCTACCCGCGCCGGGACCTCGGCGCCCATCCGTTTCACGCGCCGGGGCACGGGAAAGTCCGAACGGGGGGCACAAGTGTTCGATCGCACTTCCGGTTGGTGGCTGCTGGCAGCCACGATGCTCGTGGCGCCGGTGACAGGTCAGACGACGGCGGGATCGAAGTTCGATCCGGCACTGGCGACCTCTCCGCCGGTCCGCGCCGCGCTCGCGTTCGTCGATGCACATTTTGCACAGCAGGTCGACGAGTGGATCCGTCTCACCGAGATCCCGGCTCCGTCTGGCGAGGAAGGCCAGCGGGCAGCGTACGTGCGCACCCAGCTCGAAGCGCTGGGCCTGACGGTCGAGGTGGACTCGATCGGCAACCTGTGGACCGTCTTGCCGGGCGCGGGTGACGGCCCGCGGCTCGTGCTCGCCGCGCACCTCGATACGGTCCACCCGCTCGGGACCGACCTGACCGTGCACCGCACCGACAGCACCCTCCACGCCCCCGGGGTGTTCGACAACACCGCATCAGTGGCGAACCTCCTCGCGCTGGCACGCGCGTGGCAGGCCGCCGGGGTGCGGGCGCGAGGCGACGTGGTGTTGCTGTGGACGGTGCAGGAGGAGCTGGGCTTGCGCGGCATGGCCTACTGGCTGGACCACGACGCCGCGGACCTGTTGGTCGCGGTGGACGGAGCGCTGGGGCCGGTGCACTACGGGGCCCTCGGGATCTACTGGTCGCGGATGGTGTTCAGTGGCGCGGGCTCGCACACCAATACGTCACGTGGCAAGCCGCATCCCATGCGGGCGGCGGCACGGTGCATTCTGGACATTTACGGCATACCGCTGCCCGACCCCGCCGCGCCGGTGAGCGCCGTGTACAATGTGGGCATGATCCGCGGCGGGAGTGTGGTCAACGCCATTCCGGAAGACGTCGCGTTCACCGTCGATCTCCGCACGGTCGACCCGGTGCTGCTCGAGCGTCTCGATTCGACCATCGTCGCCACGTGCCAAATCGCGGCGACGGCCGAGTCGGTGACGTTCCGACGCGAGTGGATGCTCCGCACTGCCGCCGGAGGCACACCGGACCAACTCGCACCGCGAGCCACGCACCCGCTCGTGCTGACGGCGGTGGACGTGCTCCGCTATCTCGGCTGGTCGTTCGCTGGTGGGCCAGCTGCGATCCCGTCGGGCTCGACGGACGCCAACGTGGGCGTGGTCCGCGGTCTGCCCGCCATCTCCGTGGGCCGGGCTCGGGGCGGCGACCAGCACACCCTGCGTGAGTGGGCCGACATCGCGACGGCCCGGACGGGCACGCGACAACTCGTACTCCTCGCCGCCGCGCTGGCAGGTGTGGATGAGCGCTGACATCGCTCCCCCCTCTGAGGCGACGAAGGGGCGGCCGCGCGGTCGTTACCTCGCCGCCCTGGGCCTGGCTGCTCTGGGCGTGGTGTACGGGGATATCGGTACAAGCCCGCTGTACGCCCTGCGCGAGGCGTTCCATGGGCAGCATGCCATGCCGGTGACGCCGACCAACGTGCTGGGGGTGCTGTCGTTGATCTTCTGGTCCCTGGTCGTCGTGATCTCGATCAAGTACCTCGTCTTCGTGATGCGCGCCGACAACCGCGGGGAAGGCGGCATCCTGGCGTTGATGGCACTGCTCCAGCGCGCCCGGGGCGAACGAGCCCTGGCCTCCCGCCGCGTGGTCGTGGTCTTCGGACTCCTGGGTGCGTCGTTGATGTACGGTGACAGCGTGATCACGCCGGCGATATCGGTGCTCAGCGCTGTCGAGGGGCTGCAGGTAGCCGCACCGCCGCTGGCGCACTGGGTAATCCCCGTCACCATCGGCATCCTCATCGCGCTGTTCCTGGTTCAGAGCCATGGGACGCAGCGCGTGGGCGTCGTGTTCGGCCCGGTGATGGTGCTGTGGTTCTTCACGCTGGCGGTGCTGGGGCTCGCCCAGATCATCGCCCAGCCTGCCGTGCTGTGGGCGTTGAGCCCACATCACGCCGTGCGGTTCTTCGCAGCGCACGGCCTCGGGGGGTTCCTGGTGCTGGGGGCCGTGTTTTTGGTGGTGACCGGCGGCGAAGCGCTCTACGCCGACATGGGACACTTCGGGTTGCGCCCGATCCGTCTCGCCTGGTTCTCACTGGTGTTGCCGGGCTTGCTGCTCAACTATTTCGGCCAGGGGGCGCTGCTGCTCGCCGACCCCGCGAGCGCGGTCGCGCCGTTCTTCCGAATGGCGCCCTCGTGGGGTCTCATGCCGCTGGTGGTGCTGGCGGCTGCCGCGGCCATCATCGCATCGCAAGCTGTGATCTCGGGAGCGTTTTCCCTCACGCGCCAAGCGATGCTCCTCGGATATTGCCCCCGTATGCAGATCGAGCACACGTCTTCGCGCGAGATCGGTCAGATCTACCTGCCCGACATCAATCGGGCGTTGATGGTCATCACGATCGCCTTGGTGGTGGGATTCCGCACGTCGAGCAACCTCGCCGCCGCCTACGGCGTGGCCGTGTCGGGCGAGATGGTGCTGACCACGCTGCTGCTGTTCCTGTTGGTCCGGGAAGTGTGGCGCTGGGCGCTCTTCCCGGCGATGCTGTTGTGCGGGGCGTTTCTGACGGTAGAGCTCGCGTTCCTCGGTGCCAATGCCCTGAAGATCCCTCAGGGTGGCTGGTTCCCGCTGGTGGTCGGGGCGGTGCTGTTCCTGCTCATGACGACCTGGAATCGGGGGCGGGCGATTCTGTCGCGCCGCATGCAGGAAAAGTCGGTACCGCTCAAGCTGCTGATGGCCGACCTGGCGGCCGAGCCGCCGATCCGCGTCCCGGGCACCGCCGTCTTCATGTACGGGACACCCGAGGGCACCCCGCCCGCTCTGGTTCACAACCTCGCGCACAACAAGGTGTTGCACGAGAAGGTGATCTTCCTCACTGTCCTCACCGAGGAGGTCCCACACGTGCCGCCCGGCGAGCGCATCACGGTGCGACGACTCGGGAAGGGGTTCTCGTCGGTCGTCGCCCGCTACGGGTTCATGGAGGATCCCGACATCGAGGAGATCCTGGATGCCTGCCGGGTGCGGGGACTCGACATCCGGGTCGAGGCGGCGACGTTCTTTCTGGGACGCGAGACGCTCATCGCCACCGATCGCCCGGGGATGGCCAAGTGGCGTGAGCGGCTGTTCGCGTTCATGTCGCGCAATGCCCTGCGAGCCACCTCATTCTACCGCATCCCGCCGAATCAGGTGTTCGAGGTGGGCGCCCAAGTGGAGTTGTGAAGCATCGGGCCGGCGATGCACAGCTGGCGGAATGCCGAAGCCCCCGGGCGGCACGAGGCCGACCGGGGGCTTCGCACAACGGCTACCCGGAGCCGGGGGATTCGCTCCCGCCGTTCTTCTCTCCGTCGCCGCCGGTTGACTGATGCGTCGCTCGGTAGGGCGTCCGGAGGCTCCGGCTTCCATCCCCGATGCAGCCTGGCCGGGCCGCTCGGTTCACCGCTGTGAGTGCTGCGGGTCAGATCGGGTCGCGGACCGACCTTCCGCACTGCACGCCGAGGCACTACGTCGGCGTGGACGGGGCACGCGACTGGCCCCACCAGTCCGAAGCGGCGAGCTACTCCCGGATCGACGAGCACCTGAGCCCTTGTGCGTCGGCGCTCTCCCCGAAATTTCCGTTCGGACCCGTCATCGTGGCGTGGCCGGGACACGAGGCCCCAACCCTTCCCCCGGTGACGCAGGGGTCAATCTAGCGACCCCTCCCAATCCCGCAAGTGCCGATGTTCCTTCGGTTTAGCTCAACTGAATGTGCACAGCGTGTGGAACGCAAACGGGCCACGCATCGCGGCTTCCCGTGATCTCCACACGATTGTGGAAGTGTGAATTCATGGCTGTGCACTTCTCCACCGACCGATGATCGCCCGGGGGGCGGTGCCCTCAGCCCTCGATGATGACTTCGTGGTAGGCGTAGGCGTCGCCCGGCAGAAACAGCAGGCCCGCGCCCGAGGTTGCGAACCAGCCAGCGAGCAGCGCAGTCGAGTTTCCCACCGCGACGTTGACGAGGAGATCCTGCGCCCAGCGCCGCACGTGGCGCAGCTCGGGCGCGCGCCGTCCCAGCAGCGCGAGCACCGCGCCCCGTCCGGCGGTGGCGTGGAGGAAATGCGCCACGGCCGGTGTGCGCTCGAGGAACGCATAGGCGCGGACCCCTGGCTGGTCATACAGCAGCTCACCGTCGGGAGGATCGACGACGGGCGCATCCATGCGTGGGCCGAGGTACACGAACCGCCGACCGGCGTCGCTGCGCCGTTCCACGACGGCAGCCGCGCTCTCGTGTCCCAGCCGGGCGGCATGCACGAGGTCGTCCTCAGTGAGCAGCCCGACGGCAGCGGTCCACTCGAGCGCCGCCAGCGCCTGGTCCAGCGGGCACCCGGAGCCGTCGTCGTACGCCACCAGGCGGGGGGCTTCGCCGGCGCGGAGGAAGAAATGCGCCAGCGCCTCAGCGCGGTCCTCGAACGTGCGCACGACGCGAGAGGTTGCGTAGATCGCCATCCATGGATTATAACCCGTGGACATGACACTGAGACAGACTCTCGCGGTGGGGACGCGGGTCGGCATCGCGTTGCTGGCTGGCGTGCCGCCGGCCCTGTGGGCGCAAGCGGCCGGGCCACAGCCGGACGCCACCCCCACACCCGCCCAGCAGCGCTATCTCGACGGGCTGCGGACGAGCAGCCGGGGCGTCGCGCAGCTGAAGAGCGGCATCGACCGGGTGATGCGCTCGCGCAGCGACTCGGCGCAGCTCCGCCTGGCCGGTCAGCGGCTGGGAGGATTGTGCGGCAGCGCGGGCAGTTTCCTGCGCCAGGGCCGGGCCAAGATGGCCCACACTGCCTACAGCGATTCGGTCCGGGGCATTGCGCGGCGGGTAAACGTGCAGGTCGACTCGCTGATCGCCCTTTTGCCGACGTGTCAGCGACGGGGCGGCCGCGCGCCCGAGCAGACGGCGGCGACGATCGTCAGCCGACTGCGGAGCTATGAGGCCGCCGTGCAGCGCTTCCGCGAGGCCGTCATTCTGCCGGCCGTCCCGCGGGCCGACAGCGGGCCGGACCGCTCCTAGTCACGCGCGACTGTTGCGACATCGTCGCAACAGTCGCGTCCTCTTCCGGCTGGGGCTGCCGCCCGGGAGCGTTGCGCCCCACGAGACCGAATCGTACTTTTGCCCACGGTTCAAGCAATACGTGGCACCGTCACCGGCTGTCTGCGCACCGCGGGGACCACATCTGTCTCGCGGTTTTTGTTTGAGCCCGTCCCTGGTCGCGGTGACCTGGGTCGATCCAGTCCGGGGCGATGCCCCAGCAACAGATTGAGGTAGCAACGGTATGGCCAAGGGTAAGGTGAAGTGGTTCAACGACGCGAAGGGCTTC
>QKHC01000071.1 GCA_003251175.1 Gemmatimonadota bacterium
GAGCACGAGTTGCTCCACAAGGAGCACGGCGAATATGGTGCCCGTGGCAATCCAGAACGCGCGGTACATGCGCCGGTAGAGCAGCCAGTGCAGGGTGAACACCGCGGCCGCGAGGTTGAAGCCCAGCGCGCGGGAGCCCGTGCTCGCCCGACGCCATCTGGGGAGGTAGTAGTCGGCGCGCGATCCAATGAACGCGTGAGCCTGGTCGAGCGGCAAATCCGCCACGAGGTCGGGCTCGGCTGACGGTGGCATCGGTGGCTCCGGTGTGACCGGCCGCATGATTCTCGGCGGCAGTCAAGCGGCCGTCAAGGATCCGTGCGAACCCGTCGCCGCTCCCCGTGTATTGTTGTGCTATGAAGCGCGCGCGGCTGGTCCGCCCGGTTGGCGTCGCGGGCGTCGGCCTCATGTGTGCGGTCGCCACGGTGGCCGTGCTCATGACGCCGTGGCCGCGCCCGTTGCCGGTCGCGCCGGCGCTCGATGCCCGCCTCGTCACCCTCGACTCGGTGGTGACCCACGCAGCCGAGCTGCCCCGGCTGACCAGTCTGCTGGTGACCCAGCACGGCGACCGGGTGCTCGAAGCGTACTACGGCGGCATGACGGCGGACCGCGCGGTGAACGTCAAGTCGGTGTCCAAGACGCTGCTCTCGCCACTCGTGGGCATCGCCATCCGCGACGGTCGGCTGCGCGGTGTCGATCAGCCGGTCGCCGAAGTGCTGGGGCCGCTCGGCGGCGCGCTCGACGACGGCAAGCGCGGCATCACCCTCGCCCACCTGCTGACCATGACCGCCGGACTGGACGGGACGTCCTTCGGCAGCTACGGCGCGTGGGTGTCGTCGCGCAACTGGGTGCGCTACGCGCTCGAGCAGCCCCTGGTCTGCGAGCCGGGCACCTGCTGGAGCTACTCGACCGGCAACACGCACCTGCTGTCCGCCGCGCTCACCCGCGCCACCGGGAAGAGCACGCTCGCCTACGCGCGCGACGAGCTGTTCGCCCCGCTCGGCATTGCGCTGCCGCCCTGGGACCGCGACCCGCAGGGGATCTACCTCGGCGGCAACAACATGCGCCTGCGGCCCCGCGACCTGGCGGCCATCGGACAGCTGTATCTCGACGGCGGGCGCGCCGGCGGCCGGCAGATCGTACCGGAGGAATGGATCCGGGCGTCGTGGCGACCGCAGGTGACGTCGCCGTGGAACGGCTACGACTACGGGTACCTGTGGTGGTCGCGCGAACTAGGCGGGGAGCGCGTGTACTTTGCCTGGGGGTACGGGGGGCAGTTTCTGTTCGTGGTGCCGCGGCTCGACGCCACGATCGTCGCGACCTCGTCGCTCCAGGGACGTCTGGAGCGGGGTCAGAACCGCGCGGTGCACCGGTTGGTGGGGCGGTACGTGATGCCGGTGCTGCGGCAGCGATGGAGCGGGTGCGAGGCGGGGAAGGCGGAATGCGGAAGGCGGAGTGCGGAATGACCGATCCGTCACGCCCGTCGGCTGGCCGGCACGACCGCGCCGCCGGCAGGTCTCTGGCGGCCTGTGCGGCGATCCTGGCGGACCTCGACGGTGTACTCACGAAGACCGCGGCCGTCCATGCCGCCGCGTGGAAGGAGCTGTTCGACGCGTATCTCGCGCGCCGCGCCGCCCGGGAAGGGAGCCGCGTGACGCCCTTCGATATCGACCGTGACTACCGCGACTACGTGGACGGCAAGCCGCGCTACGACGGCGTGCGCGACTTTCTCGCCTCGCGCGCCATCACCCTGCCGGAGGGCGATCCCGCCGATCCCCCCGACCGCGAGACGATTTGCGGGCTGG
>QKHC01000023.1 GCA_003251175.1 Gemmatimonadota bacterium
GGTGGCGGTGGCCAGCAGAGCCTCGCCGTCGGCGAGCGGGAAGTGGCACGCGGTGAGGTGATCCGTGCCGTCGGCAAGTCGCCGCGCCAACGGTGGCGCCTCGATGGCGCACCGGCGCTGCGCGCGCGGGCAGCGCGGGTGGAAGAGGCAGCCGCTGGGCGGATCCATCGGCGCCGGGGGATCGCCGGCGCGGATGATCTCCTCGTGATCGCCGATGCGTTCCGCCGCAGGGACGGGCATGGCCGACAGCAGCGCACGTGTGTAGGGATGTCGCGCGTGGTCGTACAGCGCGCGCACCGGGGCCACCTCGACCACCGAGCCCAGGTACATCACCGCCACGCGGTCGCTCACATGCCGCACCACCGAGAGGTTGTGCGAAATGAACAGGTAGGTAAGCCCCAGTTCCTCCTGCAGCCCGGCCAGCAGGTTGAGGATCTGCGCCTGGATGGACACGTCGAGCGCGGACACCGGTTCGTCGCAGACGATGAAGTCGGGTTTCAGCGCGATGGCCCGCGCGATCCCCACGCGCTGTCGCTGGCCGCCGGAGAAGTCGCCGGGATACCGGTTGTAGTGCTCGGGATTGAGTCCCACCAGCTCCATGAGCTGCTGCACGCGGTGCAGGCGCTCCGCGCCGTCCGCAAGTCCATGAATCTCGAACGGGTCGCCGATGATCGATCCCACGCGCCGCCGCGGGTTGAGAGACCCGTAGGGATCCTGGAACACCATCTGCATGCGCCGCCGGGCCGGGCGCAACGCGTCCTGCGAGGCGGTCGAGATGTCCTGCCCATCGAACACCAGGCGCCCCGCGGTGAGCTCGTGCAGGCGCACGATACAGCGTGCCAGCGTCGACTTGCCGCATCCCGTCTCGCCGACCAGGGCCAGCGTCTCGCCGCGGGCAATGTCGAGCGTCACGTCGGAGACCGCATGCACATGCTCCGGCGAGCGCGAGAAGAGCCCGCCCTGCTTGACGCGGAACCGCTTCACCACGTGCTCCAGACGCACAAGCGGCGCGTCGGCGCGCGGTTCGACGCTCGCGGTCATGACGGTTGCTCCGTGGTCACCCAGCAGGCGGATCGATGGCCGGCACCGTCGGGCGCGGCCAGCAGTGGCGGCGCCTCGGTCGAGCACCGGGCGATGGCATTACCGCACCGGGGCTGGAACGGGCACCCCTGCGGGAGCGAAATGAGACTGGGCGGTTGCCCCGGAATCGGCGTGAGGCGCGCGTGCTCGACGTCGGCGCGCGGGCTCGAGCCGAACAGACCGCGCGTGTACGGGTGGTTGGGCGACGCAAACAGGGCGTGGCGTGGCGCCATCTCCATCACGCGCCCCGCGTACATCACCATCACCTCGTCGGCCACTTCGGCCACCACGCCGAGGTCGTGCGTGATCATGATGATCGCCGTGCCGAACTCCTGCTGCACGCGACGCAACAGGCGGACGATCTGCGCCTGCACCGTGACGTCGAGCGCGGTGGTGGGTTCGTCGGCGATGAGCAGCAGCGGGTTCAGCGCCAGTGCCATGGCGATCATGGCACGCTGTTGCATGCCGCCGGAAAACTGGTGCGGGTACTCGTCCACGCGCCGATCGGGTTTCGGAATGCCCACCAGGCCAAGCAGTTCGATCGCGCGGGCACGCGCCTGCTTCCGCGAGACCGGGTCGTGCGCCTGGATCATCTCGATGATCTGCCAGCCCACGGTGTACAGCGGGTGCAGGCTGGAGAGCGGGTTCTG
>QKHC01000085.1 GCA_003251175.1 Gemmatimonadota bacterium
CAGCTCGAACGAGGCGCGCGGGACGACGTATTGCGGGTTGCGCTGACGAAAGGTCGGCGCCGCCGTCAGCACACGCGCGCCCCGCACCACGAATGAGAACCGATACGGTGCCGCCAGCCGGCTGCCGTCCATCGCCGCGAAGTCGTTCGCCACCGTCACCGTGTAAGTGGCTCCCGACTCGAGCAGCACATCGGGCCGGAACCGGATCGTGATGGGGTCACGCCACTCGAGCCGTCCCGCAACCGGCGGCGCAATGCGCAGGATCGTGGCTGGATCCACGGACCGGTCCAGCGCGCCCGCCACGGGGCGGTCGAACGTGACGGTCACGATGGCGGTGGGTCCGGCCTCGTCGGCGGGCGTGACGCGCAGCACCCGCAGTGCGACATCCTGCGAACCGCTGATGGCGAGGGCGACGAGAGCGGGGACGGCGAGGCGCATCGGTGTGACTCCAGCCGTGGGGAATGCCAGCCGCGACTGCCGGCGCGCGAGGTGCGGCGACCCGCGCGCCGGCGTCCCGGTCTATGGTCAGAACTGCACGACGACTCCGCGGTGCAGCGCGACGGTGCGCTCCGCCGCTTCGGTCATCACGCGCACGATCTCATCGGGGGTGGCCCGATCGGGAACGAGCAGATCGGGCGCGCTGGCCGTCCCCGCGCTGGCGCACGTCACCAGGATGTTGATCGGCGTGTAGATCCCGAACGTCAGTGCGCCGACCAGCGCATTGAGGAAGCTCAGCTGCGTCTCGACCCTGGCGACCCCGTTGGGGCACTGGGCGGCCGTGGATACCGTGGCGGGTGGCACCAGGCCGTAGATCCACGAGTTGGCCCACGGCTTGGCGATGACTTCGCTTGATGCCGCTCGCCCGGTTTCGATCGTGGCGTGGTAGCAGCCGACCGAGAGCACGAGCGCCGCGGCGACGGCGGTCAGAGAACGGAGCATAGGTTGCCCGAAGTCCTTTCTGGGGAAGGCCCTGCTTCATGAAGACGGTGCTGAGGGAACGCGTGCCGCACACCGGGAGAATGTGCAAGGGGGGGCGGCGGTCCGGCTAGCCCGTCCGGGCTCGGCCGCTCGGCACCGCTGGGATCGGTGCGTCAGAACAGCGGGGCGAACTTGTGTGTGCGGTACCGTTCCCGCCACGATGGATCGGTCTGGTCCAGGACGAGCGCCAGTCCCGCACCCAGGGCATAGAACGAGACCCGTCGTCGGCCCGCCAGGTCCGGCTCCGCCAGCTCCCGCTCGATGCTGGCCCGCAGCCGGCGGGCCGCCTCTGCGTAGGCCTCCCCGGCGGCGAGCGCGACCCGCAGTTCGGTGTAGCGGCTCACGCCCTCCTGCCAGACCTGAAACCAGAAATAGCGCTGGTCGGCGGGCGAAAGCTGGCCGAGGAAATCGGCCAGGGCGACGGGGACGCGGGCCACCCGTGTCATGAACGCGTCGGCCTCGCCAGCGGTGAGCGCCCCGGCGACCGCCACCGACAGTCGATCGAATGCCCGCCGTACCGGCTCGCTGTCGTAGGGGAACGGGTAGTCGAGCATCCACATCCCGGTGGTGTCGCCCCGGGCCAGGTCGAGCGCGGCGGCGGCCGCGACGTAGTCCGAGTCGCCCATCTGGAGCTGATGAAAGTGCTCGTGCAGCAGGGTGAGCACCCAGTCAGCCGCGGAGCCGCGCGTCGACGCGATGTCGCCGGCCACCACCGTGGCCGGCGGCCCGAGCACGGGGAACGCAGCCAGCAGATTGGGCGCCAGGGTGCGTGGGCGCACCCAGATCTCCGCATCGAGGACCGAGTCGCGTCCCAACGAATCGAACCCGGCCGGCGATCGGGCGGGCCGGATCAGGAACTCCTGCTCGGCGGTGACGAGCAGCACCTCGAACGGCACCCGACCCCAGCCAGGCCAGATCGAGTCAGCCACCGCGTCGGCCAGCCGGAACGCGTCCACCAGCGCCGCCCGCTCGGCGGCGGGGAGGGTGGGGCGCTGCGCGGCCGCGGGGGCGGCGGCCTGCAGTACGAGCAGCGAGAGCAGCACCGTGGCCGACACGCCTAGGAGCCGGCGGTCACCCGCTCAACCGGCAGGTCCCAGTGCGCCAGCAGGATCGCGAAGCGCCGCTGCTCTTCGCGCGCGAAGGCCTCCTGGTCGGGATAGAGCCGACGGCGGTCCTCGGCGGTCACCGGCGTGCCGCGGGCGTGCTCCGCCGCACTGGGGTAGGTGATCCGGACGCGGAAGTCCCAGCGGCCGTCTTCGGTGCCGTGAAACCGCGGGCGCTCGATCACCAGGTCGAGGATGTGCCCCTTCTCCTGCTCCAGACGCATGATGGGGAGGTGGTTCTTGACGTACAGCTGGAAGAACTCGTCGGCATGACCCCAGCTGGCGGTGTAGTAGTACTCCACCACGTAGACCGAGTCGCCCGCCGGTACGGGGGACTGAGCGGCCACGGAGGGGACCACGCCGAGCGCCAAGACCATGAGCGCGTGCCGCGTTTGCATGAGTCGCCCGCTCCTTCTCTGGGAAGATGATGGCGCACCGCGGTCAGCAGCTCGCGGTCGCGTCTCTTCCCTGCATCATCGGGTGACCGGCTTCAGCAGTAGATCGTGGAAGTCAAAACTGAAGTCGGTGGCGGGGGATACCGCCTGCATCTTCGCCTGCTCGACGGTGCCTTCCGGGGTCAGCTGAAAGGTGATGAACGCGTCGGCGCGCAGCTCGCGGCTCATGTTCTCCCGGCCGCGCCAGCGCGCCACGAAGGTGTCGTACTGCCAGTGCTCCAGCTCGCCTACCAGCTCCGGGGTGTGCGCCATCGCAATCACCAGCTTCCCGCCCTCGTCGGTGATGAGCACGTCGCCGTACCAAGCGTCGCGGTACGTACCGGCGTAGCGCGAGCGCGGAAGCGAAGGACGGGATGTGCTGTCCCGCGCCGCTGCCATCTTCGTCTCGGCGGCGGTCACCAGTGAGTCAGCGCGGCGGCGCAGGGTCGCGAACGCTCCGATCCAGTCGTGGGACGGCGCATCGAGGTAGTGATCGAGCACGTGATAGGTGATGGCCTCGAATGCGTCTCCCGACTCGGCGTTCGTCAGCACCGCGATGCCGAGTCGCAGATCGGGGACCAGGGTGACGCGCGAGACGTACCCCGGCAGGCCGCCCGTGTGGGTGACGATCTTGCGCCCGCGAAAGTCGCGGATGCCGAAGCCGAGACCGTAACCCTGGAACTGGGCGCGGGCGGGCGCCAGCTGTGGCGGCGGTGTCTCGACCCGCATCGGTGTCACGAGCGACCACAGCTCGCGGGTCGTCCCCTGGCTGAACAGCCGCTCGCCGCTCGCCAGCCGGCCCGAGTCGAGCTGCACGATCAGCCATTTGGCAATGTCCTCGGCGCCGGTGTTGATCCCGCCCGCGGGGTTGGTATTGTCCGACAGCATCGGGGGCGTGACCCGGGGGGCGCCGTCCACGAGCGCGTGCGTCGTGGCGACGTTGCCCTCCTGCGCGGCATCGGAGTGCAGTAGCGTCGTGTGCGACATGCCGACGCGGTCGAGGATGCGGGTCTGCACGAACTGCTCCCACGACTGGCCGCTCACCGCCTCGATCAGCTCGCCGGCGACGCTGTACAGCACATTGTCATAGGCGTAGGTGGAGCGAAACGATGTCGCCAGCGGCAGGTAGCGCAGGCGGCGCGCGATCTCGTGGCGGTCGTAGGTGGAGGTGGGCCACCACAGCAGATCGCCTGCGCCCAGCCCCAGGCCCGAGCGGTGGACCAGGAGATCACGCACCGTGAGCTGCGTCGTGACGTACGGGTCGGAGAGCGCGAACCACGGCAGGTAGCGCACCACGGGGGCGTCCCATTCGAGCCGGCCCTCTTCCACCAGCAGGGCGAGCGCGGTGGCGGTGAACGCCTTGGTGTTGGAGGCGATGCCGAAGCGCGTCCGGGCATCGACCCTCGTCGTGTCGCCGACCCGCCGGATGCCGTAGCCGCGGGCGAGCACCGCCTGACCGTCCTTGACGATCGCGACCGCCACGCCGGGTACCTGGAAGGTCCGCAGCGTACGGGCGACGTACGCGTCGATATCGGGCGGTGGCGCGGGTGCGCGCTGGGCGTGGGCGGGGAGCGATGCGGTGAGGGCGAGGACCGCGATGAGTCCGGCGGGTCGTGCGGGTCGTCGCGGCAGCACGTCAGGCGATCCCGAGGCGCTTTTCCAGGTGGGCCTTGACGCCCGGCGTGATCACGCCGCGCGACAGGGCATCGGCGACGGCGGCGGTGATCTCCGCGCGGTCGGCGTCGATGCCGCGGTCCCGCAGCTCCTGGATGACCCGGGCGAGTCGCTGATCGTATTCGCCGGAGCGCAGCCTGCCCGCGTCCATTTCGCCCTTGAGTTTCTCGAGTTCCTGCACGAGGCGTTCGACAGAGATCGACATTGACGGTTCCGGTGGTGAAGGTGAGGTCTAGGATACGGCGGGTGGGCACGTCAGGCCAGCCCGGGTGGGCGACGCGCCGCTCACCGCCGCAGGCGCGCCGTCTGGACCGAGTCGTTCGCCGCCAGCGCCCGTTCGGGAGACCACTTGTAATAGAGCATCAGGCAGTCGGCGATATTGCCACCGCCGCTCCCCCGGACGCACCGCTGCACCTGATCACGGTGGTCCGCAGCCCGCAGGTTCCAGATCGAGTCCGCCGTGGCGGTGGCGCGCTGAGCGGGCCACCCCGCGAGTCGGAGACACTGCGCCACGTCGCCGCGCCGGGCCACGCACCGCTCAATGTCGCTGGCGTGCAGCATCGTGTCCGCGCGCCAGGTCGAGTCGAGCTGCCAGTGGAACATGCTGTCGAGCGCCGCTGCCGCGGCCGTGGCGGCGGAATCGGCGGCCGTGACCTCCCAGCCGCGCCCCTGCAGGCACGCCGCGATGCGGGCGACGTCGGAGGTATCCGCACAGATGCCGACGTCGCGCGCGCGCTCGTCGGCCGACTTGCCACAGGCGGCGAGCAGCAGCAGGGCGAGACCCAGCAGGGCAGTGCGCATCGGCGCTAATATAGTGGTCCGACCGTGACCCTGATCCCCCGTCTCCAGCTCATCGAGGTGCACGACCAGCCGTGGTGCCCCCGGGGGGTCCGTGATGCCGTCACCGACCTGCTGCAAGCCGTGCTGACCCTCGTCCACCACTACGGGGTGGCTGCCCCCGTCCTCAGCAGTGCGCTGCGGCGATCGGGCGCCACCACGGTGGTCGACCTCGGGTCGGGTGGGGGCGGGCCGTGGCTCAGGCTCCTGCCCGAGCTCGCGGCCACGGGCGTCGCCCCCGACCTGGTGCTCACCGACAAATACCCGAATGCAGACGCGTTGAATCGCCTGCGTGCCAGCCTGGGGAACCGGGTCCGGGTCGAGGCCGCCCCCATCGACGCCGCGGCCGTGCCGACGCGACTCGGCGGCTTTCGGACCCTGTTCACCACGTTCCATCATTTCTCTCCCCCCGCGGCGGCGGCGGTGCTGCGCGATGCGCAGCGTGGGGCAGAGGGGATCGCCGTCTTCGAGGTCACCCACCGCTCGCTCGCCGCCCTCGCGCTGATGCTCGGGTTCGTCCTCACGCCGCTGGCCGTGCCGTTCCTGCGGCCGTTTCGGTGGGATCGACTGCTGTGGACCTTCGTGGTGCCCGTGGTGCCGCTGGTCGCGCTCTGGGACGCAATCGTGTCGTGCCTCCGCACCTACACCCCCGACGAGCTGCGCGCGCTCGTGCGGGACGCCGACGACTGGGACTGGGAGGCACGCGAGCTGCCACGCCGGTGGTGGCCGGTTCCGGTCACCTGTCTGATCGGCTACCCAAAATCCGCGAAGGAGCGTACCATGGGGAGGTGACCACGATCCGTGTCGCCATTTGCGCGGTCCTCCTTGCGGTCCCTGCCGCCGGCCAGCAGCCGCTGCCGTCGTCCTGCGCGCCAGACAATGCTGGCCTCACCCTCCCCGCGGGCTTCTGCGCCGCTGTCGTGGCGGACAGCCTGGGCCGCGTGCGCCATCTCGCCGTGGCGCCCAACGGCGACGTGTACGCCGCCGTGCGTGGCGCTGGTGGCGGCGTGCTGGTACTGCGCGACCGGAACGGCGACGGCATGCTGGAGGTGCGGGAGCGCTTCGGGCCCGGCGGAGGAATGGGGATCGCCCTTGCGGAGGGGTACCTGTACTTCGCGACCGACGACGCGGTGGTGCGGTGGCCCTGGACCGCGGATCCGTTTGCGACGGCGGCAGCGGATACGGTGGCCCACGGGCTGCTGGCTCGCCGTTGGCATGCCGCGAAGGGAGTCGCGGTGTCCCGTGGCATGCTGTATGTGACCATCGGTGCGCCCTCGAACGCCTGTCAGGAGGAGGATCGGCAGCCGGGCTCGCCCGGGCGGGATCCGTGCGATCTGCTGGCGATCGCGGGTGGCATCTGGCGATTCGCAACAGACGGTGGTCCTCGGACCCAGGAGCAGGGCGAGCGCTTCGCGACAGGCCTGCGCAACCCCATGGCGCTCGCGATTGAGCCATCCACTGGTGCCCTGTTCGCGATGGACCATGGGCAGGATGATCTCCATCGCCTCTGGCCTGAGCGTTTCACCGAGGCCGAGAGCTCAGCGCTACCAGCCGAGCAGTTGTTCCATGTCGTGCAGGGCGGCGACTACGGCTGGCCGTACTGCTACTACGACCCGGCACAAAAGAAGAAAGTGCTGACGCCCGAATACGGTGGTGATGGGAAGATGGTCGGCCGCTGCGGCAGCGCGCGCGATCCCGCACTCGCGTTCCCGGCGCACTGGGCGCCGCACGGCCTGGCGTTCTACACGGGGGAACAGTTCCCGGCCGCGTATCGGGGCGGGGCGTTTATCGCCTTTCACGGGTCGTGGAACCGTTTGCCGCCACAGGGCGGGTACAATGTGGTGTTCGTCCCGTTCCGCGACGGCCAGCCGGTCGGGACGTGGACGGTGTTCGCCAGCGGGTTCGCGGGTGGGGACGTGGAGTCCTCCAACGACGCCGCGCACCGGCCGGTCGGACTCGCCGTCGGGCCTGATGGGTCGCTGTACGTCTCCGACGATCACGGCGGCCGGATCTACCGGATCAGCTATCGGCAGTAGGCCTGATCAGCGCTTCCACCACCCGAGGATCGCGTTCACCACCAGGGTGCCGCCGCCGATGAGCAGCGCGTCAGCACCGGTACCGGTCGTGTCGAAGCGTCCGGCATCATGGTATTCCTTGGCCTGCAGCACCACGAATGCCACCACCGCCACCTTGACCGCGCCGGCAATCAGCTCGGGCCAGTCGAAACGCGCGCGGCCGCCAGTCGTTGCTGTCATGGATCGCCTCAGTTCGGTTTGGCGACGACCGGATCGGCCGGCACCTGCTGGAGGTAGCGCGCCGGGCTGAGCACCAGCTGATCGAACCCCACGCCTTCCATACCGGCCTGCAGTCGCACGGTGATTTCGCCGTCCGACCGGAACCGGATCAACGGATCGCCTCCGGCTGCCACATCGCACCCGACCCACGACCAGCCCGGCCGTGCGGGTCCCTGTGCGGTGAGGTAGCTCCCCGATCCCGGCGTGAGGGTCTCCTTGCCGCTGGCGTCCACGGCACCACTCACCTGCACCCAGATGCGGTTCGCCTTGGACACGCCCTTGGGCGCGCCCACCTTCATGTGAATCCAGCAGCGGTAGGGAACACCACCCCGTACCGTGACCTTGAGCGTCACGTGGGGATCGTCCTCGGGCGGCGGATCGAGATCGCCGCCGGTCTGGGGTGTGCCCGCGAGCTTGCCGCCGGGTGACATCGCATCGTCCCAGAACTCGAATTCGGAAAGGGCTCGTTTGGGCAGCTCCGATGCGTAGACCACCACCTCGGGAGCCGGGGTTTGCGGCGATGCAATCGGGAAAGCGATCGCGCTGATCGCGAAGGCACCCGACAAGGCGGCCGCACGCCGTGCCGGGGAGTGGTGGACCATGGCCGTGTCTCCCTTCCTGCCGTACACCTGTGATGAGTCGTGAAGCCGTCAGCAGCCGGCACACCTACGATACCTTGGTCGCCCTGCTGCAGGAAGAAGGCCAGGGGAGGGCGAGATCGCCGCCTCCCCTGGCTTGTGGCGAGCGCGCCACAACTACTCGGGGCCGCCCGTGTCCGTGTCGCGGCTCCAGCGCTGGTTGTCGCGATCGACATCGGCGAACTGCCCGTCGGGATCGATTTCGATCCGAGTCACCGTCGCCCCATTGGGCACGCGCAGGGTGTGACGGCGGGCGCCGCCCAGCCACACCTCGACCGGCACCTCCAGACGGTCCACGGTGCCGTCAGCCCGCGTGACGGCGACGCGCGCCGGCATCGGGGCGAGCCCGCGGTCCTCGACGACGACCTCGAGCGCGTCGCCTGCCGGTGTCACGGAGGCGATCGCCTGGTCGAGCGTCCACGTCTCGTAGAACCAGGTGCGCCAGAACCAGGACAGGTCCTGACCCGCCGCAACATTGAAGCTGTTCCACAGGTCATAGGGGGTGGGGTGCTTGTTGACCCAGCGCCGCCCGTATTCGCGGTACGCGCGGGTGAACGTCTCCTCGCCGATGAGACCCCGCAGCATGCGGAGAATCGACGCCATCTTGGAGTAGCTGGCGACGCCGTAGGCGGCGGAGAGCACCGGGTACTCCTCGCCGTGTCGCATCAGCTCCACTTCGTCGCCGCGGCGCGCGAAGCGCAGGTACCCGGCAAAGAGGCTGGCATCACCGGGACGGTGGTAGAACTCCGCCTGGCCCTGGGCGGTGTTGTACGTGGTCAATCCTTCGTCCTGCCAGCCGTGGGCCTGCTCGTTCGAGCCGACCATCATGGGGAACCACATGTGCCCGGTTTCGTGCAACACGGTGAAAAACAGATCCGTGCTGTCTCGCGGCTCCCCGATGCAGGTGATCATCGGGTACTCCATGCCGCCGCACGAGTTGATGCCATCGACCGCCGTCATGTGGGGGTAGGGATACGGCCACAGGAACCGCGACAGGAACTCGACCGCGAACTTCGTGTCGCGCGCCCCCTGCTGCCAGGTGTCGCGCGCGGGTCGGTAGAACGCGTAGATGGCAGCGGTGTCGGCCTTGCCGTCGCCGGAATAGTCACCGACCCCGGCGCTGGTCGCGTCCCACACGTACCGGTCAGAGGTGCCGAAGGCGAAGTCGCGGACGTTGGTGGCCCGGAACCGCCAGGTGAGCGTGCCGCCGCGCCCGACCGTGGTGGCCTGGCCCGCCGCGCGGTCCGCAGCGGTGACCACGTGCACCACGTCGCCGGTGTGCCGGGCCCGGCTCAGCCGGTCGCGCGCGGCCCGCGGGAGCACCTCCTCGAGGTTCACCAGCGCGCCCGTGGCGCCGACCAGCCATCCCACCGGGACGGTGATCGCGACGTCATAGTCCGCATAGTCCATGTAGAACTCGGACTGGCTCTCATGCGGATATTGCACCCAGCCGTTCACGTCGTCGTACACCGCCAGCTGCGGATACCAGTAAGCGATGTAGAACACCTCGCCGTCGTGGCCCATCCGTGGGCCCTGCTCGGGGACCTCGAACGCCCACTCGAACTCGAGGGCGACGGAGTCGCCGGGCAGCAGCGGCTGAGGTAGCGCCACCCCTGCCAGCGTGCCAAAGCGCCGCACCGGCGGCTGCCCGTCGCCGGTGAACGGGTAGAGGACCTGCCCCGCCGCCGTGAGGCGCGACAGCTCGAATCCCTTGGTCACGTTGACCGGCTCGTTGCGGATGGCGCCCGGCGCGAAGAGGTCCTGGTAGAAATTGAACGTCAGCGAGGACAAGGTGTCGGGTGAGCGATTGAGATAGACGACGGTACCCTGGCCGGTGAGACGCTTCGTCGTCGGGTCGAGCGTCGCCTGAAGCCGATAGCGGGCGTATTGCGTCCAGTAGTTCGGACCGGGTTGCCCGGTCCGCGTTCGTGTCCCGGCCGCCACCGCATGGGCGAATCCCGGTGTCTCGAACACCGGGTAGGGGCGGGGCCGCGCCGGCGTGGTTTGCTGCCCGGTGAGGTCCCCGCCGCTCGTCAGCGCGAGCGCTCCGATCACGCTCAACTGCACGATCCGTTTGGTCATGATCAACCGCGACTCCTGTCTGCAGTGTGAACCCCAGAATGCGGTGGTCGCCGCTCAGCGGCGCGTCGCGCTCCAAAGATACCCGGCCGCGGCAACGAACAGGACGAACACCCAGACTCGGGGGATGGGCCGTCCTTGCTCCCGCCGCGGTCCCGATTCCACCCCGCCGGGGCGGGCCCGGGTGGCGGCGAGTGCCGTCGCCGTCACGCGCGCGGCGGCGGCCACGCCGGCCCACGCCGTCGCGTCCCCGACGAAGAGGGACATGCTGTCGGCCTGGTCGGGCGCCAGCGTGTGCCATCCCGCCGCCCGGGGCCAGTACGTGCCGTGGGCCTGGCGGGGTTCGAGTGGATCCACGGCCACGAAAACCGAATCCAGTGTGCCGTCGGGTGTCTTCACCAGGACCACGTTCCCTGCGCCGGGTCCCGTCACACGGAGCGCGTGATGGACGAGATGCGGCTCGTCGCGCACTCGCCACGCGACGGGGGCGCGCGCCACCGCCGTCAGGACGCGCGACCAGAAGGCGGCATACGCATCCCGCTCCCCGCTGCGCCACAACGGCGAGGTGGCGCTCGCCAGCGACAGCGCCACCCAGCCTGCGCCTCGCGGTGTGACCTGAGCGATGGCGGCGCCGGAGCCGTCGCGGATCAGGGTCGCGACCGCGTAGCGCTCGCGCAGCACCGCCGGCTCGGCAGGGATCGCGGTCCGTGGCGGCTCGTGACCGGGAAGGTCGGGGCGCACGCGTCGCTCGCCCAGCTCCGGCACCGCTGCGGAGGCAAAACCCGGGAGCGAGTCTCCGGAAACGATGAGTCCCACGCCGCGCTCCGTGACAGCACGTTCGAGTGCGCGTCGCTCGAGTGGGGCCAGCCCGTCGAGGGCGCGGCGGTCGGTGATCACGACGTCGAACTCCGCGAGTTCCGGCTCGCGCAACGGCACCAATGGCAGGGGCGCCCGATTGACGAACTCGGTGCGCCAGCGGTCCCGGCTCACCGCGGTGCGCACCGCGACTGCCCCGCCACGCTCGGCGAGCCAGTCGCGCAGCACGCGGTGCTCGAAACCGGGTGCGGCCTGGAGCAGCAGCGCCCGCGGCGATGCTGGCGGCGCGACCCACACGCCGAGTGACTCCGCAGACCCGATCCCTTCCACTCGGTACACCTGCCGGCCCGCCGCTCGGGGCACGTCCGACAGGCGGAAGCGCCCGTCCTCACCCAGCCGCGCCGAGTCGGCGGAACCCCCGGGACCGCTGAGGCGCAGCAGCGCCCCGGCCGGGATGCCGTGCGTCGCGCCCTCGATCACCAGGCGACTCCCCAGCGTGAGGGTGGTGGGGAAGGACACGTACACCACACCCGCAGGGAGTGCCGCCGGGCGCGGCAGCACCGTCACGCCGGCGAGGGCCGCGGCGTCGTCACGCTCCAGACCCCAGCCGGTGACGATCACGGTCCGCAGTTCGGCCCGCCCGCGCGCCAGCGCCGCTCCATCAGCGACGTCCTCGGGGATGCGGACGACGGCTGCGCCGGCTGAGTCGGCCAGGCGGCGTGCGGTGGCCGGGTCCGCACCGGGTGTGGCCAGCACCACGTCGCTCGGCGTCACGGCGGCCCTGCGCGTTGGCCGCAGGCCCAACAGCAGCAGCGACGCCACGGCAACGATGAGTGCGGCGGCTCGCCGGCGTGGTGCCGTCACGGCAGCGTCTCGAGCAGCTCGAAGTAGCGCCGTGCCACGCCGTCGCGAGCCACCGCGGCACGCGCCGGCGCCGCGGCGGGCACGGGCAGCGCGGACCACAGGGCCTGGCGCGCCCGAGCGACGCACCCCGGGCACGGCGACCCGTCACGCGCCAGAGCGGTGATCAGGGTGCGCACGAGCCCCAGCGCGGTCAGATGGCGGGCAGGATCGTCGGCCGCCAGCCGGGCAATCTCCCGTCCGGCCAGCTCCAGCGTCTGCACGTCGCCGGGGGCCGGCGGCGCGCCGCCCGCGAGCCGGTCCAGCAGGGCGAGCCCCCGGCGTACCGCCGGCAGCGAATCGGCCGCCACCCGGATGGTGGTGGCGCTGCGCGACGCGATGTCGTCGAGCTCGCCGGTGAACCGGTTGCGATCCGGCTCGAGGGGGGGCGGGGCGAAGCCGGTGCGCTGTACGTAGAGGCGTGCCGATTGCTGTACCTGCTTCAGCAGCTCGAGAGCGCGGTACTCGTAGGGCAGGGCCCCCTGTGGATCGGACGTGCGCAGCCGCAGCTCGGCATCCCACATCTGCTGCAGCGCGGCCTTGAGGGTCGTCTTGACCGTCTGCGCGAGCCGGGTCGCGTTTTCCTCGGTATCGTGCTCGTGGACTTCAGCGGCGCCGGTCTCGTCAACGCCCAGCGGGGCGTCGATCACGGTTTCGTCGCCGACGATCTCGCCGTAGCGCAGGCGCAGCAGATGCTGGTCGAGCCCGATGTTCTGCGAGCGATCGCGGAATTCCTGCGAGGTGATCCCGCGCCGCTCGGCGAGCAGGCGCTCGGTGTCGATGATGATCTGGCGCTGGCTGCGGAAGTACTCCGGCAGGATGTCGATGGCGATCCCCGAGAAATCAGCCAGCACCGGCGACCCGGTGTCCGCGACGGCCACGAAATGAGTTTCGGATCGCGTCTCGTTGGGGAGCGGGACGCGGCTGTCACGCGCCACTACGGAGAAGTACAGCTCGTCGCCGGGACCGAGGCCGAGCGCGCGCAGGTCGAGGGCCCGCGTGAGGCGCCAGCCGCCGCCGCGGCGCACTTCCTTCCGATCGAAGGACAGCCGCTGCTCACGGAACTTCACACCTTCACCCTGGCCCGACGTCAGGGTCGCTACGATGTCGGCGTCGCGCAGCCCGTAATCGTCATGCACCAGCACTTCGACCGCAACGGGAGCCGCATCCGCCGCCACCGCGGTCCGCAGATCGGGTCGTACCACCGTGACCACGGGCGGCGCGTCCGCGACGACGAGCAGGCGATGATAGGGTGTCGCCGCCCGCCCACCGGGACCCGTTGCGACCACCTGATACAGGCGCGATGTCGTCGCGGTCAGCGCGACGGTGAACCCCCCGTCGCCCGTGGGCTGCAGCGGCAGCGAGTCCCCGGCGGTCGTCAGGAGCGCCGCCTGCTCGACCGCCCCGCCGATGCGGACCCGCCACGTGACGTGGCCGCTTTCCTCGACCTGATCGAGATCCCATGCCGTGCCGTGCCGCCGCCGGCGGCCGACGTATCGGGGCGGGTCGATCGAGACATCGACCCCGTCGATGCTCGGTGCGGCGGACGGGGCAGCGGCCGGCGGCGCGGCGACGGACCGGGCGCGCGGCGAACGGGACGGGAACGGCAGCAGTGCCAGGGCGGCGGCCGCGATGACCAGGACGGCGGCACCCCGAGCGAGGCGTCGTCCCGCCGGGTGCGGCAAGGGCGGCTCGGCCAGCGAATCGAGGACCCTGCCGACCCGCTCGCGCTGCAGGCGCTCGAGGCCGGACAACGCCACCGCGTCAGCGAGCACGAGCTCGGTGCTGTCGCCGAGGTCGGGGACGGTGCGATCGAGATGTCGCGCGATGGTGCGCGCATCCACCAGCGGGCGGCGGCGGCGCACCGTGAGGAGCGCGAGCCCGCCAAGGGCGAGCCCGGTGAACACATCCAGCCCGATCGGCAAGCCCGCCCAACGCGTCATCGTCACGGTGGCGGCGAGCGCGGCGGCGGCCGCGAGACCGAGGGCCGCGAGCGCCCAGCGGCGATTCCACCGCGCCGCGAGCGCGCTCAAGCGATCGGGAGTCATCGGGCCCCCACCCGCTCGACCCGCCGGGCGAGCCAGCGCTCCAAGGCGAACGCCACGGCGGCAATGACCCACAGCGGCGTGCCCAGCAGCACCGCGCCCGGCGGCGCGCCGCGGGCCGGCGGTGCCGCACCGGTAGCCGGCAGCGCCTGACCCGCCGTGATCGCCGGTGCCGGTGGATCCGGCACGTCCGAGCCGCGCCACAGCTCGGCAATCGCCACGGCGAAGGTCGGGGAGAGCGCCAGGCCGGCCGCGTCGAGGCGACCGTACAGACGGTACACGAGCCCGCCGCCTTCGCGCTCAACGGACAGCACCGGACGTCCGCTGCCGTCCGTCCAGAGGGCGGCGCCGCGGCCGTCGAACGGCGCGCGACGCGGGAGCACGGGTGCCGGCCCCGCCGCCGCGGTGCGCACGGGTGAGCCGCCGGTGACGACGCTGTCGCGACCGGTCTGCGTGAACAACACCGCGCCAGTCCGTACCCGATCCACCACCGCTGCCGGTGGCGGGGCCTCGTCGAGCCACGCGATCCAATCCGCGGTGGCCAGCGCGGGCGGAGGGTCGGTGGTGGCGGCGCGCGCCACCTCGGCGCCGGGCGCCCCGATGGCCGCCGCAGCGCGAATGGCCGCTTCCAGGTAGCGGGCGTCATCGCCGCGGCCCGGTGCCGCGAGGATCAACACGCTGCGCGCGCGCGCGGGTGGCGGTTGCGCGGGCGCGGCGCGCGCCGCTACCGGGCGCCATGTCACCGTCGCCGCCAGCGCGGGCCGCACGCCGCGGAACCGATCGGCCACGAGCGGGGCAGCGACCAAGAACCGCGTGCCGGCCGGTGCCAGGCGATCAGCCTCGGCGAGCAGCGACCAGACGTTGGGCGCGAGGGAGGCTGGTCGAGCGGGCGAACCGCTGTCGTAGGGTGCGCCCGCCGACCGCAGGGCCGGGCCGCCGAGCGGTGGGATCCCGCCCTCGAGGAGATGCAGCTCCAGGCCGGCGTCGCGGAGCGAGTCGATCAGCGCGCGCTCCGCCAGCGCGTCCTCGCTCAGCAGCGCCCACGTGGCCGGGCGCGCGCGCTCCGGGACCCAGTAGACGCCGGCGAGCGACAGTACCAGCGCCGCCAGCACACCGAGACGCAGCGCCAGGAGCCACCAGTCGCGCAGGCGCAGCGAGCGCGTCGCGGTGGGTGGGATGCCCGTGAGCAGGCGGATGCTGCCGACGCGGACCGGGTGCCGTGCGCGCGGGCTCCACAGGTGGATCGCGAGCGGCACAGCCAGGGCCGCGAGTGCGGCGAGCCATGCCGGCGCCAGCACGCCCATCATCGCAGGCGCGTCCGGCCGACGACGTACTGGCGCAACGCATGATCCACGGGCTGATCGAGGGTGAGTCGCAGGTAGTCCACGCGTGCCGTTGCACAGGCGCCGCGCAGCTCCGTGTCATCGCGGTCCAGGCGCTCGAGATACGTCGCGCGCGCCACGTCGGCATCCACGGTGAGCCGGCGGCCGGTCTCGAGCTCCTCGAAGGTCACGACCCCGTGGTAGTCGAAGGTCACGTCGCGCCGCGCCGCGATGTGCAGCAGCGACACGTCATGGCGCAGCGCGGCCAGCTTGCCGGCCACCGTGCGGATCTCCTCCTCGCGCTCGGCGAGATCGCTGATGACGATCACCAGGTCGCGGTGCCCGCCGGCGGTCAGGCGCCGCTCGAGGCCCGGCCACCCCGGCCACTGTCCCGCCGGCGACAGCACCGTGAGCGTCTGGAACAGACGGTGCAGGTGCCGGTGGCCGCGGCGCGGCGGAAGGAAGCCCGGGGCGACGTCGTTGACCGTGAGGAGGGACACCGCATCCCCTTGGCGCAGCGCCAGGAGGGCGAGCGCCGCCGCGATCAGGCGAGCGTAGTCGAGCTTGGTGGCGCCGTCCTCGGACTGCGCCATCGAGGCGCTGGCGTCCACCACCAGCTGGACCGTGACACTGGTCGCCGTATCGGCCTCGCGCACCCAGTAGCGGTCAGTCCGCGCGAACAGCCGCCAGTCCACTCGCCGGGGGTCGTCGCCGGGTTGATAGCTGCGATACTGGCTGAACTCGAGTCCGGGTCCGGGAAGGCGGGACGGGTGGATCCCGAACATGAACCCGTCCACCACCGCGCGGGCCGCCAGCTCGAGATCGCGCAGCGCAGCGAGGGTGCGCGGGGCGATGAACTGCGGGGTTGCCGTCAGGCGAGCGGGCTCCTCGGCTCCGGAACCTCCCGCAACACCCGGCGCGTCACGTCGTCAGGCGACACGCCTTCGGCCTCGGCGCGGAAGTTGACCAGCAGCCGGTGGCGCAGCACGGGGAGTGCCGCGTGCCGCAGGTCGTCGAGAGTGACCGCGAGGCGGCCGTGCAGCAGGGCACGGGCCTTGGCGGCCAGGACCAGCGACTGCCCCGCGCGCGGGCTCGCCCCCCAGCGCAGCCATTCGCGCACAAAGTCCAGCTCCGTCTGTGGCGGCCGCGTGGCACGGATCAGGCGCGCCGCATAGGCGAGCAGATCGTCCGAAACGCGCACCTCGCGCGCCAGCGCCTGCGCGGCGAGGATCTCGTCTCCGGTCAGCACCGGGGTGACGGTTGGCGTATCGCCCCCCGTGGTTCGGCGCAGGATGTCGACTTCCTCCCGCTCCTGCGGGTAGTCCACGCGGACGTGCAGCAGGAACCGGTCGAGCTGCGCCTCGGGCAGTGGATAGGTACCGGTTTGCTCGATCGGGTTCTGTGTCGCCAGCACGAAGAACGGCCGCGCCAGCGGGTAGGCGGTACCCCCGTAGGTCACCGCCAGCTCCTGCATCGCTTCGAGCAGCGCGGCTTGCGTCTTGGGCGGGGTGCGATTGATCTCGTCCGCCAGCACGATGTGCGCGAACACCGGTCCCCGGACGAACTTGAAGAACCGCTTCCCGGTGGCGTGGTCCTCTTCGAGAATCTCGGTGCCAACCACATCGGTCGGCATCAGGTCGGGCGTGAACTGAATGCGCCGGAAGGAGAGGTGCACCGCATCGGCCAGGGTTCGGATCATCAGCGTTTTGGCCAGACCCGGGACGCCCTCGAGCAGGCAGTGCCCGCCAGCCAGGAATCCGGTGAGCAGCTCATCCACCGTCGCGTCCTGTCCCACGATGACGCGCGCGATTTCCTGTCGCAGCGCCGTGAGGCGCTCGCCGAGACGGGCCAGGTCGCGCTCGGTGACGGTCGCGGTCATCGTCCCGGGCTCATGCGGTCATCGCGTACAGCACGATGTTCACCCCGAACTTGGTGTTGTCTTCGGCGAGGAACCGTTTGTTGCGGAAATCGTAGTCCCACTCGCAGCCGTAGTCCTTGTTGCTGTACAACACGCCGATGCGCCCGTCCACCAGGATGGCCCGCAGGTAGTCGTGCACCAGGTCGTCGCCCCACCCGTTCAGCTCGAGGGAGGTGGTCGGCGGTCCGTCCGGGAATTCGAAGAACACGCGGTACAGATCGTGGTCGGCGGGCAGACGGACCAGGGCGTCGGGACCGAACAGCTCGGTCATCTGCGCTTCGAACGATTTGGCGAACAGCCCGTCGATGTCGTGGTTGCAGTCATCGGCGAATACAAAGCCGCCGTTCCGCACGAAGCGCTCGAACACCGCGCGCTCGGCACGGGTGAACTGCACCAGTTTGTGGCCGGCCAGGTAGCAGAACGGGCTCTCGAAGACCGCTGGGCTCGCGAGCGGCACGATGCGCTCGCGCTCGTCCACGACCACGGTGGTGTACTGGATCAGCGAGTGCAGCAGGTTCGCTGGCATGCGCTGGTCCACGTCCCAGTCTCCCGATTCGTAGCGCAGCCGCGTGAAGGTGAAATCGGCGCGGCGCCGGCCCAAGGCGGCGGCCCGAATTTCCGCTCCCGGTGCCAGTGCCGCCAGGGCGGTGGCGGCGGAGGTTTGCAGGAAGTCCCGGCGTCTCATGGCAGTCGGCAGCGGGCAGATGCGTTCCACCATCTGCCCCCTGCCATCTGCGATCTACACCGCATCCGAGAGGCTGGTGAAGGTGAAGTCACGGATGCGCATGGCCGGGATCAGGCTCGACAGCCCGAACTCGCCGTTGACCCGCGCGACCGTGCCCAGGGCGTCGAGGTTGTTGAGCATGATCACCGGGCTCTCGTTGAAGCGCAGATTCTTCACCGCGTGCTTGATGGTGCCGTTCTCGATGTAGAAGGTGCCGTCCCGGGTCAGGCCGGTGAGCAGCAGCGTCTGCGGATCCACCGGGCGGATGTACCATGTCCGGGTGAGCAGGATCCCGCGAGGCGTGTCGCGCACCAGGTCCTCGAGCGATGCCTCGCCCCCGGCCATGATCAGGTTGTTGGGTGCCGGTACGGCCTCCACACCCTGCTTGTCGGCCCAGTAGCGCGAATAGAACAGCTGCCGCGGCACGCCGTTTTCGATCCAGTTGCGCCGCCGGTACGCCCGGCCGTCCGCCGCCCACGGTGACGTCGGCAGATCGGGGTGGGCCGGATCCGAATAGATGGTGACCCGCTCGTCCATCAGCTTCTCGCCCACGCGGGTCCCACCCCCGGCCTTGGCCAGAAACGATCGCCCCTCGTCGGCGGTGCGGGCGTTGAGATTGAAGGTGAGGAACTGGATCAGCCCCGCCGCCGCTTCGGGCTCGAGGATGACGGTGTACTTGCCCGGCTCGATCGCCCGCGCCTCACGCGAGGCGGCCGCCTTCTCGGCGGCGATGCGGGACGCCTCGGCGGCGTCGAACCGGGCGACATCGTTGTAGTCCCGCAGGGCGTACCCCGAGCCGGTGCTGTCGGCGGTCCGCATCGTGACCGTGAAGTTCATCTGGGTCCCGCGATGGTAGGCGAACAGCCCCTTGCTGTTCATCATCGCCTGCCATTGCGCCCCGTTGGTGAAGAACCCCGCGGCGACGCACTCGCGAGCTTTGGCCGCGGCGATGCTCACCGCCGCCACCTCCGTCCGGAACTCGGGGGTGATCGCCTCGGTGGCATCGACCCACGCGTTGGTGGTGACGTACTGCTGCGGCGCCAGCGGCTCCATGAACTCGGGGTCTTCGGGCGCCAGGCGCGCCAGCTCTTCGGTGCGGCGCACCACGCGCTCGAGCGACGCATCGTCGAACTCGTTGATCGTCGCGGTGCCCGAGCGCTTGCCGTAGTTCGACTGCACCACCAGGGTGCGGTCGCCGGTCGCGCCGGCGGTGCTGACGGTGTTGCGCGCGTAGCGGATGTTCCCGCCCGCGTTCCCAAACAGGTTGGCTACGCACGCGTCCGCCTGGGAATAGCTCAGCACCCGGGTCAGAATCGCGCGGGCTTCAGCAGCAGTGAAGGCGCTCATGGGTGGCTCTTGTTCTCTCGATGGCTGCGCGCGTTACAGGCGGCGCGCCGTGTTGATCACGTTGACCCCGTTGAATCGCGCCGTGGAGGAGCCGTGCGAGACGGCGCTGATCTGCCCCGGCTGGCCCTTGCCGTCGAAGAACGAGCCACCCATGCGGTAGTCACGCTGGTCGCAGATCTGTACGCACGAGTTCCAGAACTCCTGCGTATTCGACTGGTAGGCCACGTCGCGCAGCATGCCCACGATCTTGCCGCCGGCGATCTCGAAGAACAGCTGGCCCGTGAACTGGAAGTTGTAGCGCTGCTGATCGATGGAATACGAGCTGTCGCCCACGATGTAGATGCCCTTGTCGACCCCGGCGATCATCTCGGCGGGTGTCAGCGCCGCCGTCGCGGGCGCGAGTGACACGTTGGGCATCCGCTGGAACTGGATCGAGCTCCAGTTGTCGGCGTAGCAGCATCCCTGCGACTCGGACTCGCCCAGGATGTGCACCTGGTCGCGAATCGCCTGGTAGTTCACCAGGATACCGTCCTTCACCAGGTCCCAGCGCTTCGTCTTCACGCCCTCGTCGTCGTAGCCCACGGCGCCGAGCGAGCCGGGCTGGGTCTTGTCGGCGAACAGGGTCACCAGCGGACTGCCATAGTTGAACGACTTGCTGCGCCACTTATCGAGCGTCGCGAACGACGTGCCGGCATAGTTGGCTTCATAGCCGAGCACGCGGTCGAGCTCCAGCGGATGCCCCACCGACTCGTGGATCGTGAGCCACAGGTGTGACGGATCGAGCACCAGGTCGTACTTGCCGGCCTCGACCGACTTGGCCGCCATCTTCTCCTTGGCTTCGCGGGCGGCGTTGCGCGCGTCCTCGATCATGTCGTAGGACATGGCGTAGGTGACCGCGGTCGGACCAGCCACCCGGCCCTCCGGGCGACCCGCCAGGTACTCCCACCCCATTCCCATCGGCGCACTCAGCGCCTGCCTGGTCTCGAACTTTCCGGTTTCCTGGTTGACGAGCGTGACGCCGAAGTTCGGCCAGATGCGGTGGACGTCCTGATCGATGTACGAGCCGTCGGTGGAGGCGAAGTACTTCTGCTCGTTGACCAGAAACAGTCCGGCGTTCACGAAATTCGCCCCCGTCTTGAGCGCCTCGTTGGCCACCGCCAGCAGCAGGTCAGCCTTCTCTGAGATCGGCACCTCGAACGCGTTCTTGGTGATCGGCGTCCGCCAGCTGACCTCTCCGTACCCGCGCTGCGGCGCCAGCTGTACCGGCTCGACCTGCAGCCGCGCGTTCGCCTTGGCGATGGCGACCGCCTGCGCCGCGGCCCGCGCGACCCCGTCCTCGGTCACGTCATTGGTCGCGGCGAACCCCCACGTCCCCCCCGCGATCACCCGGATCCCCACGCCGTAGGACTCGGTGTTGGTGATGTTCTGGATCTTGGTTTCGCGCGACTGGATGAACTGGTTCAGGTAGCGGCCGATGCGCACATCCGCGTACGTCGCGCCCCGCCCGCGCGCCGCCGTGAGGCCCGCGTCGGCCAGCCGCTTCTTGTCAGCCGTCGGAATCGGCGTCAGCGACCCCGCAAAGTCGCCGACGGGGCGACCCCAGACGGGGATGATGAGCGCGCCGGCGGCTGCACCGGAGACCTGGAGAAATTCACGTCGTTCCACGGTGAAACTCCCGTTGGATGGATCGCGCCTACCAGCGCAGGGACTCATGCGATGGGATGCCCTGGGAACGGCATCACGAATGAGACGCACAAGCTGGACGGAAAGTTGCAGCCGGGGGCAACGGCCGGCTAGGTCAGCGCCAGCGACGCCCGCGCAGCGTGGGTCCCTCTTCTGGTCCTTCGTCCCGCTGGTCGCGGGGGGCCGGGAGCGCGGCCCAGGGCTCACCCGCCTGGGCGGTCATCCACACGCCGGGGAGGGGCAGGGCGGCTGTCACCTCCTCGGTGGTGCGGTGTGGGCGAGAATGGAAGGTGGCGAGCGCGGCGCGCAGGCCGGGTGGCGCGAAGTCGACCCGCCGCAGCGGGAACGCCGCCCAGGTCCCGACTACCCCGACGACGGCGTTCTCGATCAGGGAGGCGAGGGGGCGCCCCTGCCCGTCGCGCAGGCGGGTGAGGGCGGCGAAACGCGATCCCCGGTCGCCCCCAGCCACGATGGCGGCGGCGTAATACGGCAGGTTGGCGGCGATATGCGCGAGGAACCGCGTCTCGCCCGGCTCGACGCCCGGCGCGTAGGCGAGCGCCGCCAGACTCGCGAGCTGCACCTGCGACTGCGCCGGCACCACGAGGTCGCGGAACGTTTTCAGGCGGACCCACCGGTCGCCGGCACGACCTTCGACGTGCAGGGTGTCGAAGGCGATCGTCTCGCGCGACGCGTTCTGGAACGCAATGCGTCCCGGGAACTGGAGCGGGTGCTCGTGAAAGTCCGACAACCGGATGGCGCCGATCCAATACGCGCCCCCCGCGCGGATCGGGGCGTCGACGCCAGGCGGCGTGTCGGCGGGGAAGAAGTGGACCGTGTACCGCGTCTGGTCCACATGGAGGTAGCACCACAGCTTGCGCAGGTCGTGTCCGTGCTCCCCGGGCGCCCGGTGGGCGATCACGCGCAGCTCCGACACCGGCGGCGTGTCTCCGACGTGGGTGTGCGGGGCGTCCTCGAGCATCCGCTCGAGGTCGGGCCGCAGCGTGTCTTCCAGCAGGACGCGGCGCAGCAGTGGTGCGTACTGGCGTACGGCGCCCCGCGTTGCCAGCGCGGGCAGCCGGAAGGGGACCAGCACCACCGGACGCGCGTGCACGAGGCGGGTGAAGACTCGCGAGCGGGTCAGCGCCTCATAGAAATGAAAGGCCAGCGGCCGATCGGCGTGCGGATTGCGCAGCGTCCGGACCACCGCGTGTGGCGGTTCGCTGCTGCCTGACACCACTCGCACCGACAGCGGCCGCCGGCGCAGCAGATGACCAGCCCGCACGGCGCGCTCGGCGAGCGTGAGCGCCGTCTCGGCGACCGCGGGCCCGATGTGCACCGCGCCACCCGCCGCCGGCACCAGGGCCAGCGGCTCGACCGAGCGCACCCCGTCAGCGCGCAGCCCGTCGAGCGGGGACGGGTCGGCGATCAGCGCCGCCGCCGCCTCGATCGGTCGTTCCGGCTCGGCCTGCACCCAACGACGGTCGCTGATCGCCGCGCGCAGCTCTTCACCGGGCAACAGGTGGACAGTGTGGAGCAGATCGCCGGTGGCGTGGCCCGCCAGCTCCCAGTGCTGCTCCATCTCGAGCAGCACCCCGTACCGCGGCGCCTCGCCCGCGGGCTCGACCGGATCCAGGAAGTCCACCGGCCCGGCCACCGGTCCCTCCCCCGCGGCAGGCGCCTCGGTTCCTTCCGGCGGCGCAATCAACAGGCGCGTGAACGGCAGCAGATGCCCCGGCAGATCGGCGCGCTCGGGCCGTTCGCGCACCCCGTGCTCGCGCACGCGCGGCGAGGGCTCGCGCTCCACCACCGCGGGCGTCGCCGTGCGCGGCGCCGTCACCTGCACCACGCCGCGGTCCAGCTCGGCAGCTTCCAGCGTCAGGGGAGGCTCACTGCGCAGACCGAGCCGGATGCGGATGCGGTCGCCGGTCTGGCGTGGCAGCGTGATCTGCCCGTCGGGGTCGGACATCCAGTGGCCGGCGGGGTTGCCGTGCTCGTCGAGCAGCGTCACCGGAATCCCCGCGGCCGGACCGCCATCGGCGATCGCGACCTTGAGCGTCCAGGCCTCCGGCTTCTCGGGGTCGTCCGTCACAGGGCCCCCAATATGTTGGGGGGGCCTGGCGGCGTCGAGCCGGGCCCCGTCCGAGTGTGACGGGGATCACGGCCCGCCGGGTCGGACGCGGCCCGGATCAGTTGAGATGCGCGTTGAGGAAGGGCAGGACCCGGGCCAGTCCCCGGTTGTTGCGCGCGATGTTGATGAGGCCGAGCTGCACCCCGTGCAGCTCGCGCGTGTTGTTGACAAGGCCGATGGCGAGGCCCCGGAACGGGCCCCGCGTCTCGTTGTAGGCCGCCGCGGCCAGTCCCGTGTGGCTGTACGAAAAGGTGTAGCCGACGGCCAGCGCCGCTCCCTCGGTGCGCGGCGCCTTCACGCGCAAGCCGCCGACGGCGAAGCCGGTCACGTCCTCTCCCGCGCCGACTGCACCCAGCGTCGCCGCGAATCCGCGGACCGAGTTGCCGCCCACCACCCCCACGCCCGCGACCGAGACCCAGCGCAGGGTGCCCCCGGCCACAGTGGCGAGGCCGCCCACCTGTACGCCGGTCGCTTCGCCTCCGGAGACGACCGCGAGGCCACCGATCGAGAGACCGGCGACCTCCTCGGCGCCCACCGTCGCCAGTCCTCCCACGTTGACACCGCGCAGCCCGGTGCCCGCCACGGCAGCGAGGCCCCCGACCGTGACGCCCACCGCTTCCCGTCCCGCGACGGCGGCGAGTCCGCCGACCGAGATCCCGCGCACGTCGCCGCCGGCGACCGCGCCCAGCCCGCCGACGCTCACTCCGCGCTGGTCGCGCCCGGCGACCGTTGCCAGCCCTCCGAGCGTGACGCCCACAACGTCGCCTCCGTTCACGGTCGCCAGCCCGGCGATGCTCACCCCGACTGCGTCGGAGCCGGTGATAGTCGCCAGGCCACCCACGTTGATC
>QKHC01000067.1 GCA_003251175.1 Gemmatimonadota bacterium
TCATCCGCGCCGGGGTCCGCGCGTACGGCCCCAGCGGCAGGGTCGGGGTCGGCAGCGTGAGCCGCCACTCGAGGTGGATCAGCGCCGCCCGCCGCCCGCCCCAGGCTCGGAAGTCTTCACCCAGAAGGGTGCCGCGGCCCCCCAGCGCGAAGGAGCGATGCGCCGGGAGCGACGCGCCGGCGAAGCCCCCCGCGGCCCTCAGCAGCACCGTCGTACCGCCTGCCGGCAGCATGGTGCGTCCGGTGAGGGACAGCCTGCCGAACGCCGGCTGCCCGTCGCGTCGGCCGACCTCGGCCACCGCCTCCACGGCGGCGTCGCGCCGGACCGCGAATCCGGAGCTGGTACGGCGGACCGTCAGCTGCGCCAGCGTGACGTCGCCGGCGCCGAGGTCGGGATTGGGCCGATAGGTGCCCCGGGCGGGAGCGGCCCGCACCGCCAGCGGATCGACACGCTCCCATCCGACGTCGATCCCCGCTTCCCACCGCACCGCCAGCGGGTGCCGGTACCCGATGCGCACGCCCTGCGCCAGGTAGTAGTCTCCGTAGTCACGTCCGGTCTCCTGTGCACTGAAGGAGTTGACCAGCCGGGACCCGATGGGGCGGTCGGCGATGTCGCGCACCTCCCGAAACGCGGCGATGCTCGGCCCCGCCCGTCCCGCCGGGGCACCGGCATCGATGCGGGCCTTGACCCGCTCGTCGGCAATGCCGACGCCCACCAGCGCGCGGACGACCCACCGGCCGGCGGGGTGCACCGAAACGCCGCCGCCGAGCGTGAGGCCTTCCACGCGGTTGACGTGCACCACATCGCTGACGCTGCGCGTCGCGAGGCCCGGCGGACGGGGCACGGCGAGCGATGGCCGCGCGGCGACCTCGGCGACCTGCATTCGCACGGCGTCCAGGTCCATCCGGCGTACCGGCTCCGCGACGTCGCGCATGGCGGTCTCCAGCGGCACCGGCCACACGAACGCGTCGCGCTGGGCACGCGGCAGCGCCACGATCTCCGCGCCGGCAAACCACTGTGCCGACAGTCCGAGATTCAGCTCGTAGCCGTCAACCTCCCAGCGTCCGCGGATGATCCCCCGTGCCGGAATGTCGAGCCATACGGCCCGGCGCCGGATCTCGATCTCCTGTCTGTAGGGCAGCCAGTAACGCTCCTCGATCAGCGCATTGTCGAGCACGATACTGAGGTCTTCGAGCTGTCGATCGATGTACGTGCTGGGTGTGAAGCTGAACACGAGGCGCACCAGCTCGGCGCTCGCGAGATCGACGTACAGCGAGCCGATGAGCCCGGGGCGGGAGAAGTCACGCGGGCGGACCTTGAGCTCGGCGACGCGGACCGCCCGATCAGGCAACCGCAGCGACAGCGTATCGCCGAGCGCGAAGTCGTAGCGCTCGAGGCCGACGGCCCCGAGCGGGTGGGGGACATCGCGCACCTCGTCGCCTTCTCCCAGGCGGATCACCGGTCCGAAGTTGTTCTGGACGATGCCGAGATGATCGATGTGGTACTGGATGTCCGTCGGCAGATCGGCGCGGTCGCGCCATCCGACGATGCGCTGCTTGCTGAGACCCGGCGCCTTCCAGTACACTTCCAGCTCGAGCTGGTCAGTCTTCACCAGCCGCGGCGCTTCGGAGAGTCCCTCACCAAGCTGCCCGAGGAAGAACACGAACCCATGAGCCTGGGCCCGGTAGTCCCGCAGGGTGGTATCGCCCGCG
>QKHC01000054.1 GCA_003251175.1 Gemmatimonadota bacterium
AGGACCGGCTCGCTCACCACGAAGCGGCACTTGTGGGCATCGACCGGCTGGGCAGTGATGCGGATGTCGTTATCCATACAGTGCAACTTAACGCCGGGAGCGGGGAGCAGGGCGCAGGGCCCAGGCCAGGCTCCTCAGCGCGCGACCAGGCGTGCCGAGCCGTCACGGCGCACGCGGACCGTGGCCTCAGCGTCCGGTACCAGGCGCACCGGGATCAGGGTCACGAGCGCCCCCTGGGCGTCCACCGCCACCTGGAGCACCCGCACTGCCAGCGGCTCGAGCCCGCGGGCACGCCGATCGGCGTCGTAGGCGGCGACCGCCGCCCGAACGATGCGCGCGCTGTCGGGATTGGCTGCCGCGGCGCGCGCCGAGTCCTCCACGGCCGCCGCACGGGCGGCATCCTGCGCCCGGCGCAGGCGACCGGCCCGATTCACCATCAGCACCCCACCCAGGGCTGCGATCACCACCATGATCGCGATCGTGCGCAGGATCTGGCGCTCCATGGAGATGCAAGATAGGAAGGCTGCCGCGGGGGGGGAAACACGAGAGCGGGAAGCCGTTTGGCTCCCCGCTCTCGCGGTGTCTCGCTGGCGCTGCGACTCTAGGGACTGGGACTGAGCGAGAAATCCGGGCCGGTGTTCGCGCCTGAGCTGACGTCTGCGACTGTGTCTTCAGTGGGGGTCGCGTCGTAGCCCGTCGCGGAGGCGCTCACCGTGTAGGTCGATCCTGGCTGCAGGAACCCCAGCGCATACGGAACGGTGACACTGGTCTCCCCTGCGGGGATCAGGACGGCCACGGTCGTCGTGGACATGTCGTCGCCGTTCAACGATGCCTTCACGGTCACCGGGAGGGTCGAGTCGCCGGCCTGGGCGACCGCCAGTGTCACCTCGAGCGTGCCGGTGATCGACGCGGCCTCGATCGTGGACGCATGGATCACCGGCTTGAACGATGCGCTGCGTGGGTTGTCCGGCGGTCCCTGGAACACGAAGCTCTCATCCACCTCGAAGACGGCCGCGAGGTCGACGGTGGCGCCCGGCCCGACTTCGATCGGTCCGCTGAAGTTCACCTTGATGCCGGTCTGCGCGCCGCTCGGAACGCGCAGCGGCAGCGGGTCGCCGTTCACCTCAAGCTCCGGATCGGTCACCACGAGGCGCAGCTGCTCGTAGTCGCCGAGGGTGGAGGCGGCGCCCAGCAGGGCGGTGGCATTGCCCTGCATGTCGAGCAGGTCGACGGTTATCGGCGATTCGAGAACGGACACGTGACCGGGCATCAATTCCGCGTCGGTGATGGTGACCCGGGCGGCGGTCACATCGGCGAAATCGAGCATGGCGGCCGTGTTGAGCATCGTGGATGTGCCCGAGGCAGCCAGGTAGAGCCGGACTGTCCCCATCCCCGAGTTCGTTCCCGACTCGCACCCGCTCAGGGCCAGCAGACCCGTGAGGGCCGCAAGCCACGTGAGGCTGACGGTCCGTTTGTGAATCGTGGTGATCCGCTCGTACAGGTCTATTGGCTCTGTCATGAGATTTCCTGTCGGGGTTCGGGTCATTGTTTATTGCGTCTCGTCGGCCGGTCCGGCGGCGGACCATGAGGCTGCCCGGGGCTGGCACCGCCGCCCTGCGCGAGGCGTGCCGCCTGGGCGGGAGACGCGCCGCGGACGATCGCCGCCTGCACGGTCTGGGTGAGCGTCGTCAGGGCGGCGACATCCGTCTGGGCCGTGGACACTACCAGGGCCACGGTCTCAGGCGGCGGCACGCCCAACGCCGAGAGGGTACCCGCCACCCGCAGCACGATCGCCGGGTCGGGTCCCGCACCGGCCAGTGTGCGCACATCGTCGCGATCCAGACCAGCAGTGAGCGCAAAGGCCCCGGCTTCCACCGCGACCGACGATCGTGTCGCGCCGGCGGCGCCGATTGCGTCCGCCGCCGTGGCGAGCCGCGCGGCCAGCTGCTGCACGGCGGCGACAATGCGGTCGCCCGCCGCCCCCTTGGCACCGCCCTCAAGGGCTTTCTGAATCAGCGCCTCGACCGGCAGCGCGTGCGCCGTGGCATCGGTCACGATCGAGTCCACGACGCCGACGATCGCCGGCGGCACCCGCCCCTCCAGCCGGGCTCGCGTGCTGGCCTGAGCCGCGAGGGGCGGCGCACCGGCGACCGCGAGCGTCAGGATCACCGCGGCGGTTCTCATAGCGCCCTCCCCGGTGTCACGGTGAGCACGCTGTTGCGCCGGCCGAAGCCGTCGTCAACCGCCGGTGCCGCCGGGTCGGGCAGCCAATCCGCGCCGTCCACCACGAAGGCGTATTGATGCTCGCCACGCGGGAGCACCAGCGTCGCGGTCCACAACCCGCCTTCGCTGGGCACCAGCGGCGTCGCCGTCGCATCCCATTGATTGAATGTGCCCGCCACCGCGACTGCGTGCGCCGCGGGGGCGCGCAGCACGAAGCGCACCGCGACGCTGTCGATGCCCGTGGTCGCCACCCGCGTCGCGGTAGTCTCGGGCGTCGGGCGCGCAACCAGGACGGCGAGCACCGCGGCGGCGGCGAGGGCCCCCGCCATCCAGGGACGCACGACGACACGGACCTCGCGCGGCGCTACCAGCCATGCTGCGGCGCGCCGCCAGAGACCGTGGCGCGCGGCGCGAGCCCGCACGGCCGCCATTACCCGGGCGTCGAACGTGCCCGAGAACGACACGGGGGTGCAGTCCACCGCTGCCAGGACACGGAACGCGGCCTCCGCCTCCGCCCGCAAGGCGGGCGGCAAGGCAGCGATATCCGCCTCGCCGTCGAGTACGCGCTTCACCTGAGGGTCGAGTGTGTCGCTCATCTCCAGTGCTCCCGCAGCAGGGTGCGCAACCGGTCATACCCGCGATGCATGCGCATCTTGAGCGCCCCCACCGTCTCTCCGGTCCGCGCCGCGATCTCGTCGTAGGACAACTGCTCGACGTGCCGCAGCACGAACACCTCACGCTGCTCAGCGGTCAGGGCCAGCAGCGCCTGCTGCACCGCGCTGCGCAACTCCGCCCGCTCCACCGCCGCGTCGGTGCTGCCCGACGCCGGAAGGCTCGCCCCGATGTCTTCCAGGACGGGGACCTGGCGCGCCAACCGGCGTCGTTCAGCGAAACAGCGGTTTCGCAGGATCAGAAAGAACCATCCCGCGAAGTTGTCCGGGTCCCGGCACTGGTCGAGGCGTTCATAGGCCCGCACGAACGCGTCCTGTACGGCATCTTCGGCCAGCTCCACCGAGCCGAGGAGATGGGTCGCATACCGGGCGTAGCGATCCCGATAGCGGCGCACCAGGACGCCAAACTGATCCACCTCCCCTGCCAGGACGGCGCGGACTACCGCGCCATCGCCCGGGCCGTTCCGGTCTGCATCGTCGGTGTGTCGCATCCGCCTCCTGGGCGCGGATGGTACAGGACCGGCTCGGACCGGGCAACCATCGCAGGTGAAGATGGCTGGCTGGGCCGGCGGGTAACGGGGCGAGGCGCCGGTCCTTCGGGAAATATTTGGGGTGACGTCACCTCCCGCGTTACGCGACCACACCCTGGGCACTCTTCAGCGTCGGGTACAGCCACGCGTCCGTCCGAGGAGCATGATGTCGGCACGACCTACACTCCGCCTCGTCAACCCGCGTTTGCGGGCCGAGTTCACCGACCGCGATCTGTTGGAGCGGATCGCGGCGGGGGACGCGACCGCGTTGCGGGCCTTGCGCACGCGACATGAAACCGCGCTGTACGCACTCGTCTTCGCGATTCTCAACGATGTGGTGGACGCCGAGCATGTCGTGTCGGAAACGCTGCTCCAGGTGACGCGTCACGCCGGTGAGTTTGCCGCGCGGACCGAGTCGGTGCACGCCCTGCTGCGCACCCTGGCGCGGTCGCGGGCGGAAGTGTTGCGGAGCGCGCGCGGCCGGCGCTCACCAACCAGCCGACACTGACCGAGCGACGCTGCCAGCGCAAACCTGGGGGGCCCGGATGACCGGGCCCCCTTGTATTTTCGGCGCATGCTGCGCGGCACGTGTCTCGTCCTCCTGCTCGCCGCGCCCCGGCTCGGCGCGCAGGTGGAACTCAGCACGAGCCTTGGCGCTGGGTCGATTCGCTACGCGGGCGGAACCTCGGTGGCGTCGGCGACGCTCTCACCGGCGGCGAGCATCAGCGGGCCGTGGGGGACCGGGGGCGCTGCCGCGGCGTTCGGTCCGATCAGCAGCGGCACCTGGGCGGGGCAGCTGCGAACCGACGCCTGGGTATCGTGGTTCGGCGACCGCCCCGTGCGGCCGGCGGCGGCCCTGGTGGTGGACGGATCCGTCCAGACGGGCGGTCCCGCCACCGTCGCCGCCCACCTGCTGGCCGAAGCGATGTGGGTGAGCCGCGGACGCGGGGTCGCCCTCGGCGTGGGACCGTCGCTCGGAGCCATCGTGGCCACGGAGCCGGTGAGCGCGCTGCGCGCCCGCGCGCGGGCATGGGGGCGGATCGGCACCACCACGGCAACCGCCGTGGTCGAGCCCCAGCGGCTGGACGGTGCGTGGTTCACGGACATGACCTTCGGCGTGGCCACGCCACAGGGTCGCTTCTCGGCTGGCGCATGGCTCGCTGCGCGGATCAGCGAGACGTACGACTCCCGCATCGCGGGGAGCGTCTCCGCCTCGTACACCGTGGCGCCGTGGCTGGCCGTCGAGGTGGCCGGCGGCTCCTACCTCCCGGATCTCTATCAGGGTTTTCCCGCGTCCGGCTTCGTCGCCCTGGGGGTCCGCGCCTTCGCGGGACGGCGGGCGCCGGCAGCGCGGCGCGACGACGGTCTCCGGCCGGCGGTGGCGGTGCGCGACGGCGACAGCGTCACCGTGCAGTTCCGGGTGCCCGGCGCGGCCGCAGTCGCCATCGCCGGGGAGTGGACCGACTGGAACCCGGTCCCGCTGCGGCCAACCGGTCGCGACGGCTGGAGCATGCGCTTGGTGGCGCCCCCGGGAGTGTACCGGTTCAATCTGGTTGTCGACGGCAGCCGGTGGATGGTCCCTCCGGGTGTCGTCACCGTGGACGACGGGCTCGGTGGCGTCGCAGGGCTGCTCGTCGTCCCCTAAGATTGACGCGCCCCGTTCCGACGCGTCGCCTCAGTCCCAAGCCACCCGGTAGCGACACACCGCGCCGCCACGGGCGCGGCACTCCTCCTCCACTATCCGCACCGCAGTGGCCCCGCACAGCTCCAGCGCCCGGCGGTACCAGCCGATCACCGTCAGGCAGTCCGGCGCGCTGAATGTCTCCGCATCGGAGGTTGTGAGCACGCCCTCGCGCTCGCCGGTGCGGACGTAGTCCCGCCGCCCGGTGTCGTAGTAGAGCGCGTATATCTGCGGGGCCTTCTCGAGGAACCCGTGCGGGTCGCCCTCGGTCACGAACGAGCGGTGCACCGTGGTGAGATTCTTGTCGGCCGACGCAGCGCCGAGGCGTTCGAAGAAGTCCCGGCGTCCGCCCCCGACCTCCCGGACGATCGCGTCATCGAGTCGCTGCCCCACGGCGAACGGGTACCACTGCATCGTGAGCAGCGATTTGAGTTGCCGCTGATCCTCGGGGCTGAGCGCGGCCAGCACACGCCCCAGCCCGTCCGGGCCGGCGTGCTCCTGGACGAACGCCAGCCGTGACTTGAGCACGCTGCCCTTTACTTGCTGCATGTTGTCCCCCGGCTTCCGCCGCAGGGAAGCTACGCGCGCGCGGACTCGGGGGCGACCGCAGTTGCCGCCGCGGGCTGACTCGCGCCGCCGGCCACAATACGGCGGTAGCCAGCCAGGATCAGCAGCAACCCGATCAGCTCGGTCACGTACAACACCTCGGTGTGTCCGAACCGTGTGGCACTCCCACCGATGCCCGGGAGCAGGGCGCCAACGGCGATCAGCGTGTTGCCCACTGCGCGGTGGCGCTGGCCGGGCTGTCGCGCGTACCGCCATGCGGACAGCGCCGCGCCTCCGGCGAGGAAGACGAAGGCATAGAGGTTGATGAACGGACTGAACCCCCGCACCCAGCTCCACTCGAGGACGCGCCCGGTGAGGCGGTACGGCTCGACCGCGCTGTAGTCGATCGGCGACATCAGCACGCACAGCGCCGCCACGCCGATCACGGGCAGCAGCACGGCGGTGAGTCTGTTGGCGGTGCGACGCGAGAGCAGCAGGTACACCGTTCCCTGCGCGAGCGGCGCGCCCCCGAGGAGGGCGCCGGTGATGTACCACGCCCGGAACAGCCCCTCGTGCCAGCCCAGCAAGGTCACCGCGGCCTCGGTAAAGGTGCCCGCGCCGTAGGCAAACAGGCCGATCGCCCACCACAGTAGGTGGTGGCCGCCGCGGACCCACCAGCGGCGCCACACGGCGGCGCCGAACACGACGGCGATTACCGTCGTGACGATCGGAATGAAATGGACCGGTTCGCGCATGGCTCAGAAGGTCACATCGTAGGTGACGAGAAACCTGCGGCCCGGCTCCGGGCGGAAGAAGCTCGCGTTGGTGAACTCCGCGTACAGGGCGTTGGTGAGATTGAGCACCGCTACGCCCACGCGCTGGGTGTGGAGCCCGCGACGCAGCACGGTGACGCCGGCGCGCGCATTGTGCACGGTGAACGCCGGAAGTGTCGCGCCCACGGGACTCGTGCCCGCAAGCGCGTCCTTGCGGCTCCCGTTCCCGCGGAGCTCGTACTCGGCAAAGAGCCGGTCGCGGGCGTCGTCCCAGCGGAGCGCCGCACGATAGCTGGTGGAGAAACTCTCCCCCACGGGGTTCTCGGGGTCGAGCACGTCCTCGGAATCGAGGTGGGTGAACGCCGCCGCGAGTGAGAGGCCCGCCGGCCCGCGCACGTTTCCCGACAGTTCCACACCGCGGAACCGCAGGCGATCGACGTTGACGTTGCGGTACTCGGGCAGGCCGTTGACGGTGTCGCCGGTGGCGGCGATGCGGATGCCGTCACGCATGTCGTTCTGGAAGACAAACGCCTCGGCGTATACGCGACCCGTGCGCACGCGCATGCCCAGATCCACGTTGAGGCTCGTTTCCGGCCGGAGGTCGGGGTTACTCACCTGGTACCCGACCCCTTCGGGCGTGGGGCCGTCGAAGAAGCGCTCCACCAGATTGGGGGAGCGGAAGGCACGACCCACGGTACCCACGAGGCTGACCACTGGCGTCAACCGGTACACCGCGCTACCCGCTCCCACGAGCGCGTCATCGGTCGAGACGATGGTCGAGCGGCTGATTCCGGGTGTGGGCTCGGTGGCCGCGCGGACGGACTGGTAGCGGGCGCCGAGCAGGAGCGAAAGCCGCTCCGACACCGAGACGTCCCCCTGCGCGAACGCCCCGAGGCTGCGATAGGTCGCGTACGGGATGAGCGGCGTCGTGTCCACGCTGGGCGGAATGGGTCCCATGTTCACGAACGTCGTCGCATTGGAATCGCTGTTGCGCGACCGGTCGCGGAAGGCGTCGAGGCCGTACGTGAGCTGCACCCTGGCGCCGAGGAGCTTCTTCGCTTCGGCGCGCAGGCCGATCGTGCTGAGATCGGTCTCGTTGCGCTGGGTGATGTCGATCCGCGACCCCGGTCCCGTCGGAATCGCGATATCGAGATTGAGTCCGCGGTCGTTCCCCTGGTAGTAGGCACCGATGTCCACCTGATCGGCGATCGCCGTGCGCAATCCCCGCGCGCGATAGCCGGCCGAGAGCTTGTCGAACGCCTGGTGCGGGTAGGTGATGCGGATGAACGGATCGCCGGGGGCGTACGCCGCTGGATCGACGTAGCCGAACCCGGTGGTGTCCGCGTCATAGTGCTCGTAGCGCGCGTATGCTTCATGACCGTTGGCGAACTGATAACCGAGGTACGCGCCGAGACTCCAGTCGTCGCCGCCGGTGTCAGCGACGCGCGTCTTGTCCTGCAGGGTGATGTCCCCGAACGTGCCAGCGGGGGCGTCGTAGCTGTCGGCCGAGCGGCGCGATCCTTCGAGCTGCATCGACCACCCGCCGAAGCGGCCGGCGACGCTGCCGTTGAGCCGGGCCTGCTGGTCGCCATCGGAGTAGCGGCCGCCGAGGGTGCCGTGGAGCCCGGCGAGTCGCGGTGCACGGGTGATGATGTTGACCACGCCGCCGATGGCGTCGGACCCGTAGAGCACCGACGCGGGGCCGCGCACCACCTCGACCCGCTCCACCGTGCTCACGTCTACGAGGGTGGGAATCTCGCCGAAGTCCTGCTGTCGCCGTGAGTTGTTCAGTCGCTCGCCGTCGGCGAGGACCAGCACCCGCTGTCCGCGCTGGCCACGAATGACGGGACGGATCTGGTTGAACCCCACGCCGCTGACGTCGAGGCCGGCCTGACCGCGGAACAGATCGGCGACGCCATTGGGCGAGCGCGCCTGTACGTCAGTCCGATCCAGCACGAGCGTCGGCGCGGGCGTGAGGAAGACGTCCTTCGGCGACCGCGTCGCCGTCACCGCAATCGGCGTGAGATAGACGGTGTCGCGTGAGGCGGCGGTGTCAGCAGGCGCCTGCGCTGTGAGGGGCGCAGCCACACCGAGCAACGCGAGCAGGGACGGACCGAAACGCGTCATGGCAACACTCCTTGGTGTGAAGACGGTACCGACGCGGCGCTGGTGCGGCGCGCCGCCCGACGGGGAGGTTATGTGGAGTTGCGTTGTCGGGTTATCCGGAATGCGCCCGGGCGGCCGCTTCCGTAGATCTGCGGAGTCGCCGCTAACTGCCGATGAGACCGACCTGTAAGGCGAAGCGCGTGAGTTCCGCGACACTGCGGAGTGAGAGCTTCTTCATCAGGCTCTCACGGTGACTTTCCACGGTGCGGGGCGAGATGCCGAGGCGCGCGGCAATCTCGCGATTGGTGAGCCCGTCGGCCACGAGCGTCAGCACTTCGCGCTCGCGCGGGGTGAGACGCGCGAGGCGCTCCGCGGGGGCGTCGCCGCGGACCTCGCCGCGAACCGCGGCGCTGAGCCGGCCGGCGACCGTGGGACTGAAGTAGCCCGCCCCGCCATGCACCGCGCGAATCGCGTCGCGCAGCTCGGCGGGCCCGGCATCCTTGAGGATGTATCCGTGGGCGCCCCCCCGCACCGCGGCCAGCACGTATTCGTCCTGCTCGTGCATCGACAGCACCAGCACGCGCATCGCCGGCCATCGCGTATGGAGCGCCGCCGCGACCTCGAGCCCCGACATTCCGGGCATCGAGAGGTCCAACAGCACGACGTCGGGCTGCTGCTCGGCGGCGAGCGCCAGCGCCTCGTCACCGGTCGCGGCCTCGCCCACCACGAGGAACCCCTCGGCCTGACCCAGGACATGCCGCAGCCCTTCGCGCACCACGGCATGGTCGTCCACCACCAGCACGCGAATCGTCGGCACCGTCATGCGGTTACCCGAGCCGTCGTCGGCAGCCACGCCGTGAGTTCCACGCCCCCGTGAGGCCGTTCCCGGACCGTGACCGACCCGCCCAGCGCGCTGAGCCGCTCCCGCATGCCCGCCAGTCCCACGTGCCCGTCGCGACGGAGCGCCTCGGGCGACCAGCCCGCCGGCAGCCCGCGACCGTCATCCTGCACCGTGACAGCGAAGTGACCGTCCGCCACGGCCAGCGTCACCTCCACGGTCTGCGCATCGGCGTGCCGCGCCACATTGGTGAGCCCCTCCTGCACGGTGCGGAACAGTGCCAGCTCGGCGTCGGCCCCCAGCCCCGGAATGTCGGCGGGCAGGGTGAGGGCAACCGTCAGTCCGGTGCGTTCCTGGAACGCTGTCGCGAGCGCGCGCAGCGCCGGCAGAAGCCCGAGGTCGTCGAGCAGGGCCGGTCGCAGATCGTTGGTGAGACTGCGCAGACTCTGAATCCCCTCATCCACCAGCTCGAGCGCACGATCCAGACGCGGCACCAGCGCCGCCGGTGCCGCTTCGCGCGCTAAGCCCAGCTGGAGCTTGACGGCGGAAAACACCTGCGCCGTCTCGTCGTGCAGCTCGCGCGAAAGGCGGCGACGCTCCGCTTCCTGGTGGTGCACCATGCGCGCCGCGAGCCGCTCGAGCTCCGCGGTGCGCTCGGCCAGCCCGCGCCGCAGGTCCTCGTGCACCAGCAGCAACATCCCGGTCCCCATGCCGAGAATGAACAGGATGTCGAGGTAGTACCCCCACGGATTCCACGCTCCCTGGGCACGCAGGAAGGGATAGTCGAAATGGTGCAGGCCCCACAGTGCGAGCGTGATCGTCAGAGCGCGCGCCGGCCACGATCCCGTGGTCTGATCATGACGCCAGAACGCCCACGCGGTCCACCAGGTCGCCCCCGACAGAAATACCACCGCCGGCCCCGCAGCGAGCAGAAAATTGTCGAGGCGGTAGATCGCCACGTAGGACCACAGCGGGGGGAAGAGCACCGCCACCCAATAGCGCTGCCGCCAGGGGCGGTGCAGCGAGAACAGCAGCGCCGCCCACAGCAGGGCGAGCGCCGTCCAACCCGTGGCTACCTGATGCCAGTAGAGCCACGCCCGATCCGGGCGGAGCAGGAAGATGATGATCGCCGCGAGGCGGAGGGCGTACAGCAACCAGGCGACCGCCCACCAACCGAAATACGGCCGGCGGTGGCGGCGGTGCAGGTACAGGAACAGCCCCGCGAGGCCGAGCGTGATCGCGGCTTGCAGGAACGCGGCAGCCAGCTCGCCGAGCTGCGCGGGCGCGGGGGAGAGGTCCATTCGCAGGAAAACAATGCCCGCCGCGGACGCAATGCAACGAGAGATCCCTGCGCCACGAGGTTCCCGATCGCCGTCGCGGATCAGACAGGCGGGCGGTCGCGCGGAGTGCCCGCGGCGCGCCCATTGGACACGCGCGCCCTGTGACTCAGAGCACCGCGAATCGGGGCAGAGGTCGCTAGCGTTGCCAGCACTCGCTCACATCGACGACGCGTTGCCGGGGCATTGCCGTGTGCCCCGTCCACCGGGAAATGTTCGGGGCGATCGGGGCGCGGCGCGGAAGTTGCGATGGTACACGGCATGGTTGACTCGCGCGAACGGGGTTGGTCGACTGTGCTCACCTCCCACTAATGACCATGACGGACATTCAGGGCTGGGCCCGCGTGTGGCCAGCGGCAAAGATCGAGGGGAAACCGTTGCGTCGAGGCGCCTGGTATCGCATCGTCAGCGCCGGCCGTAGCAAGGTGGTGCTGGAAGTGCGCAACACCCGCTATGCGCTGCCGCACGACGCGGTCGAGGTGCGCCGCACGCGGCCGGACCGCTTCACCGTCGTGTACCGACCGCTCAACGCCCCGAACCCCCATGAGGGCACCAAGAAGGACCTCGGCCGGATGTACGCCGTGTGTCCGTCGTCGGGGACGCGGATCAAGCTGTTCGGTCGGCCCGATGAGCTGTTGTGTCCGGTGTGCGGACACCGTGGTGAGATCGCGTGGTGGGAAACCGGCTGACCGACCGGGAGCCCTGAGGCGGTGATCCGCCCGGCTGCAGCAGGGGCCGGGCGTTTGTTGTTGTGGCTACGCCGCGCGACGGCGGCGCCAGCACATGGCGTAGATGACGACGTTGACCCCGAGCACCACGACGCCGAGCGCCAACTGGGTGCCGCGCGTCAGCGCCGCGGGATAGAGCACCGGAATCAGGTAGTGCTCGACGAACCCCCCACCGTAGCCCGCTGCACCCCCCAAGCGTCGCAGCCCATTCTCCAGCGGGGTGAGCGGGCAGACGCCGCCACTCCATTCGATCGCTATACCCCAGATGGCGGCTGGGAGATGGACGTAGCCCGCTCGCGGCCAGCGAAGGCACAGCAGGCCACCCGCCACCACGAACGCGACGAAGACGAGGTGGCCGAGCACGACGGCGTCAGCGAGCAGACGGTACACCACGGGGCGTTGCTGCAAAGCTACCGACCCGCCGCGTCGAGCGGCGAGTGCCTGCGTGGTGGGGTGGCCAGCGGTGGGGGACGGCCCGCCGCCACAGCGCGTTGGGGATGCGGTGGGACGCCGCGCTCCGGCCCATGCGGCCGTGGCATGTGTCACTGACCGCAGGCACGAATCCCGAGTAGCTTCCCCGCCCTATGGCCGACGCTCCCCCCCCGCAGCGCCCGCTGGGCTGGGGCCGCGTCTTCGCTGCCGCTCGGCTGTCGCAGGCGCCCGAGACCCGCCGCGGCGCGTGGTACCGCGTGGTCAGCGAGGGACGCAGCCGCGTCGTGCTCGAAGTGCGCGGCCACCGTGTGGATCTCGCCAAGGGAGCGGTGGAGGTGCGCCCGCAGCGCCCCGACAAGTTCACCGTCGTCTACCGCGCCGCCGACGAGCCGACACCGCCGCAGGGGCGGGCCGGCGACCTGGGTCGGGTGTACGCGGTGTGCCCCAATTGTGCGCGGCGCACGCGGCTGTTCGGCGAGCCCAAGACGCTCGATTGCCCCGAGTGCCGCCACCATGGCGTGATCGCGTGGTGGGAAACCGGCTGACCACCGGCGATGCTGGCGGTTCCCGTAGCGTGGCGCGATACTGAATCCCCAACCGCGTAATCCCATCCCCGCCGCACCGGAGGGCGTGTGACCGCCAAGCAGGAGACCTTTTCGTCCCGCTGGCTGATGATGCTCGCCATGCTCGGCATGGCCGTGGGGACAGGCAACATCTGGCGGTTCCCACGCATCGCGGCGCAGAACGGCGGCGGGGAATTCCTCGTCGCCTGGCTCGTGTTCCTGGCACTGTGGTCCATTCCCTTGATCATGGTCGAGTTCGGCATGGGGCGGTGGACGCGCGCCGGTCCAGTGGGCGCGTTTGTCCGCGCCCTGGGCCCCAGGGGCGCCTGGATGGGCGCCTGGGTCGCGTTCGTCGCCACGGCGATCATGTTCTACTACTCGGTGGTGGCCGGCTGGACCCTGCGCTATGTCGTGGCATCAGCGGTGGGCGAGATCCCCGGCGCCGAGCCCGGCGGGTTCTGGCGGGCGTATACGACGTCGTGGTGGCCGGTGGTCACCCACGGCTTGGCCATCGGCTGCGGCACCGCGGTCGTGGCGCGCGGCGTCAGGGCGATCGAGCGCGTGGCCCAGGTGCTCATGCCGACGTTGCTGCTCCTGGTCGTGGTGCTCGCGATCCGGGCCGTGACGCTGCCGGGCGCCACGGACGGCTTGGCGTACCTGTTCACGGTGGATTGGCACCGGTTGGCCCGGGCAGACGTGTGGCTGCAGGCGTTGACGCAGAATGCGTGGGACACCGGCGCGGGGTGGGGCCTGGTGCTGGTCTACGCCGCCTACCTGCGCGACCGCGAGGATACCGCGTTGAACGCCGTGATCCTCCCCACCGCCAACAACGTGGTCTCGCTGCTGGCGGGGATCATGGTGCTGTGCACCGTGTTCTCGGTGGTGCCCCAGTTGGTCGCGAGCCTGGCGTCCACCCCCGACGCGCTGTCGGCCTACCCGGCGCTCGCTGAGGCGGTCCGCAACGGGGCCACCCTCACCCCCGACCTGATCCAGTCCACGATCTTCGCCTCAGGCAACGAAGGATTGACCTTCGTGTGGATGCCCCAGCTGTTCGCCCGCGTGCCCGTAGGGCAATTCCTCATGGTGTTGTTCTTCGCGGCGCTCGCCTTCGCCGCATTCACGAGCCTCGTCGCGATGCTCGAGCTCGCCAGCCGCGTGCTCCGCGACATGGGGATGGAGCGGGTCCGCGCGGTCCGCGTGGTCGGGGCGGCCGGGTTCGTGCTCGGGCTGCCGTCGGCGATCTCGCTCCAGGTACTGCACAACCAGGACTGGGTCTGGGGTGTCGCGCTGATGCTGTCCGGGCTGTTCTTCGCCATCGCCGTGATCGCGGCCGGGGTGCGGCGCTTCCGCGAAGAGCAGTTGAATCATCCCGATTCCAACATCCGGGTGGGGCGCTGGTGGGACATCGTGATCGGCGTGGTGGTGCCCCTCGAAGCACTGGTCCTGCTGGTGTGGTGGCTCTACCAAGCCCGCGGCTGGGACCCGACGGGGTGGCTCGATCCCCTCGGGGTGGAAAACGTCGGGACCATCCTCCTGCAGTGGGGCATCGTGCTGGCGTTGCTGCTTGCGGCGAATCGCTGGCTCGTCGCTCGCACGCGGCCGCAACCGCCCACGCCGGAGGACCGCATTCCCCCAGCGGTTCCCTGACGGCCGCGGTCAACCGGACGCCAGTTCGCGCACGACCTCGCGCACGATCGTCACGGCCTCGTCGACCCGCTCACGGTGGGTGCGGAACGACAGGATGCACATGCGGATCACGAAGCGCTCACCCAGGGTCGTGCCGGACAGCAGGACGCGCTGCCGCGCGTTGATGCGATCCAGCAGCGCGCGATTCAGCGCATCCAACTCGGCCTCGGTCCTGCCGGGTCGCACCAGGCGGAATGCGAGCAGCGACAACTGCGGCTCGGCGACGAGATCGATGCCGGGGACGGCGCGCAGCGCATCGGCTGCCCAACGCGCCAGGTCGAGCTTCTCGTCGAGCTGCGCCCGGAAGGCGTCGATACCGTGCAGCTTGAGCGGCAGCCACAGCCGCAGCGCCCGGAAGTCCCGCGACAGCTCGGGCGATACGTCGCAGAGGTCGAGGCCATCCCACCCCGCATCGGGGCGCGGCAAGTAGCTCGCCCAGCCGCCGAACGCGCGCTGCAGTGCGGCGGCGTCGCGGACCAGCAGCGCACCGGTGCCATACGGCAGGAACAGGCCCTTGTGGGGATCGAGCACGACAGAGTCCGCCGCCTCGATGCCTGCCATGGCTTCCCGCCCCCGCGCGGTCAGACAGAAGAACCCGCCGTACGCCGCGTCCACGTGGAGCCACAGCTGCTCGCGGCGCGCGAGGTCGGCGACGCCCCGCAGGTCGTCCACGGCCCCGGTGTGCACCGTGCCGGCGCTCGCGACAACGAGAAACGGAACGCGGCCCGCGGCGCGATCCGCGGCCACGGCCGCTGCAAGCGCGTCGAGCCGCATGCGGTACGCGTCGTCGGTGGGTATGGAACGCAGCTGGAGGGGGGCGAACCCGATCTGCACGGCTGCCTTGGTGACCGCATGATGTACCTGGTCAGACGTGTAGATCACCGCGTGGCGAAACTCCGCGTCACCGAACCGTGCGCGGCGCGCGGTGATCAGGGCGGAGAGACCGCCGAGCGAGCCGCCAGTGGTGAGCACACCGAGGGCGGAGGCGGGGAAGCCGATGATGTCGCACAGCCAGCGTCCCACGGTGCGCTCGATCTCCGCCAGCCCGGGGGCCGCACGCCACACGGTGACGTAGCGGTTCAGGGTGTCGGCGACGAGATCGGCCACGGCAGCATGCAGCAGACCACCACCGGGGACGTAGGCCATGAACCCGGGGCTGATCGTCGTGAACGAGTGCGGAACGACGCGACCGACCAGATCGGCGAGCAGCGCGCGGGGGTCGGTGCCGCTCGCCGGCAGCGCCTGGCGCAGCGATGCTGCCATGATGGTGGTGGCGTCGGGATCGGCGGCCGTCCCGTCGAGCGGGAGGTCGGCGACGCCCGCGAGATGGGGGACGAGCTGATCGAGCGCCATCTCGACCAGGTTGCGAAACTGCTCGGGGGACAGCTCGAGGGAATCAGGCAGCGTGGGGATCATGGGCTAATGCTATCGAGCGCCCCGCCGCCGGCAACGGTGCGTGACGTCGCAGGCCCTCGGCCTTATCATTGCGGCGGTTCCCATCGCGAGCTGCCATCATGCCGCGTCTTCCCGGTGTCCGGGTACTGCTGCTGTGCGTCGCCGCGCTGTCGCTGGCGGCCGACGGCGGTCGCTCCGCTCCAGCGCTCTCGAGCCCTCGCCGGTGGACGTGGTGAGATTGGCGCCGTGGAGCTGAGCGTCGTCGTCCCGATGCACAACGAGGCCGCGAACGCCGTCGCGCTGGCGGCGGAAATCTCGGCGGCGCTCGACGGCGTCGTGGACTACGAGATCGTATTCGTGGACGACGGCAGCACCGATGCGACCCTCGAGCGCCTGCACGACGCGGCGCGCCGGTCGCCGCGTGTCCGAATCGTGCGGCACCGCCAGCAGGCCGGACAGAGCACGGCCATCCGCACGGGGGTCGTCCATGCGCGGGCGGGGTGGATCGCGACCCTCGATGGCGACGGTCAGAACGACCCGACCGACCTGCGCCGGCTGCTCGCCGCGCGGGACGCGCCGGATCGGCCGGCGCGGCTCGAGCTGATTATCGGCGACCGGCGCGCGGGGCGGCGTGATCCGTGGCCGCGACGCGCATCCTCGTGGATCGCCAACACCGTGCGCGCCACCGTGCTGCGCGACCGAACGCCGGATGTGGGGTGCGGCCTCAAGCTGTTCCCGCGTGCCGCGTTTCTCGATCTGCCCTATTTCGACCACATGCACCGGTTTCTGCCGGCCCTGTTTCAGCGGCGCGGCGGGGTGGTGCAGTCGGTGCCGGTCGGCCATCGACCGCGCCGTGGCGGCCGCTCACACTACGGCGTGCATAACCGGCTGTGGGTCGGCTTGGTCGACCTGTGCGGTGTCGTCTGGCTGCTGCGACGGGGGCGTCGCCCGCACATCGTGGCGGATGAAGAGACGGAGGCCACTCCCCCCTCCGCCCACGCCGGCGACTGATCAGACCGGCTCGACCACCAGGCGAAGATCGGCCGGGATGCGGACGAGGTGATTCACCGGCACCGGCTCCCAGCCCGGATCCGAGCTCAGGGGCTCCGAGCTCACCAGTAGCGCCGCGTCACCCGTCCCCGGCTCGAGCATGCGACAAATCCCGTCATCGCAGACGTAGCGGCGGCCGCGATGGAGATAGAGCGTGTTGGCGCGGTCGGGGTCACCGCTCGTGTAGCGGCACGCCAGCGCTTCCCGACCGTCCGTGAACACGGCGTTGAGGAGCACCGCATCGCCCGGCGCGAGGCGCTCGACGAGCGCGGTTACGCGGCGCATGGCCACACGCAGCGCCGCCGCCATGCGCGCACTCCCGGGCGGAGCCGACGCGTGTTCGAGCTCATCGGTCCACATCGCGAAGAAGTGCTCGGAGTCGGTGGTGCCGCCGATCGCAGCGAACGCCTCGTCGCTCAACTCCGCCAGCAGCGCGCGCCGAATGGCACCGAACCCGCCGATATGGCCGTTGTGCATGAAGGCCAGTCGATCGCGCCGGAACGGGTGACAGTTGGCCAGCGACACCGGCGAGCCGGGAGTGGCGGCGCGCACATGGGCGAGCACGCACGTGCTGTGGGTGACGCGGGCAAGGTCTACCAGGTTCTCATTGCTCCAGGCCGGCGAGACCGAGCGGAACCGCCCCGGGATCGGATCCCCGTGCGCGTACCACGCCACCCCGAAGCCGTCGCCGTTGAGGGGCTCGGCCCGCTCGTGGGCGTGGAGGCTCTGGCGAATGAGCGAGTTGGCGGGCTCGGTCAGCAGGGCGCCGAGCGCGATGGGCTCACCGCGGTAAAACGTGAACCGACACATGGCGGCTCCTGGGTCGAGAGGAGTGCACAGCGGTCGTGTGGGCACTGACGGGGTTTCGCCGGTGCGCAACTTGCAGCAAGCTTAAGGGACCTATGATCCAGTCCGGAACTGTGTGGCGGTGTCGCCTTGGTGCCGTGGTGGCCTGTCCACTCCTGTGGCTCGCGGCCTGCAGCGACAGCCAGGCGCCGGGGCCGAGCGCGCATCTGGCATTGACGCCACCGTGGACCGCGATCGTCGTCGGCGACACGATCAGCGGCGGCACCTCCGTGCGCGCGAAGTTTGTCGACGAGCATGGCGATACCGTCGCGGCTAACCGCGTGACGTGGTCAAGCACCAATACGGCCGCTGCCCAGATCGACGCGGCGGGCCTGGTGCGCAGCGTTGCCGAAGGCACGACGACCATCGAGGGCACCTACGCCGGTGTCACAGCCCGCCAGCCGATCACCGTCACACCACCGGTGCTCGTCGGTGCCGGAGACATCGGGAGCTGTATCTCGAACCGTGACTCGATCACCGGCCGGCTGCTCGACAGTATCGCCGGTGTCGTCTTCACCGCCGGTGACAACGACTACTCGGACAGCGACCCCCCGCCACCCTACGGCGTGTGCTTCCAGACCGCGTGGGGACAACACAAGGCGCGCGTCCGGCCGGCTCCCGGCGAGGACGACGAGCGCAACGGGTCGTTGAATGATTACTACGCGTATTTCGGTGCCGCGGCGCACGGCCCGCTGGGGTATCACAGCTTCGAGCTCGGCACGTGGCACGTCGTGGTCCTCAACACCTCGCCCACGGCCGATGCGGCACAACTGAGCTGGCTGCAGGCCGACCTGGACGCACACCCCACACTGTGCACCGTCGTGATCAATCATCGGCCGCGCTTCAGCTCCGGCAACACCGGCAGCTCCACCGCTCAGGCACCGCTTTTTGCGATCCTCGCCGATGCCGGCGTCGAGCTCCTGCTGTCGGGTAACGATCACGACTATGAGCGGTTCGCCCCTCAGGACCCGGATCAGACTCCAAACCCGACGGGGGTCACGCAGTTTGTGGTCGGCACCGGCGGCAAGAGCCACGGTCGCATCAACCAGCCACTTGAAACGAACAGCGTCGTTCAGAACGACGACACCTACGGCGTGCTACGGCTCACACTGCGTGCGACGGGTTACGACTGGAAGTTCGTTCCCGTGCCCGGCCGGACGTTCACCGACAGCGGCTCGGCGAGCTGCCACTAGCCGCCGCCCCCGCGACGGGTGGGGGATGACTCCGCCGGGGCGCCAGCGAAGGCCAACCGCCCCAGCTCCGCCAGGCGCCAGACCACCGCGGGCGAAATGGCGCCGATGCGCGCGACGCCGATCGCGCCGATCACACGGCGGATTGATACATGGGGACGCATCGCTCTTCCCAATAGTACAGCGATCGGTGCCGGATCCGCTCCCCCAGCCGAGCTCCGGCTGGGAGACGGTTAGCGGTCGGGGACGAGGTCGCGCGGCAGGGTGACGCCGTTCCGCTCATTGTCCCAGCAGATCGTCATCACCCACCAGCGGGCGCCGTCCCAGAACAACTGGATCGAGTTGATGCCACGAAAGAACGGGGGCCCGTCCGGGGTGCGCCGGCCTTCATAGGCGGAGAGGACGTGGGCGATGGAGCCGAAGCGCCACTCCCGTCGGCCGATCTCAACCTCGTAGAAGTCGCCGGCGGCGAAGAACGGGGTCCGGCTGGCGATGTAGCCATCCAGGTCGAAGACGTCCACCGCGGCGCCGCCATCGGGCAGGGGTCGGGTCGGCATGAGCCGCGCCTGAGGGTGCAGCACGGCGCGCTCGGTGTCCCAATCGCGCGGCGCGCCGGCGGGACCTGAAATGCTGCCGTAGAGCGCGGCGATCACGGCGTCGATGGTGGTGAGATCACGCGTCACGGGATCGCCCTCGATTCGCATGGGGGCCGGAAGTAACGACCGCCACCGTCGGCGTGCAAGGCGGCGGTCTCCCTCGATCGCGGAGGCGGCGAAGCCCGCTGCGCGCGGTCGCGCACAGCGGGCGATCACGGCGTGACGCCGGTCGTGGCGGATCCAGCGGCGACCGCGCCTCTCAGTTCGCTAGCCCGATCTGCCGATAGAAGTCATGGTTGTCCCAGAACAGCCACTCGTGGTCCATCTTGCCATCCACCCAGTGAGCGATCGTGGCCATGGCAATGGCGAAGCGCCGGCCCGTCGGGGCGATCGTGCCGCCGTCGGGTGTGCGCATGGGGCGCGTGAACGTGCCGGTCATGACACCCGTCGCCGCGGTCCAGCTCCCCGATCCGAAGCGAATGGGATGTACCGCGATCGTGATGTCCGGGGCCCAGGTGAACAACGCCTTGAGCTCGTCGATGTGCACGTCGATGCCCCGGGTTTCCCGACCGTCGGGCCACGTGACGATGATATCCTGGGCATGGCTCTCGCCGAGCCGGTCCCAGTGCTGGTTGCTGAACACGTCGAAGTCGAGGACGTCGAACGTCTTCAGGTTCCGCTCGACGGCCGGTGCCTGTTGTTCAGGGGGTGGCGGCGGGTACTGCGGCTGCTCGACCGCGGACTGTGCCCGGGCCGTTCCGATCGCGACGCCGAGGATCGCAACCGCCGTGAAGCCGGTCGTCAGCGCTCGAACGATGACGGTGTTACGCATGATGAGATCTCCTCTCGAAAGCGCGGGTGGACGCAGCCACTTCAGGCGGCCCGCCGGAGCGCCGGCGCATCCCGACGGGTGGTCGGCCGTGCGCCGGTGAGAACCGCGTCGAGCGAATAGCGGCCCGCGCCGGTGATCGCGAAGGTCACAGCCGCGGCGAGCAGCACCAGCACGAACTCGGAGCCGTTGGGCAGGAAGAACCCGGCGCTGGCGTGGACGAACGACAGCGCCCCGATCATCACGACGGCGAGTCCGAGACCCGCGACGCGCGTGAGCAGGCCCATGACGAGCGCGAGGCCGCCCGCGAACTCCACGAGCGCGACGGCGGGGCCGAGCACCGCGGCGAGGGGGACGCCCATCTGGCCGAACGCGCCGGCGACGCCGTCGAATCCGAAGACGAAGAGCTTCTGCGCCCCGTGGGCGGCGAACACGACACCGGCGACAGCGCGCAGGATGGCGAGACCGAGGTCGAGCTGGCGGGCGGAGGCTGGGCTGGTGAGACGCATGGTGGTTCTCCTTTCGGGTGATCGATTCTGAATATCAGTGTTTAATGACTCAGTGTGATAACATCTATTTGCTAAAGAAAGTTCACGCGGCTGGCTGCCGCACGCGCGCGAGCAGCTCGATGAGCGTACGCAGCTGGCTGTGGGAGAGGTGGCCCAGGCGGCGCTGGTGCTCCGCTGCGACCACGCGGTCGAGCGAATCGACCAACTGCCGTCCCCGGCGTGTCAGTCGCGTGCCGACCAGTCGGCGGTCCTCGGTGCTGCGCGCGCGGGAGATCAATCCAGCCGCTTCCATGCGATCGAGCAGTCGCGTCACGTCGGGCATGCGTGTGACCAGGCGATCGCGGACCTCGTTGCGGCACAGCCCCGCGGGCTCCGCGCCGCGGAGGATGCGCATCACATTGTATTGCGTGGTCGTGATCCCATGGGGCTTGAGCATCTGCTCGAAGTCGTCACGCAGCGTGGCCGCGGTGCGGCCGATGCTGAGAAAGGCCTCCTGCTCGAGACTGGTGAACGGCTTTCGCTGACGGAGTTCGTCGCGCAGGGTCGAAGTCATGTGGTGTCAACATTAAATGTTATGACACTTATTGTCAAGCCCTCGGATCTCGCGGGTCGCAACATTCTGTCGATCAATCAGATAGGGAGATACATGGCCCCGACTGCCCAGCGGAGCGTGGGGTTGATCGAGGACGGCACGCTGCCGAGTGATCTGCGGGCGGCGTCGAAACTGATTCTCGCGTGGCTCGACGACCATCTGGGGTTGGTCAACAGTCGTTGATCTGATCCGCGTGCCGGCGTCCGCGGGGGTCCTGCGTTGCGGATATCACCCTCACCGCCGGGCCTCGACCACCCTGGCTGAAGTCGCAGGACTCCGGACCGGGGCACTGTTCGGCAGTGGCACCGTGCCACGTTGACCATCTCAACCGGAGTTCATGCTCTCCTGGGATAGTCGGAACGCCTCGCTTGAGGGGGAGGGGCGGTGTCGGAGCCACCAGCGCCTGGCGTCCCGTTGACCCCAATCACCCGCTTCGCACCCAGCGAGTTGATCGGAGAGTGCGGCAGCGGTTTCCGGCCGATCGGCCGGGTTCTTGCGCAGGCAGCCCATGACCACCGCTTCGAGGTCCGATGGGACAGGCAGTTCGGTGCGGTCCGATGGAGGAACTGGTTCCTCCTGCGCATGCTTGTGTAGCAGCGCCAAGAGGTTGTCGGCCTCGAAGACCAAGTGGCCAGTCAGCAACCAGTAGGCGACACATCCGAGCGAGTAGAGGTCGGCCCGACCATCGAGTTCCGACCCGATCGCCATCTCGGGAGCCAGGAACGCCGGCGTGCCGACCCATCCGTGTTCCGTCAGCGACGGATCTTTGGCGAGGTTCCGCCGTTTGACCACGCCGAAGTCGAGTACTTTGACGAAGTCGACGTCACTTCCGTATTGGCAGACGAAGATGTTCGCCGGCTTGATATCGCGGTGAACCAGGCCCAGGGCGTGGGCCTCGCCCAGGGAGTGGCATGCTTGGCGCAGGAGGTACACCGCTCGCGACGCCGGCACGGGTCCGTACGCGCGCACGAGGTCGTGCAGATCCAGGCCGTCGAGCAATTCCATGACATAGTAGAAGGAACCGTCGTCGGCTCGGCCGAAATCGTACACCTCGATCGTATGTGGAGAGCGCAGCAGGGCAGTGGCCTGCGCTTCCTGCTCGAAACGAGTCACGACCGCGCGGGCGTCGTCTCCCAGGTGTTGAGACGAGATCAGTTTGATGGCAGCGGGCCGTGCCAGCAGGCTGTGGCTGGCGCGCCAGACCTCCCCCATACCGCCGGCACCGATGCGGGACTCGAGCCGGTAGGCACCCAAACGCCTTGCACGGGAGACATCCAGGCTGATCGAGTAGATCATGTGCGCGCCGACATACGCGAGCGCAACGGCAAAGACGGGGCTGATCGACACGCTGATGAGCTCGTCGACAGTGAGTGCGTGCTTGCCCATGTGATCGAGCACGAAGAGTGAGGCAGGTGCGCTGACTGCACCCAGGATGGACGCCACCAGCAGGTAATGCGGTGGCAACGGCACGACCATCGGGAAGACGACGATGATCATCGACGTCCACGTGACTTCCGGTGGTCGGCCGGACAGCGAGACGGCGGCATGCTGTGCCGAGAACGAGACGATCCAGCACAGGAAGACTTCGTACGCCAGGCCGACATTCAGAGCCGTGACGTCGGCGATCCGCTTGGAGCGGGCGGCCGCGACGACCGCCACTGCCAATCCCACCCCGAGCAGGTGCTGCGGCAGTACCGCCACGTCCACATCGTCGCGGAACACCGTGGTACTCAAGAGCAGGGCCGTCAGCGAGAGCGCTCCGAGCACCCCCGCGAGCCCGGTGAGTCGCGCGCGCGCCTTGGCTCTCAGGTCCGGGGGCAGGCCGTAGTCGCTTGGCGCAGCCGGACCCGTTTCCAGACGGAAGACTGTGCGAGGATCGTTCAAGCGCTGGTACTCGACCGGACCGTCATGGAACCCTCGCGCCGTCGCCGGCTGCGTGGAGTCGTCGAGGCGTAATAGAGCGTTCCCTGGGGCACGACGGAACCCCGGCTTGGGGCCGGGGGCGAAGCTCCCCCCGACCGCGTTTCGGCCGATTGCAGGCAGGATGGCCGAGCTCATCGTGCGCGAGGGAGTACGCCACGCCGCGACGCTGCGCGCCATGCGCACGGTGCCCCGCCACGAGTTCGTGCCCGACGCGCTGCGCTCGTGGTAGCTGCTGGTGTTTGGTGCTCAGGGGGACAACCGGGGGACAGCGCCAGATCTTGTTTGTCCGAGCGCCGAGCGGCACTTCGGCGCGCAGAATCACCCGGCCCTAGGGAGCGGACCGCTGCCTAACCATGCGCCTGCAGGTGCGGGCGCGCCCGTCACCGCGGGCCGGCAGCCGGCAGCGCCGCCAAGATCCCCGCCACCACGCGATTCACATAGCGGTTTGAGCCGCCGGGGCTCGGACCCAGCCGCACGATCACCACGTCGCGCGAGGGCACGATCACCGTGTGCTGGCCCATGAACCCGGCGGTGAGGTAGGCGTCGCGCGGCACGTCGGGGAACATCCCGCCCGCGTTCACCCAGAACAGTCCGCCGTAGCTGTTGGTGGAATCGGTGTGCGTGGGGGTGGAGACGAAC
>QKHC01000074.1 GCA_003251175.1 Gemmatimonadota bacterium
GCCGCGGCGCGCGGCCGAGCCGCGTGGCGCCTGCGCGAAGCGATGGACGGCGACCTGGACGGGCAGCAGCTGCGCTCCCTGTTCGAAACCATCGAAATGCCGCTCATCGGTGTGCTGGTGGACATGGAATGGGTGGGTATGCGCATCGACCGGGACCTGCTCGCCGAGATCGGGCGCGGAATGACTCGTGAGCTACGCGAGGCCGAGCGCGAGATTTATCGGGCTGCCGGTGCGGAATTCAATCTGTTGTCGACGCCGCAACTGCGGTCCGTGCTGTTCACCAAGCTGCAGCTACCGGTCCTGAAGAAGACCAAGACAGGACCGTCCACGGATGCCGAGGTGCTCGAGCAGCTCGCCGCGGCCGGACACGAGGTCCCGCGACTCCTGCTCGAGTATCGCGAGATTGCCAAGCTCAAGTCCACCTACGTGGATGCGCTGCCGGGCTATGTCCATCCGGAAACGGGGCGGATTCACACGACGTTCAATCAGGTCGGTGCCGCCACCGGACGATTGTCGTCCAGCGAGCCCAATTTGCAGAACATCCCGGTTCGCACCGCCCGGGGGGAGAACATCCGACGTGCCTTCGTCGCCGCCCCCGGTCATGTTCTCCTGGTCGCCGACTACTCCCAGATCGAGCTTCGGCTGCTGGCGCATCTGTCCCAGGATGCACAATTCGTCGATGCATTCGAGCGCGGTGGCGACATCCACCGTCAGACGGCGGCGGTGATTTTCGGGGTCGCGCAGGAGGCCGTCACGGCGGAGATGCGGGGTCGGGCCAAGACGATCAACTTCGCCACCATCTACGGTCAGGGCCCGTCCGCGCTTTCCCGGCAGCTGGGGATTTCCGCGGATGAGGCACGCAGGTTCATTGCGCAGTACTTCAATCGCTTCGCGGGTGTGCGCCGCTGGCTGGATCGCACGGTCGCGGAGGCCCGCGAGCGGGGCTATGTAGAAACCATCTTCGGGCGACGGCGCTACGTCCCGGAGCTGCGGGACAAGAACTTCAACATCCGGGCATTCGGCGAGCGTACGGCGACCAACTCACCACTGCAGGGCTCGGCCGCCGACCTGATCAAGGTGGCGATGGTGCGCATTCACGGCGCGCTCACGACCGCCGGCTTGGGCAGCCGTCTGGTTCTGCAGGTGCATGACGAGTTGCTGCTGGAGGTCCCCGAGGCCGAGCGCGAGACCGCCCGAGAGGTGGTGAAACGCGAGATGGAAGGGGCGGCAAAATTGCGGGTGCCGCTGGTCGTAAGTGTCGGCGAGGGAACGAATTGGCGTGATGCGAAGGGGTGAGCACGAGACTTGCACTGCGCAGGGGTGGAATCACATCATGTAGCGGTCCGAGGGCACCGCCCCGGCGCGGAGGAAAGCGTTGCACGTGAAAGGGATGCGCGGCTTCACGCTCATCGAGTTGCTCATCGTGGTGGTGATCATCGGCATCCTTGCCGCGATCGCCATCCCGAAGTTCGCCAACACGAAGGGCAAGACGTACATCGCGTCGATGAAGGCTGACCTGCGCAACCTCGCCACGGCCCAAGAAGCGTTCTTCTATGACAGCACGTTCTATACAAGCAATCTTGTGCAGCTGAACTTCCAGCCCACGACCGGTGTCACCCTCACGGTCAACGTGATCGCCGGCGGGTGGAACGCGGTTGCTCAGCACACGCTCACTCCCTCGCGCTGCTACCTCTTCGCGGGCGCCGGTCCCGCTATCGGCCCTGCCACCGTTGAGGGCCGTATCATCTGTCAATAGACCCGGTTATCCGGGAGTTCGCGCGTCGCCGCGACGGTTTCTGTTTTGCCCTCGACGGAGGCTTGTGGCTGCATCGCCACCGCGTGCGGGGCGAACGCATGGCTCATCTCGTGAGCGCAGACCGCGACCGACTTTTGGCGGTGGGGCGCCGCTGCGGTCTGCACCCGAGCTGGCTGCAGTACAAGCCGCTCAAGGATCCCCGCACCGGAGCGCGGGTCCCCGCGTGGCACTGGGATCTGCTGCCGGACGCGCTGGAGCGGCTTGCGCGCGACGCACCCTAGCCGGTGGCCTGGCGCGCCATCACTCTGGTGGTTGCGCCGAGCGACCGCGCACCCCGGGCCACCAGTTCCACCGTCCGGCGATGTGCATGATGGCCGGCACCAGCACCATGCGAATCAGGGTGGCGTCCAGCAGTACCGCGACGGCGAGCCCGAAGCCGATGAACTGCACCGCCAGGACCCGCGAGAAGGCGAACACACCGAATACGAGCACCATGATGACGGCGGCGAAGGTGATCACCGATGCCGTCGCGGACAACCCTTCCATGGTTGCGTGGTCGTTGCGCCCGGTCTTGTCGAAGACCTCCTTGATCCGCGCGAGCAGAAAGACCTCATAGTCCATCGAGAGTCCGAACACGGTCGCAAAGACCAGAACGGGCACCACCACGAAGACCGCCTCCGTTGCGCCCTCGAGTCCCAGGATCTGCGCGCCCCACCCCTCCTGAAAGACGAGCACCGTGAGGCCGAACGCCGCACCGACCGACAGGCAGTTGAGCAGCACCGCCTTGAGCGGTACCAGGAGCGAGCGGAATGCGACGAACAGCATCAGCGCGGTGGTGGCGAGAATCAGCCCCACGACGCTCGGCAGGTCCGCGAGGAGATCGTCCTGGAGATCGACGCTGGTGGCGGCGAACCCTCCCACGACGATCTCGGTTCCCTCGAGGCCGCGGACGTTCCCGTGGGCCATGGTGCGGACCCGCCGGGCGAGATCCATCATGCCGGTGAATCCGACGGTGTCGGCCGGAATGACGTCGATGAGCGTGGTGCGCCCATCCGCTGCCAGGTAGGCGTTGAAAAATTCCGGGTAGCGGACGCGGACCGCCTGGGGGTCGCTATAGAAGAGAAACAGGCGCAGGGCGGACAGGCCGGGGCGAACCGTCGCGACGCCTCGCACGCTGCTCGTCCGCGGGTCCCGCTGCAGTGAATCGGACAACGTCTTGAGCCCCCGCAGGTGTGGTGCCGCGAGCGCGCGTTCCCCCTCGGGGAACTGCACGACCACGCGGATCGGCGTGATGACGCCCGCCACTCCCATGGTGCGCAACGCGGCCAGCCCCCGCCCCGACTCCGTGCCGGGTGGAAACCAGTTGGCGGCGGGGAGACCGAATCGGATGGCGCTCAGCGGGAAGGTGCACAGCGCGACCAGCGCACCGCCCAGCGCGACGGCATGCCACGGGTGCCGTCCGAGCCACCGCGCCCACCGCTCCCAGCCGGTTGGGGCATGGACGCGGGCCAGCGGGCGAGCCAGCCATCGGGGGCGATCGATCTGCCGTCCCAGGATGGCGAGGAGCGCGGGGAGCAGCGAGACCGCCAGGAGCACGGCGACGGCGACGACAATGAGCCCGCCGAGGCCGACTGATTTCGTTTCTGACAGCGGCGTCGTGAGCAGGGCGGCGAAGCCGACCACGACGGTCAGTCCCGAGGTCAGGACGGCCATGCCGGCGGTTTGCACGGTGCGGATCGCGGCGTCGCGCGGGGTGAGGCCGCGGTTCAGCTCTTCGCGGAATCGCGTGACGATGAGCAGTGAGTAGTCGATGCCGACCCCGAGTCCCACCATCGTCGCGATGTTGAGTACGAAGACCGACATCGGCGTCCACTGCGCGGCGATGGTCACCAGTCCGAGCGCGATCGTGATCGCGAGGATGCCGATCAGCACGGGAAGCACGGCAGCTACCAGCGCCCCGAACGCGGCAATCAGCACGAGCAGCGTCAGGGGAATCACCCGGCGCTCGCCCCGGGTCGCGTCCTCGGCGCTGACGGTACGGACATCGTAGTCGAGCGCTTGCTGCCCGGTCACGAGCACCGTGAACCCGTCGCTGCCCGGTGTTCTCGTCACGGCATCCGCGACGGCGGCGCGCAGGTCGGGGACGAGGTTCTGGCTGATGTCGTCATTGGCGACGGGGGCGAGCGCCGCGATAAAGAACGTGGTACGCCGGTCCGCACTGACGAATCCCGAGTCGCCCAGGGTGCGCAGGGAGATCACCTGTGTGACGTAGGGCCGACGGGCGGTGGCGACCGTGAGTGAGTCGAGCAGCCGATCGAAGCGCTCGTCGGTCACCGGGACCGGGCCATGCACGACCAGAGCAACGTAGTCGGCGATCGGCTGCGGAAATGCGTCCTTGATCAACTGACTGGCGCGGGCGGCCGCTGTGGGACGGTCGTAGGCCCCGCGGACGATCAGCGCCTCGTGCACGTGCGACGCGCGCGGCGCCAGCAACAGCGTCACCGCCGCCCAGGCCGCGACGACCCAGCCGCGCCGGCGGACCAACCACCGCGCCACCGCGCGGATCACCTATTTCCCGTGCATGGGTGGGCCAGAATCATATGCCGCTCCGGACCGCCAAAGCTAGCGGTCATCCCGGCGATCCCGCGATATTGCGGCGTATGGCAGGGCGATTCTCGCTGAACTGGTTCGCGGTCGCCAGCGTGCTGATCGTTGCTGCGATCGTGGCCGACATCGTTCGACGGACCTGGCCCGCGGCGGACCCCGTTGCAGCGCCGGCCAGTGTGCAGGAGTCGCTCGCCGTGACCCCCGATAGCCCGCCCGCTCCGCGTCCGGTACCGGCGGCCGGATCGGTTGCCGCCGGCCCCGGCTATATCGAGCAGCTCGCCCATGCAGAGACGCGGCGGCGTCTGCGGGCGAGTGCGGGGATCACGTACTTGAACGACTTCCTGGCGGCCAGCACGGACTCGATGTTGCATCGCTGGAACAATCGCATCGCGAGCCCGGTGCGGGTGTACGTGGGCCCTGGCCGCGCTGCGAACTATCAGCCGGAGTACGCCGACGCGATCCGGTGGGCCTTTGCACGGTGGATGAGTGCCGGTGTACCCGTGCGCTTCGATTTGGACGCGGATTCCGCAGCGGCAGAGGTCCGAATCCGCTGGCGCGTGCAGTTCGACATCGATCGAACGGGACAGACCGACCTCACCTGGAATGGAGACGGGCACATCGAGACGGGGGTGATCACCTTCGCGACGTTCGATCCCCAGGGTCGCCCTATGACGACCGACGATATTCGCGTCGTGGCGCTTCATGAAGTCGGACATCTCCTTGGCCTCGATCATTCACCCGATTCTGCCGACGTGATGTTTCCGGTGAGCCGCGTGCGAGATCTCTCGGAGCGCGATGTCCAGTCCGCGCTGGTCCTCTACGCGCTCGCGCCGGGGCCGTTGCGCTGAGGCCGACACGGTGACGCGGATATCGGATATCGCCATCGGTCACGCCGCGGGGGGCGGTGACGATCTCGCAACCGTGCTCGATCAGCGCGTGCGAGCGGCATCGCTCGTGAGCGCGGGCGCGGGGGGCAGTGTTCGCTGCGTGGCCTGCGGTCACCGCTGCCTGATCCGGCCGGGGCGACGGGGCATTTGCAAGGTGCGCTACAATCGCGACGGCACGTTATACGCCCCGTGGGGCTACGTCGCCGCGCTGCAATGCGACCCGACGGAGAAGAAGCCGTTCTTTCACGTGCTGCCGGGTTCGGACACGCTGACCTTCGGTATGCTCGGGTGCGATTTCCATTGCGGGTACTGCCAGAACTGGCTGTCCTCCCAGGCGCTGCGCGACCCCAGCGCGGGCGGACGACCGCTCGACATCACGCCGGACGCGCTGGTGCGCATGGCACTGGATCGCGGGGCCCGGCTCGTCGGCTCGTCGTACAATGAGCCCTTGATCACCGCCGAGTGGGCCATCGACGTCTTTCGCGAGGCGCGCCCCGCCGGCCTGCGAACGCTATTCATCTCCAACGGGAACGCCACGCCGGAGGTTCTGGAGTTCATCCGTCCCTGGACGGACGGCTACAAGATCGACCTCAAGGCGATGAGCGATCGCTGCTACCGGCAGCTGGGCGGCGTGCGCCAGCACGTGCTGGAGGCGATCGCCATGGCGCACGCGAGTGGCTTCTGGGTCGAGGTGGTGACGCTCGTGGTGCCGGGATTCAATGACGACGATGACCAGCTGCGCCGCGCTGCCTACTTCTTGTCGTCCGTCTCGCGCGACATTCCGTGGCATGTGACAGCTTTCCATCGGGACTACCGCATGATGGATCACGCCGACACCACGATCGAGATGCTGCTGCGGGCCTGTGCCATCGGGCGGGAGGCGGGTCTGCGGTTCGTGTACGCGGGCAACGCTCCGGGGCGCGTCGGCCATTGGGAGCATACCGTGTGCCCCGACTGCGACACGGTGCTGATCGAGCGGTCTGGGTATCACATCCGCAGCAACCGGCTCGGCTCCGACGGTTGCTGCCCGACCTGTCAGCGGCGGATACCGGGCATTTGGGCCTGATCGGCCTGGTGGTGCTGCAGGCCGTCGCCGGGCGGGTGGCGCCCGCGGCGGTGTTCGATTCAATCGTCACCAGCGGTATCCGGCGCGGTGCGTACCCCGGCGCGGTGCTCGTGGTCGGTCGGCGGGACACGGTGCTGTACGCGCGCGGATACGGTCGCGCGACGTGGCAGGTGGACGGCCGGCCGTCCCAACCCGACTCCACGATCTGGGACCTGGCCTCGCTCACCAAGGTCGTGGTGACCACGACCGCGGTGATGCTCCTGGTGGAGCGTGGAGTCGTCGCGGTGGACTCCCCAGCCGTGCGGTACCTGCCGGCGTGGCGAGCTCCGGGTGCGGAGCGGGTCACCGTGCGGCAACTGTTGACGCACACTTCCGGGATGCCGGCCTGGATTCCGCTGCAGCGACTCGCTCCCGATCGTGACTCGGCACTGCGCATCGTCTACCGCACGGGACCCCGCGCGGGCGTCTCTGGCGTCGTGTACTCGGATCTCAATGCCATCTTGCTGGGCGAGCTGGTCGCCGCCGTGGCGGGGAGTCCTCTGGATGAGTTCTGGTGTCGCGCGGTCGCGGAGCCACTGGGTCTGGCCCGATCGGCGTTCCGGCCCCCGCCCGCATGGGAGCGGTGGATCGCTCCCACCGGGCGGTGGCGGGGGACGCCGATCCGGGGGGTGGTCAATGATCCCAACGCCCATGTGTTGGGGGGCGTGGCGGGGCACGCCGGTCTGTTTGCCAGTGGGGCCGACCTCGCGCGGTTCGCCCGCATGATGCTGGGGCTAGGCACGCTGCCCGGTGGGGATCGACGTCTGCTGCGGCCGGAGACGGTGCGGGCGTTCACGCGCGTGGCGGTGCCCGCGCGGGGGACCGCGAGCGCGCGCACGCTGGGATGGCAGGCCGTCCCGACGGGTGAGCAAGTAAGCAGCGCTGGATCGCGGTTCGGTCCGCGGAGCTACGGGCATACCGGCTGGACCGGGACCTCCCTGTGGATCGATCCCGATCGCGACCTGTTCGTGATCCTGCTGACCAACCGCGCGTACGCGCCGCGCGGGGGTGGCTCATTCACGATCGTGAAGCAGGTGCGTGGCGCGTTGGCGGATGCCGCCGCGGCGCTGGTGGACGGACTGTGATCGGTGTTGGTGGTGGACCTGGCTGGTTGACCGTGCCCCCGCCCGCCGACTAGGTTCGCGGCGTGGACCCGGAGACTCCCCAGCTGACCCCGGAGCTGGTGCGCCAGACCCTGCGCCAGGTCAAAGACCCGGAGTTGGATCTGAACATCGTCGATCTCGGCCTCGTGTACGACATCGCGGTCGAGGATGGCCACGTGCGCATCGACATGACCCTCACCTCACCCGGTTGTCCGGCCGGACCCATGATCACCAACGACGTCTACCGGCAGGTCCGCCAGCTCCCCGGTGTCACGGACGTCGACGTCGAGATCGTGTGGGAGCCGTATTGGACCCCTGAGCGGATTGAGCCGAAGATCCGCGCGATGATGGGGTTCTAGGCGAGGGCGCCGAGCAGCGCGGGGCCCAGAACGTCGACCTGCCAGCGCCGCATCTCCGGAATCGTCTCGAGCTGACCGGGCTCCGTTGGCTGGGCTCGCGCGAGGGCTTCGATGGCGCTCCGGCCCAGGAGCACTCCGGGGTCGAGCTGCAGCTGGTCGGCGACGGCATTGCGCGCTGCCTTGAGCCGTTGCACCCGTTCGTCGAAGCGTGGGTCCCTGGGGTGACGGGGGATTCGTTCGCGCTGCGGCAGCGCGTCGTCGGGGAGACTCGCCGCGCGGGCGACGGCGGCCAGCAGCGCCGCGCCGTGGCGTCGCGCGAGCGCGGCGGGGAGCTCGCGCACCGCCGGGAGATCGGAGGGGGCGCGGGGCATTGCCGCGGCGACCGCCACCAGCGCGTCGTTGCCAATGATACGGAACACTGCCTTGTCTTCGCGCGCGGCGGCCGCCTCGCGCCAGCGCCACAGCTCACGCAAGGTCGCGAGCTGACGGGGGGCGAGCCGGGGCGCACCTTTGGCCCGGCGGAACGCTGCGTCGTCGCCCGCCGATCCTGTCCACCGCAGTGTCTCGAGGCGAGCGAATTCCTCGTGCGCCCACGGCAGGCGTGCGAGCGTCTCGAGCCGCTGGGCCAGAGTGCCGCGGAGGGTGGGGAGGTGTCGAACGTCATCGGCTGCGTAGGTGAGCATCGAGTCCGGCAGCGGTCGCTGCGACCAGTCGGCCTTCTGATGGACCTTCGGGATGGTCACGCCGAGGTGGCGCTCGAGCAGGGCGGCCAGCCCAATGGCGGGCTCCCCCGCGAGCTGGGCGGCGATGCGTGTGTCGAAGACGCGGCGCGCCCGAAAGCTGTAGTCGCGGTCGAGGGTGCGAAGATCATAGTCGGCGTCATGGAAGACTTTCTCGACGTCGGGATCGGCGAGGAACTGTCCCAGCGGAGCGAGGTCGGTGACCACCAACGGGTCGACGACCGCGGTACGCGACCCGGTGGACAGCTGAAGCAGGTAAACCCGGTCGCGATACCGATGAAAACTCGCGCCTTCGGTATCGATACCGACGACGCGTGCAAAGCGGGCTTCGGCGAGGAACGTCGCCAGCGCCGCGGTAGTGGTGATGTAGTCGGGCACGGGTGAGGAGCTCACTCCTGCCGGCCGAGCTGCTCCATCCCCACGGCAATCTCCTCGAGCGCTTTGGCGAGCGTGCGATAGAATTCCGCGTCGGGGGTTTGGGGGCCGCCACCGAAGGGATCACCGGCGCACTTGCGGGCGGCACGGGCCGCATGGCGAATGTAATCGGTCGAGACGTGCATGGTCTGGCTCGAAACGGCTGAGACGATCACAAAGATACGGACCGCCTTCGCGGCGTGCAGCCTGGGTACGTGGCCCACGCCGCTCGAGCACGCCGTGACGCTGGGTCCGGAGCTCGGGCTGGCGGAGTTGTGGATCAAGCGCGAGGACCGCTCCTCGGCGACGTACGGCGGGAACAAGGTCCGCGGCCTCGAGTTCCTGTTGGCGGGCGCACCCGCGGAGGCGGTGTTCGTCACCATCGGCGGCGTCGGGTCGACCCACTGTGTCGCGACTGCGGTGCACGCGCGAGCGCTGGGGTACCGTGCCGCGCTGGCCCAGTTTCCGCAGCCCGACACAGCCACGGCTCGTCGTCTGGCACGTGCCGCAGAGCGGGCGGCGACGATTGTGGAACGGGCGCGCTGGCGCGTGACGCTGCCGGCCGCCACGTGGCGGGCGTGGCGGGGCGCCGCACGGGTGGGCCGCCCGGTGTGGGTCACCCCCGGTGGCGCGCATCCGCGGGCGGTGGTGGCGCAGATGCTGGGCGGTTTGGAGCTGGGCGCACAACTGCGGGAGCCGCCCGATGCGATCGTCACGCCACTGGGGTCGGGGGGTACCGCGGCCGGGCTGTGCCTAGCGGTCGCCGCGCTGCGCTGGGACAGCCGGGTGGTTGCGGTGCGCGTGGCGCCGGCGCTGGTGGCGAATGCGCCGCGGGTGGGAGCGCTGGTGCGTGGAGCGGGGCGGCAGCTCCGTGCCGCGCGCCTGCCGGAGCCTCGCCAGGCGGCGCTGAGGCAACTCGACGTCGTCAATGGGCTGGGGCGCGGGTATGGGCACCCCACCGCAGCGGGCGAGGCCGCCAAGGCGCTCGCTGCACGGCACGGCATCGAGCTCGACCCGACATACACGGCGAAGGCGTTCGCGGTGCTCCCGCGGCTGGCGGCTGCTGGATACCGGCGGGTGGTGTTCTGGCATACGTTTGCCGAGCCCCGAGTTGCAGCGGATGGTGACGCATGAGTGCTTTTCCCACGGTCGAAGTCGTGGTCTATCCCCATGAGTGCGACGGCTCGGGGCGGCTCCAGGCGGTTGGCGCGATCGCCCTGTTGGAGCGGGCGCGGTGGGATGCGCTGTTGCGCGGCGCGGGGATCGACGTGTTCACCAAGTCCGGCGTCGTGAGCGGCACGCGTCACGTGAGCTTGGCCCACCTCAGCGCGGCCGCTCCGGGTGACGTGCTGCGCGTGGTTACCCGCCTGGCGGATCGGGCGACCACGACCTTTACACTCCACCACCGAGTGACCCGGGTCCGCGACGGCGTGCCCGTGATCGAGGCGGAGTTGGAGTTCGAGTGTATCGACCGCCTCGGTCGGCCGGCGCCGCTGCCGGAGGGGATCGTGCGTGCGCTGGGCGCGCCGGGCGGCACGCGGCAGGTGCGGCGGGTGGCCGTGGCCGACGGGGAGCTGGCGGTGGAAGTGCGCGGCAACGGGCCTGCGCTGCTCTTCGTTCACGGGTTCCCCCTGGATCGCGGGCAATGGCGCCACCAACTGCTGGGGTTCACACACTGGCAGCGGATGGCGCCCGACTTGAGGGGTTTCGGGGACTCGGCGGGCGTCGCAGTCGCCGTCGAGGGGTTGACCATGCGCAGCTACGTCGCGGACCTCATCGCCGTGCTGGACGGGTTGGGGATCGAGCGCGTGGTGCTGTGCGGCTTTTCGATGGGAGGGTACGTCGCGTTCGAATTCTGGCGCCGCCACGCCGACCGGGTGCGCGGGATGATTCTCGTGGATACGAGGCCGGAGGCCGATTCCCCGGAAGGTCAGCGTGCGCGCGACGAGATGGAGGCGCTGCTGCGCCGCGAAGGGAATGACGCGATCGCGGAGCGTATGCTCCCGCGGCTGCTTTCGCGTACCACGCTCGAGGCCCAACCCGAGAGCGCGGAGCAGGTGCGAGCCATGATTGGCCGGGCATCAGCGGATGGAATTGCCGGGGCGTTGCGTGCCATGCGCGACCGCAGCGACAGCCGGGATTTGCTCGGCAGCATCACGGTTCCGGTACTCGCCCTCGGCGGGGCCGAGGATGCGCTGACACCGCCGCCGGTCATGGCGGCGATGGCGGCCGCGATTCCGGGAGCGCGCTTTGTGGAAGTTGCGGCGGCGGCGCACCTCGCGCCGCTGGAGCAGCCGCTGGCGGTCAATCGGGCGGTCGGAGAGTTTCTGGAGACGCTGCGGGAAGACGGCTGAGTGTTCGACCTCGTCAGGCGCTACGAGCCCTTGGGCTTCGGCTTGCCGGGGGGGGTCGGATTGTTGAAGACGTCGCGGTTCTTCGCGATGAAGTCCTTCCATTCGGCGGGCGTATCTTCCTCGGGGAAAATGGCCGTCACCGGGCACTCCGGTTCGCAGGCGCCACAGTCGATGCACTCGTCGGGGTGGATGTAGAGTTGATCCTCACCCTCGTAGATACAGTCCACTGGGCACACATCCACGCACGACCGGTCCTTAACGTCGATGCACGGTTGCGCGATGATGTATGGCATTGAGACTCCCGAAAAGGACGCGCGCCGTGGTGGCGCGCGCAGGCGTAACATTAGAGGTCGGGCAGAGGGCGTCAAGGCCGACGACCCGCAATGTGTTGCGATCGCGCGCGGTAGGATGGAGTGCGAAGTCCCGGGGGGAGAGCGGCCCGGGGCGGACCGGATCATCCCACCATGCGACAATCGAGGCACGCAGCAGGGAGCGGAGCACGGATTCTGATACCGATCGGAATCTCCGATACCACCAGGTATCTCCAGAGCCAAATTGCGTGATCGCAGCCGTGACCCATGAGCCGCCGGGGTTGCGAGTTTGATACTGATACGTATCATAGATACCGATGCGAATCAGCAGACGAAGGCGGTCGGAGACTCGCTCACTGCTGCTCGAGGCCGGGTTGCAGGTGTTCGCGGAGCGCGGGCTGGACCTGGCGTCGCTCGACGATGTGGCGGCGGTGGCCGGTTTCACCAAGGGTGCCATCTATCGGCACTTCCCGTCCAAAGGGGCGTTCCTCCTGGCTCTGTTCGAGCAGTATGCGGCCGTGGCACGGGCTGGCGCGCGGGCTCGGCTGGCGGCTTGGTTCCTGCCCCTGACGCTGCAGTTCGCGGCGAAGGCGATGCGCGATCCCCTGCTGCGGCGGCGGCTGGCGGTTGTCCTGGCTGAAACCCCGAACGGTGGAACGCCGGAGGGCCGCTTGCTGCATGCGCTCGCGGGCGTGCTGCCCGCTCCCCAGAACCCGGCGGCCTGAGGGCGCAGCGGTGGACGGCGCTGGCCGCGGAGGTGCAAGTTGCGCGCTACGGCATCGCTGGGCGTCGGCGTCGCCGCGCTGAGGACGAACCCGCTGCGAACGGCGCTCTCGACCCTCGGGATCGTCGTGGGGACCGCGGCGCTGGTGGCGGTGCTCGCGCTGGGCGACGGGGTGGAGCGCTACGTGCGCGAGCAGATCGAGCGGACCACCGACCTGCAGGCCATCGTCCTGACACCGCGCACGGTTCGCACACTGGACGCGCAGCAGATCCCGCGTACGGACTACCCGCAGTTCACCCCGGCCGACGCCGACAGCGTCCGGGCGCTGGCGGGCCCCGGCGCCCTGGCGACACTGATGTTGAGCGGACCGGTGCTGCTGACGGGTGGCGGCGGGGCGTTGCGGGCGGCGCTGGTGACGGCCACCGAGCCGGACGTCGTGGCGTTCCAACAGATCACGGTTGCGGAGGGTCGCTTCTTCACGGCGGCCGAGGCTGCCGCGCCGGCGCCGGTCACGGTAGTGTCGCATCGGCTCGCGGCGGAGCAATCGTTGACGCCCGGCGACACGGTTCGCTTCGGAAACCGCGCGTGGACTGTCGTCGGGGTGCTGGCGCCGGCGGGTCCGGAGCGGGTGCTGCACGCGTTCGTGCCACTTGCCCTGGCGGCGGACGCCGGGATGGCCGGCGTCGATCCCCCGGCGCCCGTGCTGCTCGTGAAGGTGGAGCGCGTCGAGGCCGTGGGGGCGATGCGGCAGCAAGTCGAGACGTGGCTCGCCCGGCGGGTCGGTGCCGACTGGCGGGACAAGGTGAGGGTGGGAACCCGGGCCGATCGCGTGGCACAGGTCCAACAGGGGATGCTGATCTTCAAGATCCTCATGGGTGCGATTACCGGCATCTCGTTGCTCGTGGGCGGGATCGGGATCATGAATGTTCTGCTCGCCGCCGTCGCCGAGCGGACTCGTGAGATCGGGGTCCGCAAGGCGGCGGGCGCGCGACGCCGGGACATTCTGTGGCAGTTCTTGGCCGAGTCGGTTGCCATTACCGGGGCGGGCAGCGTGGTCGGCGTGGTGGTTGGGCTCGCGGGCGCGTACGGCGTCACGGCCGTGATGCGAGCGCGCACCGAAGCGATCGTGTACGCGGCATTCACCTGGGGGACCGTGGTGGTCGCCGCCGGCGCGGCGATCACCGTGGGTGTGGCGTTCGGGATGTACCCCGCGCTGCGAGCGGCACGGCTCTCCCCGATCGACGCCATACGGCACGAGTAGTCTCGTGTTCCTCGGACATTTTGCTGTGGGATTCGCTGCGAAGCGGGTGGCGCCGCGGGTGTCGCTGGGATGGCTGGTCGCGGCGCCCTTGCTGCTCGACCTGCTGTGGCCCGTCTTGGTGCTGGTCGGTTGGGAGCAAGTCACGGTGGCGCCGGGTGACACGCGCTTCACGCCGTTGCGCTTCGACGCGTACCCGATCTCGCACAGCCTCGTCATGGCGGCCGTTTGGGGGGTGATTCTCGCCGCGCTCTGCTGGCGATACGGCGGCGGCCGCCGCGGTGCGTTGCTGGTGGGCGCCGGCGTGGTCAGTCACTGGCTGGGTGATGCCGTCGTGCACCGCGCCGACCTGCCGCTCTACCCCGGTGGCCCGCTGGTGGGCCTCGGGCTGTGGAATTCGGTGGCCGGCACGCTCACCGTGGAGCTGGGGCTGTTCGCGATCGGGGTGGTGGTGTATCAGCGCGCGACCGTTCCGCGGGACGCCATCGGGCGCGTGGCCTGGGGCATGTTGGTGGGGTTTGTCGCCGTCATCTTCGCCGCCAGCGCCATCGGTCCCCCGCCCCCCTCGGTGGGTGCGGTGGCGGGAGCGGGACTGGCGATGTGGGTCTTTCCCGCGTGGGCCTGGTGGCTCGACCGCCACCGGGTGGCCGTAGGGACCGCTCCCGAGTAGGCGGCCCCGACCGCTCTCGTGAGGGCGATCGGCGCGGTTATTGCAGCGCCTCTATCCCATGCCAGCGAGCGCAGCAGCGGGGTTCCTTCGGCCCCCGTCACGAGGTGTCGGCGGCCTGCTGGCCGCGTGCTGGCTGCTCATCACTGCCGGGTGCGGCAGTTCGCCCCCCCCCGCCGCCGCGGCGGCAGCCGACTCGACGGTTGACGCGGCTGCACGGGACGCGCTCATCGACGCGGTGCTCACTCGCCTGCGCGTGAGTTACGTGTGGTCCGGCGGCGCCCGCGCCATGGATCGCGCGATCCGCGAGCGCGCCGCCCGGGGTTCCTATGACCGCATCACCAGCGCGCGTGTCTTCGCCGAGTCGCTGACCGCGCATCTGCGGGCGGCCGGTCGCGATCGCCACGTGCGGGTCGAGTTCAGCGCTGAGCCATTGCCGCCCTATCCGTGGCGCCGCGGGGCGACGGACGAAACCGATGACAGCGCACACACACGCGCGCGGCGCGTTCGGTTCGGCGTCGGGCGGCCCGAGCGACTGGCCGGGAACATCGCGTACGTGGAGATCCGCAGCTTCGCTTTCGCTCCCGAATGGGCGGAGCCGATGCTGACCGAGGTGCTGTCGTCGTCGTCGGACGCGGATGCCCTGATCATCGACGTGCGGCGCAACCGTGGCGGCTCACCGCGACTCGCCGCGTTCGTGACCGGGTACCTCATCGGCCGTGACTCGGTGCACCTCACGACGCTGTACTGGCGTCGGGGGCGCGTGGAGCAGCTATGGGCGCGGCCCGACGTGCCGGGACGGCGCTATGGGGATACCCGTCCGCTGTACGTGTTGACCGGACCGGAGACGTTTTCAGCCGCGGAGGGGTTCGCCTACAACCTGCAGGCGCTGGGTCGCGCGGTGGTGGTGGGTGGTACGACGGGTGGCGGTGCGCACGCGGGCGGACTGCACCGCGTCACGGATCATTTCGCCGTGTGGGTGCCCGCGGCACGGCCAGTCAATCCAGTGACGGGGACGAACTGGGAAGGTGTCGGCGTGCGGCCAGATGTCCTGGTCGTGCCCGCGGACTCCGCCAAGCGGGTCGCCCACTTGGTGGCGCTCGGTGCGGTGCTCCGTGGGACGGCGGACGCCGAGCGGCGAGCGGACCTGGAGCGAACGATCATCGCGGTCGGCGGACGCTAGCGCAGTCGCGCGACCTGGGTGCGGCGGAAGCAGCTGAGCAGGTGATCGTTGACCAGTCCCACCGCCTGCATGAAGGCGTAGCAGATGGTGGGGCCGACGAACGCAAACCCGCGCCGTCGGAGATCGCGGCTCAGGGCATCCGATTCCCGCGTCCGAGCGGGGATCGCCCGCAGGGTCCGTCGTCGCGATTGCCGCGGCCGCCCGCCCACGAACCCCCACAGATAGGCATCGAAGCTGCCGAACTCGCGCTGGATCGCGAGGAACGCGCGGGCGTTGCGCACCGCCCCGGTCACCTTGAGACGATTGCGGACGATTCCCGGATCGCGGAGTAATCGGCGCACCTGGGCGGGTGTGAAGCGGGCCACCCGGCGCGGGTCGAACCGCGCGAAAGCGCGCCGATAGTGATGGCGCTTCTTGAGGATGGTGTCCCAGGAGAGGCCCGCCTGAGCGCCCTCGAGCACGAGGAACTCGAACAGGCGGCGGTCGTCGTGCACCGGCACACCCCATTCGTGGTCGTGATACCGTTGATAGAGTGCCGACCCGTCGCCGAAGCAGCGCCGCGGCATCAACTGCGGTCCGCAGTGCCCGCGCCCACGGCGGTGTCGGCGTGCGCCGGCGTCGCGCCGGCGCCGTAGCGCCGCTCGATCTCGCGCGTCAGGTGCATCGAGCAGAACTTCGGCCCGCACATGGAGCAGAATTCCGCCGACTTGAAGTACTCTGCCGGGAGCGTCTCGTCGTGCAGCTCCCGGGCCCGTTCGGGGTCCAGGGCGAGCCGGAATTGCTCGTTCCAATCGAACGCGAAGCGGGCGCGAGACAGTGCATCGTCGCGCGTGGTCGCGCCCGGCCGCCGCCGGGCGATGTTCGCCGCGTGCGCGGCGATCTTGTACGCGATCACGCCTTCGCGGACCTCCTCGGCGTTCGGCAGGCCGAGGTGCTCCTTGCGCGTGACGTAGCACAGCATGTCGGCGCCGTACCAGCCGATCATGGCGGCACCGATGGCCGACGTGATGTGGTCGTAGCCCGGCGCGACGTCGGTCACGAGGGGTCCGAGGGTATAGAACGGGGCGTCGTGGCACAGCTCCTTCTGGAGTCGCACGTTCACCTCGATCTGGTGCATCGGAATGTGCCCGGGCCCTTCGATCATCACCTGCACATCGCGCGCCCAGGCCCGCTCGGTCAGCTCGCCGAGCACCACGAGCTCGGCGAGCTGCGCACGGTCGGTCGCGTCGGCAATGGAGCCGGGGCGCAGCCCGTCACCGAGCGAGAGCGTGACGTCATGGGCACGCGCGATGTCGAGAATGTCATCGAACCGCTCGTAGAGCGGGTTTTGCCGCTGGTGAGCGGCCATCCAGTAGGCGAGCAGCGATCCGCCGCGTGACACGATCCCCGTCACGCGGCGCAACGCGAGCGGCACGTGCTCGCGGAGCAACCCGCAGTGCACGGTGATGTAGTCCACTCCCTGCCGGGCCTGGTGGGCTATCACGTCGAGCAGACCGTCGGCGGAGAGATCCTCCACCTGCCTCACCTGCTCCACGGCCTGATAGATGGGCACGGTGCCCACGGGAACCGGAGACGCGGCGATGATCGCTTCGCGAATGGCGTCGATGTCGCCTCCGGTGGAGAGGTCCATCACCGTGTCCGCGCCCCAGTGCACCGCATGGTGCAGCTTCTCGAGCTCCTGGGTGATGTGGGAATCGACGGCGGAGTTGCCGATGTTGGCATTGATCTTCACCGCCGCCACCGCACCAATTCCCATCGGATCGAGGCGGCCAGCGAGATGATGGACGTTGGCGGGGATCACGAGCCGGCCCTGGGCCACCTCGTCACGGACGAGGGCGGCGGCGAGGCCTTCGCGTTCGGCGACGCGCCGCATCTCGGGGGTGATCGTACCGCTGCGGGCCGCGCGAAGCTGAGTCTCGGTCATTGGTGGGTTCCTCGATCTCCCTGCGCCGGGATGATCCGGATCAGGTTCAAAGGGTGTCATCTCAGCCCGCCCACGGTCACCGGCGGGCACCCCCGTCGTGCGCTGCAATGTACTTGTCCATCTGGGTGGCCACCACGACGCAACGGCGCGCCACGTAGCACGCGCCAGGGGAGGTCAAACGCGGGCGCGGATCACCGGGGCGCCACTTCCAGCTGCCTGTGGTGTGGGTGGTGAGTGACCGGTCCTCAGTCGGCGAATCGCGCCGCGGGAGGCCCATGGCGCTCCCGAGGTGCATGGTGCTGTTCCCATTCGGAACGGTGCGCGAAGGCGTCTGCCCCAACCGCGCGATCGAGGGCGAGGATCCCGTCGAGATGGTCGATCTCGTGTTGTACCAGTTCCGCGACGGGTCCGGAAAACTCCGCGGTGCGCTCCTTCCCCCGCAGGTCCAGATAGCGGACCACGATGCGATAAGCGCGCGTCACCCGAACCAGCATCTCCGGGAACGAGAAACAGTCGTCCCAGACGGGAAAGTCCTCGGCGCCGACGTCCACGATCTCGGGATTGACCATGGTCGTGCGACGCCGGTCGAACTCGAGGAAGATGATGCGGACGGGGGCGCCGATCTGGGGAGCGGCGAGCGCGCGTCCCATGCCGTGGCGCTTGCGGGCCACACGCAGGCTGTCGCGCAGGTCGTCCGCCACCAGCCGCGTCGCCGGCGAGCGGGCATCCTGGACCGGCTGCGCGCGCAGGCGCAGAGCCGGGTCTCCCACGAGGCGAATGCGCCTGGAAGCCACGGAACCTAATGTGGTGGTTTGCCGAATCTGCGCAACACGGGCTAGGATAACGGGCGATGTCGATGGCCGCTGTCATCCTGGCAGGCGGGCGATCCGCCCGCATGGGTGCGCCCAAGGCGCTCCTGGACTATCGCGGTGCCCCCTTTGTGGTGCGCATCCTCGAGGCACTGGTGGCACTCGAGGCGCGGCCCCGCGTGGTGGTGACGGGCCCCGACACGAGGGCCATCCGCGCGGCGGTTCGGGGCCACGAGTGTCTCGTCATCGAGAACCGGGACGTGGACGGCGGGCCGATCGCGTCGCTGCGGTGCGCGCTGGCGGCCCTGCGAGCGTATGCCCCATCGGCCGCGCTGGTCTGGCCGGTGGACCTGCCCCACGTACGGGTGGCGACAGTCGAGCGGCTGCTCGATGCGTACCGGCGCGCGGGGCCGCCGGTTGCCGTGCCGTGTTTCGGGGAGCGCTACGGTCACCCGGTCATCTGGGGGGCGCGCCTGTTCGACGAACTGACGGCGAGCGCCGAGGCGTCACGGCAGGGGGCACGGGCAGTGCTGCGAGCGCACGCGACGGAGGCGCTCGCCGTTGCGGTCGACGACCCGGCCGTGCTGGACACGGTGAACACCCCGGCGGACTATCGGCGTCTGGTCCGGGGCTGGAATCGGGACGCGTGCTGAAGCGGTTCCCTAGATCCACAGAACCGGAATGCGGTAGGGCTCGAATCGGCGATCGTGGGTGACGAGGGTGAGTCCCTCGAGACGCGCCTGAGCGACCAGGAGCCGATCGAACGGATCGGCATGATAGTCGGGCAACTCCGCAGCCGCCGCTGCGTGCGCCAGGCTGATCGCGAGCGGCTCCATGCGACTTTCGGTCACGGCGTCGGCGAATGGGCCCGGCAGCCGCACCTTCCCCGCGCGCATCTTGAGCGCCACTTCCCAGGCCGATGCCGCGCTGACGCAGCAGGGCGCGGCGCGCCCGATCGCCCGTCGCAGCTCGGGCGTAAGCCGGCGGCTGTCCTCACGCCACCACAGGAACACCCGGGTGTCGAGGAGTAACCTCACGGTGTTTCACCTTGAAAGAAGCGCCGGATCGCGTCGGGGAGGGGCTCGTCGAAGTCGTCGGCGACCCACAGGGCTGGTCCCCACCCCCCAGGAATTCTCGGTGTGTCTTCGGTATGCAACGGCACCAGGCGGGCCCGGGGGCTGCCGTGCTTGGCGATGACGATCTCCTCACCGGCCGCGGCACGCTCAACCAACTCGGACAGCCGGGCCTTCGCTTCATAGAGGTTCAGGCTGGCAGGCGATGGCACGAAAACCTCACGTTGCGGGGCCTCAAGATACTTGGTCGACTCGAACCAATTTAGTTGGTCGGTCTGGTTGGTCAAGTTTTTGTTGGTATCGCTCGGTGCTTGTGTGGCAATGGGATGGCTTGTTGTGACATATTGATGTCAGATGGTGACATCAAGACATCTACGAACTTCGGAGCGTGTCCCGTGCGTACCACGATTCGGCTCGAAGAGGAGCTGCTGCAACGCGCCAAACGTCTCGCGCGCCAACGCGGAGTATCGCTCACCGACATCATTCGCGAGTCGGTCGAAGGGCATGTGAGCCGGGCGGCGCGGGCGACGCCGGCGCCACTCAGTCTGCCCGTCGCCGGCGGCGGGGGCCTGCTGCCCGGCGTGGAGCTGGATGACATGACCAGACTGCGGGATCTGCTGGACGGCTCGTTGTGATCCTGTGTGACGCGCCGGTGCTCGTCTACGCGTTTCGAATGGATACACCCCGTCATAGCGAGTTTCGCGCCTGGTTGCTCGAGCGCCTCACGGGGCCCGAGAATGTCGGGGTCTCGGATCTGATCCTGGCGATGTTCGTGCGCATCGTGACCCATGCACGCGTGTTTCGGGAGCCCAGCCCGCCCGCCGAGGCGTTCGCGTTTGCCGAAGCCGTGCGGTCCGCTCCCAACGCCGTGCTCGTCGGTCCCGGGCCGCGCCACTGGGATGTGTTCGGCGATCTCTGTTGGCGAGCGGGAGCGCGCGGGGACCTGGTCCCCGATGCGTATCTGGCGGCGATGGCCATCGAATGGGGATGCGAGTGGATCACGACGGATCGCGACTACGCGCGGTTCCCCGGACTCCGCTGGCGCCATCCCCTGGACTGAGCGGGCCGGTGTCGACGCGCGCCGCGCGAAATCAGCGACGATAGGACCAGCCGATCGATACGCTGGTGATGAAATCGTTCCTGGCGCCGCTCCCACCCGGGGGACGACTGTCGAACTGGTCGCTGAGATTGAGGCCAACGAAGAAGTCCTTCAGCAGCTCGTAGCGCACGCGGACATCGAGATCCCCGCGGACGCGTCCCAGGGTCGTGATGCCCGGGTAGATTCGCAGCTCGGTCGAGAAATCGAGCTTCGGGCTGTCGAGCCGGAACGCCGACCAGTTGGCGCCGATCAGGCCCTCGACGCTCGTCTTCACCGTGTCTGCCGGCCCCCCCGCACTGTCGCGGTGCGAAAAGGACTCCTGCACCAGGACCGCCCCTCCGAGGAAGGACAGCTCGGCGGAATTGGTCTGCACCTGGGTGCGGCCGGCCGCTGCGCCAATGGTGACGCGCAGATCGAGTGACAGCTCGTCGTTCTGTTCGAGACCCAGCACGCCGCCGGCTGCCCAGCGTCGTGGCAGGTAGCGCTGGGCCGATAGATTGAACGAATTGCGCGTGGTGGTGGGGACGTCCCGCTGACCCTGGGCGTAGGAGTTGAACGCCACCTTGCCGCCGATCCGCTGCCCGCGGTAGGCGACCTCGCCGCTGGTCGTGAACGTGGTGGCGAGATTGGCCTTCGCCAAGGTGAATCCGACGTCCAGGTACGCTTTGAGACGGGTGACGAACCGGGCGTCGATGCGGACCAGGCTCACCACTTCGTGCAGCGGGATGGTGTCGGGGCGGGTGAGCTGCACGACGACCCGACCGTCTTCCGCGGGCTCCGCGAGCCGCCCGAAGAACTTGCGACCCGACGACAGCTCGACTTCGAAGAAGAACTGGCTCGTTACGCGGGCGATTTTCTCCCACTTGATCGAGAGGCGCCCGGCGTCGTCGGTGCTGTAGTCCAGCTTCCCGCGCGACAATCCCTTGATCTCACCCGTGATGCGGTCGCCGTTGCGCAGCACTACTACGTCGGTCTTTTGAGCGCGCAGCGGCAGGGCCACCGCCGCGAGGACGATGGGGAGCAGCAGGACCTGGCGACCCCGCCACGGATGCGGTGGCCGGCGACGCGAGGCACAGCGGGCGACCGCCTTCATGGCCGACCAAGGTAACCGACCTCCGTCACGGATAGGAGTGGACGTCGTTGTTGCACGGGTTGCGACCGCGTATTGACTGACGTCACTAATGTTAGTTGCTACAACGGGTTAAGAATTCACACCAATCGTATTGTGTTAATTTTGACAATCGGGCCCCACGCGACTAGGATTGGCGGCATGAATGCCCCGCTGCTGCAAATCGGCTCCCACAAGGGGATGCGCGCACAGATTCTGGTCGAGCTGAAGCGCTCCCAGCCGCGCACCGCGAAGGATCTGGCTGCTCGGCTTGGCGTCTCTCCCAATGCCGTGCGACATCACCTGAAGGAGCTCGAGGCGGAGGCGCTGGTGAGCTACGGTCGCGAGCAGCGCGGCGTGGGCGCGCCGACGTTCGCGTTCCGTCTCACGCCCCAGGGCGAAGCACTGTTCCCCCGCCGCTATGAAGAGACGCTGACGGAGCTCCTGGAACGGGTGTCCGAGCGGCAGGGTCGTGAGGTAGCCGTCGGGATGTTCGTGGACCACTACGCGGAGCTCACGAGACGCCTGGAGGCCGAAGTTGCCGGAGTGGCGCCCGAGCGGCGTCTCGATGTCGTGACGCGGGTGCTGACCGACGGCGGATACATGGCGGAGTGGAACGGCGGATCGGACGGCAGCGCCTTTCGTCTCGCCGAGCACAACTGCGCGTTGCGCTCCGTGGCGGAGCGCTTTCCCGAGATCTGCGCCGCCGAGGAGCAGTTTCTCCAGCGTGTACTGGCCGCGACCGTCGAGCGCCGGCAGCACATCGTCGGCGGGTGCAACGCCTGCGAGTACGCGATCACCTTCGATGTGCCAGCGCCACCTGAGGAGCAACGATGAGCTCGATCGACGCCCACGTCCTGCAGCCGTACAAGTACGGCTTCGAGACGCAGATTGAGTCGGATGTGGTACCGCCCGGTTTGAGCGAGGACGTGATCCGCGTGATCTCGGACAAGAAGGGCGAGCCGGCCTGGATGCTCGAGTGGCGGTTGAAGGCCTACCAGCACTGGATCACGATGTCGGAGCCGCACTGGGCGAACGTGAGTTACGCGCCCGTCGACTACCAGGCCATCAGCTACTACGCGGCGCCCAGGCGGGGTCCCGAGCTCAAGAGTCTCAGCGAAGTGGATCCCAAGCTGGTCGAGACGTTCGAAAGACTGGGAATTCCCATCGAGGAGCAGAAGCGCCTGGCGGGTGTGGCGGTGGATGCGGTGTTCGATTCGGTCTCGGTAGCGACGACGTTCCAAGAGGAGCTCGCCAAGTACGGGGTGATCTTCTGTCCCATATCCGAGGCGATCCGCGTCCACCCCGATCTGGTGCAGCGGTACCTCGGCTCCGTGGTGCCGGCAGCCGACAACTTCTTCGCGGCGCTCAACTCCGCCGTGTTCACGGACGGCTCGTTCGTGTACGTGCCCAAAGGGGTACGGTGCCCCCTCGAGCTGTCTACGTACTTCCGCATCAACGCGCGTGCCACCGGACAGTTCGAGCGGACCCTGATCATCGCGGACGAAGGGAGCGCGGTGAGCTATCTCGAGGGATGCTCCGCCCCGATGCGCGATGAGAACCAGCTCCACGCCGCCGTGGTGGAGCTCGTGGCCCATGACGATGCGACGATCAAGTATTCCACCATCCAGAACTGGTATCCCGGTGATGAGGAAGGACGCGGTGGGATCTACAATTTCGTCACCAAGCGCGGCAAGTGCGCCGGACGACGCTCGAAGATCTCGTGGACGCAGGTCGAGACCGGGTCCGCGATCACGTGGAAGTACCCCGGCTGCATCCTGCAGGGCGACGATTCCATCGGGGAGTTCTACTCGGTCGCGGTGACTAACCAGCGCCAGCAGGCGGACACCGGGACCAAGATGATCCACCTCGGCCGCAATACGCGCTCGACCATCGTCTCGAAAGGCATTTCCGCCGGCCACGGGCAAAACACCTATCGGGGACTGGTGCAGATCCACAAGGGAGCCGAAGGCGCGCGCAACTACTCGCAGTGTGATTCGATGTTGATCGGCGATCAGTGCGGCGCGCACACCTTTCCGTACATCGACGTGCGCAACAGCAGCGCCGTCATGGAGCACGAAGCATCCACGTCGAAGATCGGCGAGGAC
>QKHC01000076.1 GCA_003251175.1 Gemmatimonadota bacterium
TACCGCTGCAGCACGAAACCCAGGTACAGCAACGTGAACACGGCGAACGAGGTGAGCAGCGTGACCAGCATCGGACCGGGCAACGACGGCGCGCTGGGCTTGAGGATGATCGGCTGGGGATGAAGCGTGCGGAACAGATAGACGCTGAGGTGAATGAACGGCAGCAGCGCCAAGCCGCAGATCCCCACCACCGCCGAGTAGCGCGCCCGCAGCCCGGGGTCGGTCACGGCACTGCGCAACAGCAGGTAGCCGACGAAGAGAAAGAACAGGAACAGCGTCAGCGTGAGCCGCGCATCCCAGGTCCACCACGTTCCCCAGATCGGCTTGGCCCAGATGGGACCGGTGGTGAGCATGACCAGCGAGAACGCCGTCCCCACTTCCGCTGACGACTCGGCGAACCGGTCAAAGCGGTGGTCCTTGAGCAGCAGGAACAGGATGCTCGCGAATCCGACCAAGGCCATCGCGAGCATGGTGGCCCACGCCGCGGGAACGTGGACGTAGAAGATCTTCTGGGCCGGCCCCTGCATCCGCTCAACGGGCGTGAACACCAGGGCGCGGACGTACACGCCGGCCAGCAAGACCAGCGCGGTGGCGGTAATCCAGCGGCCGACGCGAATGTGCTTCATTCACTCACCGTTGCAGGAAACAGCAGGGTCGCGAGAGCGACGAACACGATGTCGTACGCGGCGAGCAACCTAAGCCACCCTTCCATCTCGCTCAAGGGACGGCCCGCGAAGAGCTTGGCCGTCGTTTGCACCGCCCACACGAGCGGCGGGATCATGAACGGCAGCAGCAGAACCGGCAACAGCAGCTCCGCGAACCGCGTGCGAATCACCATCGCGCTGAACAGCGTCCCCACCGCCACGAACCCGATCGTGGCGAGCAGTGTCACCGCCGCGAGTGGCCCCAGCCGCGGGAGCACCGGCACGTTGAAGAAGATCGCAAACAGCGGCAGGGCGACGGCCTCGACGACCGTCACGAATGCGAGATTGGCGCCGAACTTCCCCAGGTAGAGACTGCTGCGCGACATCGGCGTGAGCAGCAGCCCGTCCAGGGCCTGATTCTCCAGCTCGAGCTGGAACGCGCGGTTCAGCGCGAGCATCGCCGCGAAGGTGAAGGTAACCCACAGCACGCTGGGCGCGAGATCGAGCGGCGCGACGGCGGTGGGATCACGGCCGAAGTTGAACACCAGCAGGACGAGCACGGTGAACACCAGCGTGGAGAGAAACGCGGTGCGCGCCCGCCACTCGAGCACCAGGTCCTTGCGCAACACCAGCCACGCGTGCCGCAGCAGGTCACGCATCGGTCATCGCCCGTCGGTAGGCGTCGGCGATCTCCGCGGCGCCCCGTTGCCCGCGCGGGGCCAGCGCCACGAAACGACCGGCGCGCTGGAACGCCACGTGGGTGGCCAGCTCCGCCCCTTCCTCCACGTTGTGGGTGGCGAGGACCATCACGCGGCCCGCGGCGGCGAGCTCGTGCAACAGGGCCCGAAACTCCGCCGCCGCCGCGAGATCGAGCCCCGTGAAGGGCTCGTCGAGCAGCAGGACCAGGGGATCGTGGACCAGGGCGCGGGCGATGGCCGCGCGCTGCAGCAAACCACGGGACAGGGTGCGCACCGGCTGGTCGGCCCGCCCGCTCAGGTCGAGCCGCTCGAGCACCGCATCTCCCCGCGCCGGGCGCTCGCGCGCCGGCACGTCGTACAGCGACGCCCAGAACATCACGTTCTCACGTACGGTGAGGTGTCCGTACAGGTGTGCCGCGTGGCCGATCCAGCCCACCGCGCGCCGACCACCGTCGAGATGCACACGCCCTCCCTGAGGACGCACCAGGCCCGCCAGCACGCGCAGCAGGGTCGTCTTGCCAGCGCCGTTGGGACCGAAAATCGTCAGCGTGTCGCCCGGGGCGAGTGTGAAGGAGATGTCGTCGAGGGCCCGGATCCGCCCGAAGGCGTGCCGGAGGCTCTCAGCGCGCAGCATCGATGCGCGCAGCGAGGTCGTTGAGATCGAACGGCTTGACCAGATACGCGCTGTGCTCCAGGTCGAGCACGCTGATCAGTGGCTCCATCGAGACGTAGGCCGTGGTCACCACCACCGGCAGCGCCGGCTGGGAGCGCCGAATGGTCTGCAGCAGCGCGATGCCGTCGGTGTCGGGCAGTCGCAGGTCGAGCACCAGCACGTCCGGGTGGAATGACTCCAGCGTCGCGAGTCCGGTGCCCCCCGAGTCGGCAAACGCCATCTCGTAGCGCCCGGTAAAGAACCGCTCGTAGGACTTGCGCAGCGCCGGCTCGTCTTCGATGAAGAGCACCCGACGCTTGGAAGGAGGCGCCATGGGCCGGAATATACCCCGGTGCCCGCCGGCGGCCATCCGGCGTCAGCCGCCGCCGCTGTCGATGTCGAACAGGTCGTCGAGCTTGGTCAGGACCAGCAGGAACCGCAGTTCCTCGCTGGCGCCGCGCAGCGCGACCCGCTGCCGTCGCTCCGCAGCCTTGCGCTGGACCAGCATCAGCGTCCCCAGCCCAGCCGAGTCAACGTGGCGCGTCCCCGCGAGATCGACGATCAGCCGCCCCGATCCCTCCGGGAGGGCGTCGAGCATCTCGGTCGCGGCCCGTCGAAAGGCGGTGCGGAAGTCCAGCGTCAGTTCCGCGGGCGCAGCCAGCACGCGCTCGACTGGTCGGGGCGCCATCACTGTGTGTCCCATCCTCCTCGCCCCCGCGTGGCGTTCGGTCCGCACCTTGCAGTATCCCGGGCCGTTGACGGGTCCCGTCCGTGAGGCGTACCCCACGGCCGAACCGTGACCCAATTCACAGTCGGGCGGCAGCGGTGCGGCTGGGAATCATACCCCGCAAATACGAGGCCGCCGCGCCTTGACCCGCGAGGCGCCAGACCACATACGTTAGCCCACCCTCGACCCCGAGACCCATGGCTACCGACCGCATCGACACCCTGCTCGACGAGCAGCGTTCCTTCGCCCCGCCCGCGGCGTTTGCCCGCGGCGCCCACGTGCGCGACCGGGCCCCCTACGAGCGAGCGGCCCACGACCGCGAGGGGTACTGGGCCGACTGGGCCCGGCAGCTTCAGTGGGTGCGCCCCTGGGACCGGGTGCTCGAGTGGAAGCCCCCGCACGCCAAGTGGTTCGTGGGCGGCAAGCTCAATGCCTCGGTGAACTGCCTCGACCGGCACGTGGCGGCCGGTCGAGGCGACAAGACCGCGATCGTGTGGGAAGGCGAGCCCGGCGAGGTGCGCCGCATCACCTACAGTGAGCTGCACGCCGACGTCTCCCGCTTCGCCAATGTGCTGAAGGGGCTGGGGGTGGCCCGCGGCGACCGCGTGGCGGTGTACATGCCGATGGTGCCGGAAGTGGTCGTGGCGATGCTCGCGTGCGCCCGCATCGGCGCACCGCACACGGTGGTGTTCGGCGGCTTCTCGGCCGAGTCGCTGCGCGACCGCATCAACGACGCCCAGGCCAAGGTGCTGGTGACGGCCGACGGTGGATACCGGCGCGGCACGGTGGTGACCCTCAAGCAGCACGCTGACGACGCGGTGCGTGACTGCCCCAGCATTCGCCACGTGGTGGTGCTCCGGCGGACGGGGCAGCCGGTCCCCATGCAGCCGGGCCGCGACGTCTGGTGGCACGAGCGGACCAGTGCGGCGGCGCCGCAGTGCGAGCCCGAAGTGATGGACGCCGAAGACCCGCTGTTCATCCTCTACACGTCGGGCACCACGGGCAAACCCAAGGGCATCCTGCACACCACGGGCGGCTACCTGACTCACGTCTTCGCGACCACCAAGTGGGTGTTCGACCTCACCGAGAATGATGTGTTCTGGTGCACCGCAGACGTGGGGTGGGTCACGGGCCACTCCTACATCGTCTACGGCCCGCTCGCCCTCGGCGTCACCCAGGTGATGTACGAAGGGGCACCCGATCATCCCGCCAAGGACCGCTTCTGGGGGATCTGCGCCCGTCACGGCGTGACGGTGTTCTACACCGCTCCCACGGCCATCCGCGCGTTCATGAAATGGGGCGTGGAGCATCCGGCGCGCCACGACCTCTCACAGCTGCGGCTGCTGGGTACGGTCGGGGAACCAATCAATCCCGAGGCGTGGATGTGGTATCACCAGCACATCGGGAAGGAGCGATGCCCCATCGTCGACACATGGTGGCAGACCGAGACCGGCGGCATCATGATCACGCCGCTCCCCGGGGTGGTGACCACCAAGCCCGGCTCGGCGACCGTCCCCTTCCCGGGGATCGAGGCGAAGCTGTTGGACGGCGAGGGTGGCGAGGTCGCGACGGGCGGCGGGTACCTGGCCATCACCAGTCCGTGGCCCGGAATGCTGCGGACCATCTGGGGAGACGATGAGCGCTACCGCCAGCAGTACTGGACCAAGTGGCCCGGCGTGTACTTCCCGGGCGACGGCGCCAAGCGGGACGATAACGGCTACTTCTGGATTCTCGGCCGGGTGGACGACGTGCTCAACGTCGCGGGGCACCGCATCGGCACGATGGAGGTCGAGAGCGCGCTGGTCGACCACCCCGCGGTGGCCGAGGCGGCGGTCGTAGGGAAGGCGCACGACCTCAAGGGTCAGGCGATCGCCGCCTTCGTGACGTTGAAAGAAGGCCACACCACCACGGACGCGCTGCGCGAAGAGCTCAAGGGGCACGTCGCGAAGAAGATCGGCGCGCTCGCGCGTCCCGACGACGTGCTGTTCGCGGCCGACCTGCCGAAGACGCGCAGCGGCAAGATCATGCGCCGCCTCCTCAAGGACATTGCGGAGGGCCGCGCGCTCGGAGACACCACCACGCTCGCCGATCCGGGCGTGGTCTCCCGTCTCAAGGACCAGTACGAAGAGCGCGAGTCGTGATCAGTCGGGGCGGCGGCGCAGTCCGATTAGCGCCGTCGCCCAGATGACGACGATGATCGCCGCCGAGCCGAGACACCATCGGCACCAGGCGTGAATGACGGCGAATTCCAGCCAGGTGAGATAGGCCGAGAACAACAGCCCGACGCTCGCCAGCGCCGCGAGCACGAGGGTCGGGGTGCGCTGCCCCAGGAACCGCGGCTGCAAGCCGACCAACGCGACGACGAGGAGCGCGGCGTAGCCCACCACCCCGTGCAACGCGACCGGTAGGCCCAGAAAGTCGGCATACGCGCTGGTCTGGACCCGTTCACAGCCGCCCGACCCGCACTGCAGCGTCCCGAGCTTGCCGATCTTCCACAACCACAGGTACAGGCTCACGAAGAAGCCACCCAGCGCGAGCACGGCGATCGCCTGGCGGTGCCGCACGACCCTAGCGCCCGGTGAGGCTGTCGGCCAGCGCCTTGAAGGCGTCCGACGTGGGGTTGGCGCGGAACGGCTGCCCGTTCACGAAGAAGGTGGGCGTGCCACCGACGCCGCGCGCTTCGCCCTCCAGACGCGATGCTTCGATGCGGGCGGCGTACCGGTTCGCGGCCATACAGGCCGCGTACGCGCCCATGTCGAGTCCCACCCGCTGGGCCATCGAGTTGAACAGTCCCCGGGGGTTCTTGCCCGTCTGCGCCCACGAATGGTCCGCAAACAGCGCGTCGTGCATCTCCCAGAAGCGGTTCTGCTCCCCGGCGCACTGTGCCGCGTGCGCCGCGTAGCGGGAATACTGATGGCCGGGCAGGGGAAAGTCACGAAACCGCCACCGCACCAGCCCGGTCTCGATCAGCTGCCGCCGCACCGCGGGCATCTGCAGGTTCGCAAACCGCGCGCAGAATGGACACTCGAAATCGGAGTACTCCACGACCTCGACCGGAGCCGAATCACTCCCCATGACGTAGCCGCCGAACCCGTCACCGGGGACCGCCGGCATCGGGCCTTCGACCGTTCCCGGTACCGTGCGATCGCGCGAGGCGAGATACAGCGCGCCCGCGCCGAGCAGGGCAAGACCCACCAGCATCACGTAGAACCGCTTCATTCCTCGGCTTTCCTCCGCCAGGGTTCGTCGTCGTCCGGCTCGTCGAACTCGAGCCCCTCTCGCTTCAGCTCGTCCACCAGGCGCCGGCTTTCGGCGATCTCGGGAGTATCGTAGGTCGCCCGTACTTCATAATGAAAGAGCTCCGAACGGACGCTGCCGAGCAGGCGCAGCAGCTCGGGCGTGGCATCGAGCAGCTGCCCGGCGCGATCCAGCTCCTGGATTCGCTCGGCGAGGGCACGCAGCTCTGCGACGAGCTGGCGCGCCCGTTCGGGTCCGTAGGTCGGCTCGCTCACGGCTGGATTATACCACCGATGTTTGCCTTCGCCCGAGCCCCTGGTTACATTCCGGCCGCTGATTCCGTACAGGGCCACCGCCCGGAGAGGAGCCGAAAACGCATGGGGAAAAAGCGCACCCCGCCGAAAAAGTATGTCCCGACAGCACTTGAGCAGGCCCGCGACGAGCTGTTCTCGCACATCCTGCGCTGCGGCGTGCTCGAGGCGACGCCGGAGCATCAGAAGGAGTGGTTCGACGACACGATGCTGTATCTCGCCGACCGCTACGAGGACCTGGCCGAGGCCGAGCTGGCGCAGCTGCGGGTGCTGGGTGAGAGCTACTGCCGCCCCGTCGTGGCGCGCCCACCGGCCACCGTCGGCGCTGAGGCCTGA
>QKHC01000112.1 GCA_003251175.1 Gemmatimonadota bacterium
CCGGTGAGGCGCACCGCGCCGCTGCCGGCGAACGCCGCGGGACCGGGTGAGCCCCCATCGAGGCTGCCCCCCACCACCAGCGTGTCCGCAGCATTCGGGACCGTCACGGTGGCGTTGCCCTGCACGGTGAGCGAGTCCACGACCCGCACGCCGGTGACGACCGGCTGATTGGGTGCATCGGCCCGGATCCACACGTCGTCGCCCGTCCCGGGCACGGCCGGCACCCAGTTGGCGGGATCCGTCCAATTGGTGCTGCTCCCGCCCGTCCAGACCACATCGGTGCCGGGGGGCGCGCCGACGAACGCGCCGGACACGGTGAGCACCATGGACGTCGGGGTCAACGTCCGCTGCCAGGTGAGCCCGCCCGACAGCGCGGGGAGATTGACCGTCGCGAAGTCTCCCGTGTGCGACCCAAAGGTGAACACGGTGAACTGCTCGCCGCCGGCGGGCGTGAAGCCGCCGGTGAACGACACGTTGAGCGTTCCGCCCAGCGTGGCCGCCGAGCCACTCGCATCGAGCCGGTCGTACTGCGTCCCCGGCGTTGTGCCCGCCAGCTCAATGTCCAGCACACTCGCGGATCCGAACGGCAACGCGCCCAGCCAGCCGAGAATACCTGGGGACAGCCCCGGAGCGAGCACACCGTCGTTGGCGAAGCCGGTACCCGACACATCAACCGTTCCAGTGCCAGCAATGACACCGGCCGTCGGTGTGGAGGCGTTGCTGAAGCTGCCCCCGGTGACCGTGAGCGTTCGACCCGCACCGACGACGATCGAGTCGCGATTGGTGAAGCTCGCTGACGCGCCCGACACAGTGAGGTCGCCGCTCGTGAGTCTCACGATGCCGTCGTTGACATGCGTCGCGAACGCCCCGGGCAGCGACAACGAGTGTGCCACGGTCACGGTGCCGCGGTTATCGAGTGGCGCATCGAGTATCCGACCACCGGTGCCAGCGCCGGCGGCGGACAACAGCGTGCCGCCACTCTCGTTCAACAACGCAAAACCACTCAGCGTCGCGGCAGCGCTGCTGGCAGCGTTCGTGTTGATGAGCTCGACCGTGCCGCCGTTGCGCAGTTGCGAAGCATAGAGGTCGGCGCTCAGATACGAAGGATCCCCCGCGTCGATGCGCAGCAGCGCGCCGGGCAGGTTGATGAGGGAATCCTGCATGGTGTTCGAGGGCCCCACCACATCGATTCGTCCCTCGTTCTCGACTCGACTGTAGATGTCGAGGGGAGGAAGAACCGGTTGCATCGTGAAGTGACCGTCGGGTCCGATGATCAACCGCCCTGCGTTGACGGTACCCCGCAGCATCACGGTGGTCAGTGAGTCGAGCGTCAGTGGAGCGTCTGGATTGACGATCGCGTGGAGGTGCAATGTCCCCGGACCCCCGACGGCCCCGCCAAGGTAGCGGAAGGTCGTGAGCTCCCCGGAAGACCCGACGCTCAGCGTGCGGGTCGCCCCGACGCGAATCGCTCCGCCGGCCAAGGCCAGCTCCCGTCCGCCCGGGACCGTGATCGTGAGATCACCCGATGCGAGCATCAGCGCACCGTTCGGTCCGATCTCTGCTCCCGAATTCACGGCCAAGACCCGCGTCCCGGCGGGGTCCAGGCTTTGCGTCCCCGAGGCACCGCCGAGCGCCAGCGAATCGACGCTCGCATCGACATCCAGCGTCACGGTGTACGTCCCCGCCGCCACGATCTCCACCGTGTCGCCCGCAATCGGCACCCGCCCCTGACTCCACTGCGCGGGATCGCTCCACACCCCGCTCGTCGCCGTCGCCCACGTGTTCACCGCCGGCGTCGCCACCGCCGTGATCACCTCCAGCACCATCCCCGTCCCCGTCACCGTCCGCTGCCAGTCGAGCCCCCCGCCGAGCCCCGGCAGGTTCACGGTGCCGAAATCCCCCGTGACCGAGCCGAAGGTGAGCACCGTGAACTGGTCCCCCAGCGTCGGCGTGAAGCCACCGAACAGCGTCACGTCGAGCGTGCCGGCGAGGCTCGCGGCCCCGGTGACGGCCAGCTGGTCGTACCCGGTCCCGATGGTCGTGCCGCCCAGCTCGATCGCCAGCGCACCGTTGGCCGTCTGCGGGTAGTTCCCGGTGACGGTGAGCACGCCCGGCGACAGCCCCGGCCCGACTCGCCCGTCGTTGGCGAAGGTCGTGGTGGCGACGTCGAGGGTGCCCGCGCCCCGCAGCACGCCTGCGCCGGTGTTGGTGAACGTCCCGCCGCTCACCGCCAGCGTGCGGCCCGCCCCGATCGTGATCGTCCCCGTCGACGTGAAGCTCGGCGCCGTCCCCGACTGCGTGACCGTCAAATCGCCGCCCGTCAAATCGATCGAGCCGCTGTTCACGTGCGCCGCCGAGGGGCGGGCCAGCGTCAGCGGATAGTCGACGACCACGGCGCCGCCGTTGTCGAGGACGGCGTCGAGCACGCCGCCCCCGCCGTTCCCAGCGCTTCCGCTGGAGACGATCATGGCACCCACTTCGTTCCGCAGTCCGCCGCCGGTGACCTGGAGGGTCGCGATCGCGGTGGAGGCTGAATTCAGGTTCTGCAGCTCGATCGTGCCGGCGTTGCGCAGGCCACCGGCGATCGTGAGCCGCGTACTCGGATAGGCGGGATCTCCCGCATTGCTGAGCAGCACCGCCCCGGGGTGATTGACCACCGAGTCGTTGGCGAAGTTGAGCGCACCGATCGCTTCGACCCCGCCATGATTCTCGATCACGGCGTTGATGTTGACCCCGCTCGTCGGCACCAGCTTGACATAGCTGCCCGACCCGACGATCAGCCGCTCGGTGGCAGACCGGTTCACCGTACCATCCGAAATCGCCACCAGCACGGAATCGAGGGTGAGGTCGGCCGCGAGATCGAGCTGGGCAGCGGCGTTGACGTAGAGCCAGCCGGGTCCCCGCACCGTTCCGGCCGCGTAGACCAGCGTCGTCCCGTCGCCGCCCGCCCCGACGCCGAAGGCGTACGGGGTGTCCACCTGAACGGCTCCGCCGTCGAGGGTCATCGCGTGGCCACCGGCAACGGTCAGGCTGCCGGCGGTGAGCCCGATGCGACCATTGGGTCCCACGCTCGCGTCGCCGTTCAGCGTCAGCACCCGTCCGCCGCTCGCGTCGAGCGTCTGGCTCCCGGCGGTACCACCGAGCGTCAGCGCGGCCACGGTGGCGTCCACATCGAGCGTGACGGTATAGGTGCCCTCGAGCGTAATGAGCACCGTGTCAGTGACCGCCGGCGGCGCGCCAGTGCTCCAGTTGGTGCCCACGCTCCAGCTGCCGCCGGATGCATTGATCCAGAACGCCTGGCCGGGCGGTGAGACGATGTCGAACGGCGCACTGGTGGCCGACGCCAGCCCCGTGGCCTGCGCGAGCAGCGTGTAACCCACCCCGAAGGCGTCGATCGACAGGTCCGGGAAGGTCGCCACGCCTGCCGTCGCGCCCTGCGCCAGCGTGCCGGCCAGCGCGCCGCCGCCCGGATTGTCGAGCAGCGACACCGTGACCGCGCCCGTGAACGCGGGCACCGCGTTCCCGAAGCCGTCGCGCGCCGCGACGGCGGGAGCGGGCGTGATGGCGACGCCCGGCAACGCGCCGGAAGGCTGGACGGTGAACGCGAGGACGGCGGCCGTGCCGGGCTGCGCCGTCGCAGCGAAGCCGACGACGATCGATGTGGCGGCGATGCGCGCCTCCGCGGCCTGCGGCCCAGCCGCGGTTCCCAGTGTCCACGTCACCTGCGCGAGACCGCTGGCGTCGGTGAGCACCGTGTCGGCGCTGAGCGTGCCCTGCGTGGCTGACCACGCGATCGCTGCGCCCACCGCGTCGTTACCGTTGGCGTCGGTGGCGTGCACCACGAGCGGCTGAGCCAGCGTGGCGGCTGCCGTGTCGGTCTGCGCGTCACCACTGACCACGCTCAGCTGCGCCGCGGGGCCGGCGATCGCCGTCGCGCTGAACACGGCCACCACGGTGTCCAGCGGCGGCAACGCAACGAAGGCGTGCAGGGCGTTCAAACCGACCTGCGTGCCGAGGGTCCAGCTGCCGACCGCAGCCTCACCGGCAGCATCGGTCGTCGGTGTGCTGCCGACGATCGCGCCACCCCCGAGGGCGACGAGGAACTGGATCGGCGCACCGGCAACCGGCCGGCCCGCCGAATCGGTCACCAGCACGCGCGGGGCGACGGACACAGCGGTCCCAGCCACCGCGGTCTGGCCATCGCCTGCCACGATGCTGATCGCCGCGGGGGGCCCCGCCTGCACCGTGGCGCTGAACGTCGCGACCGTTCCCGGGAGCTGCGCCACGGTCGCCTGCACGATCTGCGGACCGATGGTGCCAAGCCGGAAGGTCGCGGCGGCGCGGCCGGTCGAGTCGGTGAGCACCGAGTCCGCGCTCACGCTCCCGCCGCCAGTCGGCACGAAGCGCACCCACACGTCGCGCACCCCGAGACCGTCAGCGGCCGTGACCCGTGCCACGAGCGCCTGAGGCAGCACGGCATCGGCCGGGCCCGTCTGTCCGTCGCCCGAATCGGCAACGAGCGTCGCCGGCACAGGCTGCGCGGCGACCCGCACCGTGTCGGTCTGATTGGTGAGCAGCCGGGCTTCCAACCGCGCGACTCCGCGCTGCGTGCCGGCGATCACCCGGCCGCTGTCGCGATCGGGCACGACGACGACCAGCGGATCGAGCGAGGTCCACTGGATCGGCGTGCCCGGAATCGGCGCGCCGCCCGAGTCGAGCGCTTCCGCCCGCAATACCGTCGCGTCGCCGAACGACAGCGTCGTGTCGGCAGAGAGAATGCGCACGCCTTGCGCGTCGAAGCCCACGCCGACGTAGCGCAGCACCGGGACGATCGGCGCGGGATTGGTCCCGGTGGTGACCGTGACCCGATCCGGGCCGCTCAGAAACACCGTGTCGCCCGCCGCGTTCCGGATGATGAGGCGAACGTCGACCTGCTCCTGCTGCTCGGCGAGCTCCACTCGCAGCACGATCGCGAGCGAATCCTGCCCCGGGGGAAATGCGATCGTAGTGTCGAGCACCGTGCTGCCATCCGACACCCGGGTCATCACGATCTGGATGCTGGCGATGTCAACCACACCAGCGGCCGGCGAGGCGAACGACGGCGCGATGCTGAGCCGGGCGACGCCGGGACCGTCCGGACCGAGACGGTCGGTGCACGCCAGCTGCAGCGTCACGGCGAGCAGCGCCGTGAGAATGAAGACACGTCGGGTTGGTCGTCGCCGGGGCATCGCACCGTTCCGGACGAGCGGCTGGGTGGACCGCGCGTCGCTTCGAGGGTCTGGGGCGCGCGGTCGCGCGCCTCGACAGTCGGGAGCGCTCACTCGCTCCGGGACTGCCGGAGTATTCTGCACGCGATTGGCGGAGTGCGCGAGGGCGGCGGATCAGTACCGCCGTTGCGGGACTGCGACAGGGCTGTGGGATGTGAGCGGCAAGCTCGCTGAGCAGCGGTGAGCCGGGATGAACCCGCTCCGCTCACCGCCCACATCCCACGATTTTCAGCTACCGGGCGCCACCTCCGTGGTGCTCAGGCCGAATGTGCCGTGACGAGCTCCGCGCCACGGCGTTGCAGCAGCCGCCGGGCGACCGACAGGTCGAGCCCGAACGCGGCCGTCGCCGCGGCATCAGCGGCGAGGCAGGTGGCGGCGCGCACAGTGACGCTGTGCGTGACGCTGCGCCGCGGGGCGGCGGTCTCCGGATCGAGCAAGTGGTGATATCGCTGTCCGTCGGCGGTGAAGTACTGCTCGTAGTCGCCCGAGGTGGCCACCGCGGCGTCGGCCAGCGGCAGCGTCCCTGACACCCGGTCGGGCGTCGTGGGCGACCGGATCCCCACCTGCCACGGATCGCCGTCGTCCGATGTCCCGAGGGCATACAGATCACCCCCGACGTTGACGATGCCGCGGTCGACTCCCCAGCTGCGCAACGCGGCGACCGCGCGATCCACACCGTATCCCTTGGCAATCCCGCCGAGATCGATCGCCGCATCGCGATCGGTGAGCCGCACCCGCGGCTGCGGGCCCAGATCGAGATCCAGCGCGCGATAGAGGTGGCGACCGGCGAACCGCCGCACCTGCGCGACCGGCGGCGGCGCGGTGCGGTTGCGCACGTCCCACAGGTCGGTGACGCGGGCCAGGCAGGGATCGAACCGCCCGTCGCTCGCCACGCCCCAGTCCACTGCCGCCACCAGCACCGCCGCCGTCGCCGGGCTGATATCGACCGCGTCCTCGATGGCCAGCTGGTTGGCGCGACCCACGTCGGAGGTGGCCGCGAAGCGGGTCATCAGTGCCTCCACCCCCCGCAGGGCGTCGAACGCCGCATCGATCGCGGAATGGGCGTACACGGGGTGCTCGTGCACCACCCCCACCTCGGCGAGTGTCCCCATGAGGGGTACCGTGCGGCGCACCAGGCGGGCGCGGCGGGAGCGGAGAAACGGCGCGGCGGTGACCGCGAAAACACCGACCCCGAGCGCGATCATCTGACGTCGCGTCGGACCGGCAGGACGGTTGTGATCAGCGTGAGACATCTATCGACTCCACCGTTGCGTTCTCAGACAGACATTCCCGACGGCACATGTCGCCGGGACAGGCGGCGCACCCGATCCGCGG
>QKHC01000134.1 GCA_003251175.1 Gemmatimonadota bacterium
CTCGAGCGCGCCAAGGAATGGCAGTTCGCTCGCATCGCCGTCCCCCCCCTGCACCCCGGCTCCCCGGAGCTGCGGCTGGCGGCCGTGGCCGAGACGATGCTCGCCGTCCTGCACGCCCACCGGGCAACCGGGGGCCACCAGACCTCCGTATCTTTCGTCGTCGAATCGGAGGAGGAGCGAGCCGTGTTCACCGCCGCGCTGCAGTTGAGCCAGGACATCCCCTTGTGACGCGCCGCCATTGGGGCGGCGTGGTGGTAGCGATCTGGGTGGTCAGCCTCGGCTGGCTGGTGAAGCGCGAGTATTTCCGACCGACCGGCGCCCGCCTGGCCGAGGCCGCGCTCAACGTCTCTCCCAGCGCCGTCTACTATCAGGTCGAGGCGCGGGGCCGTCAGGTCGGCTTCGCCTCGACGACGGTCGACACCGTGCGCGACTCGGTGCGGGTGGAGGACCTCCTGGTGCTCGACGTTCCCGCCCTCGGCAGCGTCCGCCGCACCCGCGTCCGCACCTCCGCCGTGCTCACGCGGGCGCTGCGGCTGCGAACCGTGGCGGCGGACATCGACGCGGACGGCCGGCAATTCACGGCGGGCGGCGCGGTGCTCGACGATACGGTGTTCCGGCTCAGTCTCCACGCCGGGAGCGATTCGGCGGTGAGTCGCTGGCCCCTGACTCGCCCGGTGATCGTGCCGTCGCTGCTGCCGCTGCGTCTCGCGTTCGGCGGCGAGCTGCGCCAGGGGAACACGTATCGCGCCCGACTGTTCGATCCCGCCCTGCTCACCGAGCAGGACGTCTCCGTGCGGGTCGGAAGCGATTCGACCTTCGTCGTTCCCGACAGCGCCGACTACGACTCCACGGCGATGGCGTGGGTGCCCGTGCTGTTCGACACCGTGCACGCCGTGGCCGTGGAGCAGGACGTGGCGGGCCGCCGCGCCCGCGTGTGGGTGGACGCCCAGGGACGAATCGTGCGCGCCGAGTACGCCGGCGGCATGATCATGCAGCGCTCGGCGTTCGAGATTGCGTACGAGAATTTCCGGCGCCGCGATACCGGCCAGCTCGCCGCCGCCAGCGCGGCCCCGCCCCTCGGCGCGATCGTTCCCCTCACGGCGCTCGCCGCCGGCGTCCAGCCAGACGATGGCGCCGAGCGGTTCCGGGTCCGCGTTGCCGGCCTGCCGTGGGACACGGCGGGGGTGGCGGACGGGCGCGCTATCCGTCGCGGCGACACGGTGGAGATTCGTCGCGAGGACCTCGCAGCGGCGCCGCGGCGCATGCTTCCGATAGCCGACTCAGGACTCGGCCAGTGGCTCGGGGCGGAGCCCCTGATCCCCGTGGGTGACCCGCGACTCACCGCCCAGGCCCGCCGGATCCTCGGTCGTGAGCGCAACGCGCGACGCGCGGCCGAGCGGCTGGTGCGCTGGGTCCACGCCGAAGTGCGCCCGGGCGCGGCGACCGGCCTGCCCGGCGCGATCGCCGCATTGGTGCAACGCCGCGGCGACTGCGACGACCAGGCCACCCTACTGGTTGGCCTGGCACGGGCGGCGGGCATCCCGGCCCGGACGGTGGCGGGGCTCCTCTACACCGGCGGCCGGTTCTACTATCACGCCTGGGCCGAGGTCTACATCGGGACTTGGGTCGCGGCCGACCCCCTGCTGGGCGAGTTCCCCGCCGGTGCGGGTCGTATCGGACTCGCCCGCGGGGGACTCGCTCGTCACGCCGAACTGGCGCCGCTCACCGCACCCCTCGAAATCGAGGTGCTATGATCCGCATCGACGGGCTCACGAAAAACTACGGCAGCTTCGTCGCCGTCGATCACATCTCGCTGCACGTGCCACGGGGAACGCTGTACGGCTTCCTCGGGCCCAACGGGGCCGGCAAGACGACCACGCTGCGGATCATCGCGGGAATCCTCCGGCCGACGGCCGGCCGCGTGCTGCTCGGCGGCGACGACGTGCACCAGCAGCCGCTCGTGGCCAAGCGCCGACTCGGTTTCATTCCCGATCGGCCGTTCGTGTACGACAAGCTCACCGGTGCCGAGTTCCTCCGGTTCGTCGCCGGACTCTACGGACAGTCGGGAGACGGCGTGGAGCGACGGCTCGACGAGCTACTCGAGGTCTTCGAGCTGTCGAGCTGGAAGGACGAGCTGGTCGAAGCCTACAGCCATGGGATGCGCCAGAAGCTCATCATCTCGAGCGCGCTGATCCATCGCCCCGAATGCATCGTGGTGGACGAGCCGATGGTCGGTCTCGACCCCAAGGCCGCCCGCCTGCTGAAGGACATCTTCCGTCAATTCGTGGATCGCGGGGGCACGGTGCTGATGAGCACGCACACCCTCGAGATCGCCGAGGCGATGTGCGACCGCATCGCGATCATCCAGCACGGCAAGATCGTGGCTGCGGGGACGATGCCCGAAATCCGCCAGCAGACGGCGGCCGGGCACGAGGTGGGCCTCGAAGAGCTGTTTCTCAAGCTCACCGGCGGCGCGCACGCCCGCGAGCTGGCCGCGGTGCTGGGGGAGCGGTGATCCAACCGTCGCTGGCGCACGTCCTCCAGCCCAAGTGGCGCAGCGGCCTGCAGCGCCTGCGGGAAGAGCGCTCGGGAGGCGGCGGCAAGATCGTCATCCTCACCGTCGTCGCGCTCGCGTTCTGGGCGGCTGTCTTCGGCGTGCTGTACCGCGTACTGCGCTACTTCCGTGGCGTCGAGGAGCTGGGCCCGCTGCTCGCCGGCAAGCTGCTCGGTCTGGTGCTGCTGTCCTTCATCGCCATCCTCGTCCTGTCGAACGTCATCACCGCACTGTCGAGCTTCTTCCTGGCCAAGGACCTCGACCTGCTGGTTTCGGCCCCGGTCGACTGGTTGCGGCTGTATCTCGCCAAGCTGGGTGAGACGCTGCTGCACTCCTCCTGGATGGTGGCGCTGATGGCGCTGCCGATTCTCACGGCGTACGGAGTGATCTACGACGGCGGCTGGTTGTTCGCCGGCTACGCGCTGCTCACCCTGGCACCCCTGGTCGTGCTGCCGGCTGTGCTGGGGACAGCCGTGACGCTGATTCTGGTGAACGTCTTCCCGGCGCGGCGCACCCGCGACCTGTTGTCGATCATCGCGCTCGGGGCGGCGGGGGTGGTGATCCTCCTCTTCCGCATGATCCGGCCCGAACAGCTGGCGCGACCCGAGGGGTTCCGCAACCTGCTCGACTTCCTCACCGTGCTGCGGACACCCACTTCGCCGTTTCTTCCGAGCGAGTGGGCCACCGACGCCATCATGACGTACTTGCGCGGCGGGCTCGACGCGCTGCCGCTGCTGCTGCTATGGAGCACGGCCGCCGGCTTCGTCACGCTGGGCGCGGCGCTGCACGCGCACCTCTATGCCAGCGGGTTCACCCGGGCGCAGGAAGGCGCCGAGCGGTTCGTGCGCGGTGGCGTCTGGCACCGCGTCCTGAACGGGCTCCTCGCGCCGCTCCCGGTCGCCAAGCGCGAGTTCGTGATCAAGGACGTCAAGCTGTTCTTTCGCGACACCCAGCAGTGGAGCCAGCTGATCCTGCTTGCGGTTCTGGTCGTCGTCTATCTGTTCAATATCAAGGCGCTGCCGCTGTTTCGCGGCGAGCAGGTGCCGTTCTTCTTCATCACGCTGGTCTCGTTTCTCAACCTGGGCCTATCGGGCTTCGTGCTCGCCTCGATCGCGGCCCGCTTCATCTTCCCCGCCGTCTCCCTCGAGGGACGGCAGATGTGGCTGCTGCGCTCGAGCCCGCTCGACCTCCGCGCGCTGTTGTGGTCGAAGTACTGGGTGGGCACGGTGCCGCTGCTGGTGCTGGCGCTGCTGTTGACGGGGCTGACCAATATCCTGCTCAAGGTGACACCGTTCATGATGGTCGTCAGCCTGGCCACCATCTGCGCGCTCACCCTCGCGATCGCCGCCATGGCGCTGGGATTCGGCACACTGTACCCCCAGTTCGAGACCGAGAACGCGGCGCAGATCCCGACCTCGTTCGGGGGTCTGGTCTTCATGATGTCCACCATCGTGCTGCTGGCGGCCGTCATCGTGGCGCTGGCGCGGCCGGTCTACGCGTACCTGGAGGCCGTGAACGCGGGCACCCCCGTGCGCCCCGACGCGTGGATGATCGGGTCCTTCGTCCTGGCGGCGGGTCTCTGTACGGCGGCGACGGTGGTGCCGCTGCAGGTGGGGTTGCGCCGGATGGAGCGCTTCGAGTTCTGAGCTACTCGACCGCCGCCGTCGGCCGGACGGGCGGCGGCAGCACCCGCTGGCCAATGCGGCGCCGTCCCGCGAGCGACGCGAGCATGCGCCGGAAGACGGGATCGGACAGCGGCCGGGGGATGCGGTAGGCCCGACGCCACATCGCGTACAGCAGACGTCGCACCACCGCCGCGGGAAGCGCGCGGCGCCGACCGTGCAGCGGCTGATAGTAGAGCACCAGCTGGACGGGGTCCTCGCGGCGTCCCAGGGCCGGTTGGCGGTAGGGAAAGTCGAGCGCGATGGCGCCTTCGCGCCGCACCAGGTGGTGCAGCCAGGGGTTGTCGGCGTGCACCTCGCCGACGAGCGCGTCCAGGCGCCTACCCAGGATCGCGCGGGCGTCGGAGACGAACCGCTCCCGCAGCCGCTGACGCAGGCGTGGACCCAGGCCGCGCGAGCGGCGCCCCGGGCGGACCGCCACGTAACCCACGATGCCCACGTTGAGCGAGCCCAGGTAATTCCCGCTCGCCGCGCCGACGGCGCGTCCGCTCTGCTCCGCCACCACCAGGTGCCAGGACAGGTCGCTCCACACCCCGGCCATCCGCTCGGTCAGCACGTAGCGCCATTCCCGCACCGGGAGCAGTTCGGCGCGCGGAAACACGCGCGCCAGCATGCGGTGCGCCCTGGCGAGGCCCGGGTCGTCGGTGCGACGGATCTCGCGGATGCGCAGGCCGCTCATCCGACCAGCTCCGCCAGCGGGGTCAGCGGCAGCTTGAAGAGACTGCGGGCGTTCTCGTAGAGAATCAGCGCCCGGTGCTCCTCGGGCATCTTGAGCTGCCGCACGAACTCCACGTAGGACTTCATCGAGCAGATCGGCCAGTCGGAGCCATAGAGGAACTTGCCCGGCTCTCCCGCGTACAGAATCACCTCGGCAATCTGCTCCTCCATGTAGTCCTCGAACGCTTCGGTGAACTCGCCCAGCACGAGGCCCGAGAAATCGGCGTAGACGTTGGCGTTCTTGTACACGACCTCCATGCAGTCCACCAGCCACGGGTTGCCGAGGTGACAGATGACCAGCTTGACGTTGCGGTGGTCCACCGCCACCTCGTCGACTTCGATGGGGTGGGCGTACTTGAGCTTTCCGGTCGGGCTGTAGGTGTCGCCACAGTGGATCATCACCGGCACGCCGAACTCGTCGGCCAGCTCATAGACGACCTGGAGCCGTGTGTCGTGCGGGTAGAACGGCTCGTAACCGGGATACAGCTTCAGTCCCTTGACCAGCCCGGCCTGCAGGTAATCCGCCATCTCGCGCAGATCGCGCTGCTTGTAGTGCCGGTAGGAGATGCCGGCCACCACACCGAGGTTGTCGATGCCCTCGATCGCCTTGACCACCTGCGCGGTGGACGGACGACTGGGCGAGACGAGGTAGCTGGTGAGGACGAGCGAGTACTGGACCCCGGCCTCGGCCATCGCCGCCTGGAGGCGGTCGATGGACTCGTCGAGCGACATCGCGACCTGCTCGTGATAGTTGTTGAGGTGCACGTGGCAGTCGATGATCGGCGTCGTCAGGCTCATCGGCCGGCCGCCTCCGCCTGTGGCGGCAGATGGACGACCCGCTGCGGGAACGGGATCTCGATGCCTTCCGCCGCGTATCGCGCGTGCAGCCGCTTGATGAATTCGTGCTTCACCAGGAACTGGCTGGTGAACTCCTGCCCCCGCAGGATCACGGTGAAGTTGATGCTGGAGTCGCCGAACTCATTGTACCGGATGAACGGCTCGAAGGTCACCACGCCACCTTCGATCTCGCGCATCACCTCGCGGGCCACCTCGATCGTCACCCGCTCGACCTGGGTCAGATCGCTGGCATACGACACGCCGACGGTCACCAGCACCGCGGACTCTGCGTCGGGCAGCGAGCAGTTCGTCACGATCGCCGTGGACAGCTTGGAGTTGGGCACGATGGTGAGCAGGTTGGGCAGCTGACGGATCGTGGTACTGCGCCACGTGATGTCCTGCACGAAGCCCCGCTCACCCGATTCCAGCTGCACGAAGTCGCCGGTGCGGATCTTTCCCGCTGCCAGGATCTGGATCCCGGCGAAGAAGTTGGCGAGCGTGTCCTGGAGCGCCAGCGCCACGGCCAGGCCGCCGACGCCGAGGGCGGTGATGATCGGCGTGACCGATATCCCCACCGACTGGAGGGCGACCAGCATGCCCACCAGCACGATGCTGACCCGCACGATGTTCTCGATCAGCGATGCAGAGGGGACCTGCCCGGTGACGCCCATGGAGCGTCGCACCAGGGTACCCGCGAACCGCGCCAACGTCCACGTGACCGACCCGATAATCAGCACCACCAGCAGGTGCTGACTGACGGTCTCGGCCTCCGGTGGAATCGTGGCGACTTCGGCAGCC
>QKHC01000137.1 GCA_003251175.1 Gemmatimonadota bacterium
GCGCAGGCGCCACGCGGCTCGGCCGCGCGCCGCGGCTCCCCGTGCCACCTCTGCTGACGGCAGCGCGGCCACCGGACGGGGCGCGCGCCCGCCGCCCGGCGTGGGCCGCGGCGGCGGAGGCTCGACTCCCAGCCGCTCCTCCACCACCTCGCCGAGGTCGAACGAGCGCCGGCCGGGGTCGAGCACGTAGGCCGCCAGCATGCCATCCCACGTGACCCCCCGCAGCTCGACACCCGCCCGGCGCAGGCACAGCCACTCTCGCTTGAGGTCGTGTCCCAACTTGGCAACCGTGGGGTCACTGAGGAGGTCGCACACCGGAGCCAGCGCGGGCGCACCGAGGCCCGGGAGATTGCGCGGCGGCACGTCGCCCGCCAGCTCGCCGTCCGGGGCGACGTGAGCCAGCGGCAGGTACCACGCCTCTCCGTCGCCGGCGGTGACCGCGAGGCCCACCACCGCCGCCCGCATGGGGACGCGACCATCGGTCACCACTTCCACCGCGACGGTCCCGACACGCCGGCAGCGATCCACGAATGCGGCCACACGAGCCGGGGCATCGATCACCTGGGGGGCGCGTGAACCGTCCGCGCTTGGCGGCGGCGCGTTGCTACCGGCTGGCTCCGGCGTCCAGCGGTCGAGCTTCGGAAGCAAGGAGCGAAACTCGAGCTCGGTGAACAGCTCGCGCAGGATCCCCACGTCCGGCTTCGTCACACGCAGCGCGTCGACGTCGAGCGTGATCGGCACGTCGCGCCGGATGGTCACCAGGTCCCGCGAGAGCCGCGCCTCTGCCGCATGCGCCAGCAGCGCCTCCCGTGCCCGCTTGCCTGGCACCTCCGCCGCGCGGGCCAGCACGGTGTCGAGATCGGGATAGGTGGTGAGGAGATCGCGCGCCGTCTTCTCGCCGATCCCACGCACCCCCGGCACGTTGTCCGAGGCATCCCCCACGAGCGCCAGGAATTCGGTCACCCGCGCGGGCGGGACGCCGAAGCGCTCAGCGGCGTTCGTCTCATCCACCCAGTGTTCATCGACCGCCGCCGGTCCGCCGCGCCCCGGATTGAGCAGCGCGATCCCGGGTGCCACCAGTTGATAGAAGTCCTTGTCACCCGACACGATGACGACCTGCAGGTCGCGCGCGGCCGCCGCCGTGGCGAGCGTCCCGATGACATCGTCGGCTTCGAACCCCTCGACCCCGAGCACCGTGATGCGAAGCGCGGACAGGATTTGCCCGACGCGGTGCACCGCTTGATCGAAGTCCTGCTGGAGCTCGTCGCTCAGCTTCTCCCGTGTGGCCTTGTACGCATCATAGGTCTGATGTCGGAACGACTCGCCAACGTCCTGGACCCACGCGATGTAGTCCGGGCGTCGCCGCTCGAGCAGTCGCAGCAAGAAGCTCGCGACTCCCCACGCCGCCGACGTGTTCTCTCCATGTCGGGTCGTGAGCGGTCGCGCGATCATCGCAAAGAACGCTCGATAGAGGAGCGCGTAGCCGTCCAGCAGGTACAGCGTGGGGCGGGCTGGCGGTGCCGTCACTCGACGGCCTCGGGATAGAGCGCGGCGTACAGCCAGCGATTGCGCTGCACGGCGCGCAGGTACCCCCGCGTCTCCCGGTAGGGGATGAGCTCGACGAACTCGTCGGGGTCGTCCATCCCCGGACGGCTCAGCCAGCGACGCACGGGTGTGGCACCCGCATTGTACGCCGCGATCGCGGCGTCGATCCGTCCGTCGAACCGATCCATCAGGTGCGCCAGATGCGCCGCCGCGAGATGCAGGTTGAGATCTGGCAGGACGAGCCACTCGGGCTCAAAGCTGACCGCCAGCCGCCGCGCCACTTCGGCCGCCGTCGAGGGCAGCAGCTGCCCCAGCCCGCGAGCGCCGGCGCGGGATTCCGCCTCCGTGGCGAACACGCTCTCCTGACGGACCAGGGCTGCGAACAGAAGGGGATCAACGCCGAATTCCCTCGCCTCAGCCGCGAGGGCATCGCGATGCGGCCAGGGAAAGACGGCTCGCAGGGCCCCAGGGTCGGCGGGCGCCCGCGCGAAAGCAATCCAGCCGAGGCGCACACCGGCCGCACCGAAGCCTCGCTCGGTCAAGCCCCGGCTCAACGCGAGCAGCGCGGCTCTGTCACCAGGCGGCCCCGCCACCAGTGCCCGCACTTCCGCCACCACTTCGCTGTCGAGTCCCGCGAGGCGCAGTGTGTCGAGGCGCCCGAGCGCGGTGACGACGCCGGGGGGCGCCGGCGCGTCGGCCTCGGCCCCGATGCTGGGCGGCGGCAGTCCGGCGGCCATGCGTGCGCGCAGACCGTAGTAGTCCAGGGAATCGCGCGCGGCGAGCGCTGTCCACGTGACCCGCGCGTCGGCGCTGTCACCCCGCGCGAGTGCGAGCCGGCCCAGCGCAAAGTGCGCAGCGCGCTCCTGTGCGGCGGCCCGCTGTACTTCGTCGCGGTAGAGCACTGCAGCCGAATCGAGCCGGCCGCGCCGCTGCATCGCTTCGGCCAGTCGGAACCGGGCGAGCGAGGCGACCCGGGCATCAGGGTAGCGGCGAATGAGCTCGGCGTACCAGCGGTCCGCCGCGCGATCCCCGCGTTCCGCCAAGTGTGCTGCGAGGAAATACAGCGCGCTCGGCGCTGCCGAATCACCCGGATGCGTATCGGCGAATCCCGCCAACGCGCGCGCGGCACCCGCATCACCAAGGCGGGCGAGGACCCGCGCCCGGCGATACGTGGCGAGCGGGGCGACCGCCGAATCGGCCACGGCGGCCCGATAGGCCCGCTCGGCCGACCACAGGTGCCCGGCATCTGCGAGCAGATCGCCCGAGAGCAGCAGAGTCGGACCCGTCGAGTCGCCGCGCGCGAGGGCCTGTCGCACCGCCGCCACCGCCTGTGACGCGGCGTCTTCCAGGCGCAGCGCGCGCGCCAGGACGACGAAGTCCGACGCGGTGCGGGGGGGCAGCAGCGGGGCCAGCTCCGGAACCACCTCGGCCATGTCGCCGCGGAACCCGAGGGCCGCGTCCCCGTAGAGCATCGTGCGCGCCGCCACCGAATCGCCTCGGCCCAGGGCGATCCCGATGGCCTCGCGACGGCGCCCGAGCTGCGCATACGCGCGCTGCGCGGCGGCACTGTCGCCCGCGCCGAGCAACACGGCCGCCCACACGATCCCGGCCTCCCGCGCCGGCCCCGGCCCGAGCGTCCGGAGCAGCGCGCGGGCGGCGGCGGTATCGTCCGTGAGGCGGGCCTCCCGCAGCCGCAGCCAGTCGTCGATGGCGGTGAGGCCCGAGAGGCGGGCGACACGCCATGCGGCTACCGCGTCTTCGCGCGACCCGGTGGCTTCGCGCGCCACGGCCTCGCGCACCGCGAACAACGCCGCCTGCGCGCCGACGGTGAGGCGCCGGGCTGCAGCGAACCGATCTGCCGCCGAGCGGTGCATCCCAAGCGCAAACTCCGCCTCGCCGATAACCCCCAGTGCGTCCGCGTCGCCCGGGAGCCACGGTTGCGCCGCGAGCAGGCTCCGCGTGTGCTCGAAGCGTCGAGCCGCGAGCTGTGCGCGCGCGCCCGCGACGAGTACATCCCGAGTCGGCGCTGGCTCACGCGCGACGGTGCGGCGCCACCGTTCCGCGGTGTGCCAGGGTCGAGCGGCGACGGTGGAGTCGTCCGGCGCGGCGAGACCTGGTGCAGCCCCCTGCGACGAGAGAACCGCCGCCAGGGCCAGCTGCACCAACACCATGGTCACTGCCCGCGACGCACGCGGGCCAGGACGCGCTGGTACTCGGCGCGGGAATTCGGGTCGAGCCTGAAGCGACCGAAGCCGGTCTCGTCCTCGAAGAACACCACCAGCCGCAGCGTGGTGTAGCTCCAACGGATGATGCGGCGACCACTGCGATCCATGCCGCTGGATTGATCGATCACGTCATCCGGCTCGCCGAGCGTGATGAACACCTCGCCGCGATCGGTGAGCCACCCCGGCGCGCCCTCTTCGGCAAAACGAACATTCGCTTGCTGCACCCGCTGGAAGTAGCTCTCCAGCGCCTCGTTCTCGGGCGTGATGGGGACCGGGTCGGTCGCCCGCCAGAAGGCATCCCACCGCTCGGACCGCTCCGCCGGGGGAGCGTCGCGGAGCTTGGCGACTTCCTCCTGGCGATCGAAATACCGCAGCAGGCTGACCATTTCCTCGTAGTTCGTGACGACGTACTGCCCCGAGAAACTGAGTAGAAACGGCATCTCCACCGTCGGACCGTCGGGCAGGCTCGCCGTGAGATCGAGTCGGCCCACGGGCAGCGACGCCGGCGCCAGCACGTAGCTCAACCACGCGATATCACCGCTGTCCGGTGGGGTGAGCTGCATGGTGTCCTCGCGCAACACCGTTCCGGCGGCATCGAGCACGCGTACCGTCAACGGCGTTGGCGCTGCAATGCCATAGCCCTCGAGGTACACCCGCAGTGAGTCACCGGCATACGGCAGCGTGCCGCGGGGATTGCTGACGAGGCGCGGCAAGTCACGGCTGCGCCGGCGTCCGGTCCCTTCGTAGTATGGCACGGGGTCGCCGAGGCCCGGTCGGGTGAACGCTGGCACGGTGTCGGCCCGCTCGGCCCGGTTGAGGGCGGGGCCGGCGACGTCCCGCACAGCGATCGACACGAGATAACGACCTGGGATCAGGCGCAGTAGCTGCTGGAAGATGACGCTTTCGTCCGCGCGCAGGGTCTCCTGGAAGCCACGCACCCGCACCGATTCCTCCCGCGTGACCGAGCGCGGGGGACCGGAATCGGGACGGATGAGGAGATCGACGCGATAGCGGGCGACGAATTCCTCTCCGTCGCGGCGGAATCGCAGCGCCTGGTTCGCGAGCGAGACCGCCACGATCGCCAGCGTGGAGTCGGGTCCGCCGTCCAGGTACCGCAGGCTCGCGACGAAGGGTAGGGGCGGGCCCGCCACCAGCAATCCCATCGACCGATAGGTCGGGGCAGCCTGGAAGAGCCTGGGTACGCTTGTCCCGGGAGGCGGCAGGTCTTCCGCACCCACTCGCTGCCAGGAACTGCAAGCGAGCGGCGCAAGCACCACACTGAGAAGGAAGGCCAGGGCACGCATACTTGCTCTACCTCAAAGGCCAGCGTTAGTTTCGCGGGTTCACCATGACCACCGAGAACTTGGCCGGCCGCACAATCGCCGGTTACCGCCTCATCGAGCGCGTCGGCGAGGGGGGCACGGCCGAAGTGTATCGCGCCGAGCACCCGGAGCACGGCGCCTGCGCGTTCAAGGTATTGCGACGCCGGCTCAGGGGCGACCCCACCGCCGTCAAGCGATTCCTGCGGGAGGCGGGATACGGCGCGCGGGTCGTGCACCCGGCCGTGGTGCGCACCTACGACTACGGCGAAGCGGAGGGGCTGCATTACCTCGCGCTGGAGTGGGCCCAGGGCGAGTCGCTCGCCAGCTACATCGCGCAGCACGCTCCCATCGCACCGGCGCACGTCGCTCGGATCGTGGACCAGCTCGGCGCCGCCCTGGCAGCTGCCCACCAAGTGGGCATCATCCACCGCGATCTCAAGCCCGAGAACATCATGTACGACCCCAAGTCGGAGCAGGCACACCTCCTCGACTTTGGGATCGCGCGCGACGCTGAGTTGCCTCCCGAGGAGCGTCTCACCCGCACGGGCTTCTTCGTGGGGACCCTGCAGTACGTCGCCCCCGAGGCACTGTCGGGCGAGCTCGTCGATCATCGGGCCGACATCTTCAGCCTCGCCACCATCACGTACTACATGCTGACGGCACGCCATCCCTACAGCGGCCGCAATCCTCGGGAGCTGTTTCAGCAGCTGCTGCGGGACCCACCGCTCGCCCTTAGCGCGGCCCGGGACGGCCTGCGCTTCGCGCCCGCGGTCGAGACGGCAGTGATGCGCGGGCTGGAGCGCGATCCGGCGAACCGGCCGCAGAGCACGACCGAGTTCGCTGCCGCCTTCGAGGCGGCCGTGAGTGCGGCACCCGCGCCGGCCGAGGGCGGTTTGTTCGGGGCGTTGCGACAGCTGGTGCGCCGTCGCGAGTAGCGTGCGCGACTCGCGGGCAGCCGTCCGATACGTAGTAGTAATTGCAACTACTATAGTTGATCGCCGTGCCCTTGCACGCCACCCCTGAAGCGCTCCGTCGCCTCCAGACGCTACTCCTGCAGCGCTCGGTCAATCGGGGCGACTTCATACTCGCCTCCGGCCGCCGTAGTACCTATTACATCGATGCCCGACTCACCACGATGTCCGGGGAAGGTCAGAACCTGATCGGCGCCCTCGCCCTCGCGCGGCTGCACCAACGGGGCTGGCAACCGCGCGCGGTTGGTGGCCTCACGCTGGGCGCCGACCCGGTCGCCTATGCCCTGGCAGCCGCCGCCCATCGGGCGGGCCGGCAACTCGACGCGTTTTCCGTACGCAAACAGTCCAAGCAGCATGGGACCGGTCGCCAAATCGAGGGGTGCTTTCAGCCCGGTGCGGACGTCGTGGTGGTGGAGGATGTCATCACCACCGGGCAATCCGCGCTCGCGGCGATCCGTGTGCTGCTTGACGCGGGCGCTCGAGTCCTGGGCGTCCTCGCCGTAGTGGACCGCGAAGAAGGGGGCCGGGAGCGATTGGAGGCCGACGGGCATCCCGTCGAAGCGCTCGTGTCGGTCCGGGACCTCGGGCTCAGTGCGGATGGGGGATGAAGGACAGCTCGCCGTCTATCGGTTGAGCGACTCGTTCAGTGAATTCTGGCCGCTCCTCGCCGCCGAAGCCGGCGCGGGCGTGGCCGCCTGGGAGCCGCCCGCCCCGCTACCCGAAGGGGCGGTGATCATCCTCATCGCCGCGGGAGGCCGGGAAGGGGAACTCGCGGACGCGGTGTCCCGCCTCACCGTCCCTCGCGGGGTGCAGGTCATTGGTGTGGGGGCGGATCCGTCCCACCGGGTCGCCGCCCGCGTCGTCGCCGCCGGAGCGCACGACTACGTCGTGCTCCCCGCCGATCGCGATGCCCTGCGCGCGGCCATTACGGAGGCGGTGGCCGGCGCGCGGGCGGCCACCGCGCGAGCGGCCCTCGCGTCGATCGAGGCGCGCGCTCACGCATTCGCCGAGATCCTCGGCGAGAGTTCCGCACTGCGCACCGTCCTCACGCGGGCGGCGCGGCTGCTGCCGCACGGCCATGCCACCGTCCTGATCACCGGCGAGACCGGTACCGGGAAGGAGCTGCTGGCACGCGCCCTGCATTATGGGGGGCCGCGCGCCACTGCGCCGTTCATCGAGCTGAACTGCGCGGCGTTGCCGCCGTCGCTGCTCGAGAGCGAGCTCTTCGGACACGAAAAAGGTGCCTTCACCGACGCGAAGACGGCCAAGCCCGGGCTGTTCGAGGTCGCGGCGGGCGGCACGCTGTTCCTCGACGAGGTGCATCAACTGGCCCCCGAGCTGCAGAGCAAGCTGCTGCGCGCACTCGACCAGAAGACCATTCGCCGCGTCGGTGGCACCACGACGCGCCGTCTCGACGTCCGGATCATCGCCGCGACCAACACGGACCTGGCCGCCGCGGTTCAGCGGGGACAATTCCGCCAGGACTTGTTTTTTCGCCTGCACGTCCTGACTCTCGAGTTGCCGCCGCTGCGGGCGCGAGGCGACGACATCCTCCTGCTCGCCGAGGCGTTCCTGGAACAGTTTTCGGCCGCATACGATCTTTCGGTCCCAGCGCTGACACCGGAGGTGCGCGCGGCCCTGGTGACCCGTGCGTGGCCGGGCAATGTGCGGGAGCTGCGCAACTCCATCGAGCGCCTAGTGGTGCTGTCACCGCCCGGGACGCTCAATCTCGCGGAGCTGGAAACGGCCCCCGCCGCCATGCTCGAGACCGGCACACTGCCCTTCCCTGCACGCCTGGCGGACATTCAACGCGCCGCCGCGCGGGCGATGCTCGACGTGACCGGGGGGAACCGCTCCGACGCCGCGCGGCGCCTGGGGATCTCGCGCTCGCGACTCCAACGTCTGCTCGAGGCCGACGGCAGCAGGACCGATGACACGGATTGATGCAGGTGCCGCGTGGCGAGCCACCTGTCGGAGCGCAACGCCATCCCCCACAACGGGTTTGGATGGCGCGAGCCTTGCGCAACAGGACCCCCGACCAGTACCGAGACGAGGAGCCGAGATGCGATCCCTGAGGATGCTGGCCGTGCTGCTGGGGCTCGGCCTCGCCTGTTCCGACAGCGGCGGCCCGGTGGAGTTGCCGGGGACCCAGCTGCATTTCGTGCGACAGGACCCGGCGGCGCCGCCGCTCTATGCGGCGCGGGACAGCTTCTGGGCCAAGGTCGGCGAAGGGCGTGAACTGAAACTGTATTACCAAGGTGCCACGCCGGCCGATCGGGGCGAGGAGTTTCTCCGTTTCGAGGTCCCGGGGGACGGGTTGTTCCGCTGGCCCGACGGGTCACTGTTCCAGCCCGGGGACTCGGTCCTCATCACAGTCACGGTGGTCGACCCGGCGGAGTTCGTGTTCCAGTTCGAGCCGTCAGGGCTCGCGTTCCGCTCCGACCACCCGGCCCGGCTCAAGGTCGAATACTACCACGGCGATCATGACTTCGATCGTGACGGCGACGAGGACGCCGTCGATTCGGAGATCGAGCAACAGCTCGATCTCTGGCATCAGGCGCAGCCCGGTGGAACTTGGCGCGCTACGAGTGCCGTGCAGTTTTCGGAGCTGGACGAGCTCGACACCAACATCCTCACCTTCTCCCAGTACGCCGTCGCATGGTAGGCGGCTCGCCCTGGTCCCCGTGGCCGGCTCACTCGCCGACGAATCCGCGCTCCTGAAGGACCTGCGTGGCCTGCTGGCGCACGGTCGCGCGCGCGATGCCGCGCGGCGTCTCGCCGAACTGGCGGACTCGGGACTGACCCGGCGCGCGCCCTTTGCGCTGCTCGCCGCCGAAGCGAGCGGCAGGATCGGTCAATATGCCGAGGCCGAGCGCGCCGCGGCGACGGCGCTGACAGCCGCTACGGCCACCGGCGACCAGGCGACGGCAGCGCGGGCGTGGAACATGCGGGGCGCGATTGCGCTGGAGCGAGGCGACACGAGCCTCGCCGAAGAATGTTTCTCCGCCTGCCTCGACGCGGCGCGCACCGATACCGGTGCGACCATTGCCGCCCGGGCCTGGAACAACCTCGGCATCCTCGCCAATCTGCGCGGCGATCACCAAGCAGCCCTGAGCAACTATCAACTCGCCCTCGCCGCCTACCAGCAGGCCGGGGACGCGCGCGGCGTGGCGGAAACGCACCACAATATCGGTATTACGCGTCGCGACCTCGCTGACCTGGTCGGCGCCCTGGCGTCGGCGGATCACGCGGTGCGTCTCGCCGGCGAGCTGGGCGACGACGCGTTGTGGGCCCAGGCGCTCCTCGGTCGCGCCGAGACTCATCTGGCGACCGGGGACCGGGAGCTCGCCGCGGCGGCGATCGATCGGGGCCGCGCGACCTACGAACGCCTCGAGCATCCCGTGGGCCTAGCCGAGGCACTGCGTTTGCAGGCGACCGTGGCCCGGCTCGGGGGGGACCTGGCGCACGCGGAGGGGCTGCTGCAGGAGGCGGCCCCGCTGGCGGAGCGGCACGGCAGCGCCCACACCCTCGCGGAGATCCTCCGTGATCACGCGATCGTGGCGGCCGCACGGGGAGACACGGGCGGCGCCGCCGCCGCCCGTGCGCGCGCGGGCGCGCTGTACCGGCGGCTCGGTGCCGCCGCCGCGGCGGATCGACTCGAAGCCATCGATCCCACGTGAGCTTGTGCGGCCGGTGGCCGCATGTAAGATGTTCAGCGTGGCCCACGCCGCGCATACCTCCTTTACCGCCCCCACCCGAACGCCCGCCACCGGTATCGCTGACGACGCGCCGCTCGAGCAGCGCCTCCAGGCAGCCGAGGCGCTGTGGCGTGGTTGGCGCCGGCGCTGGTGGCTGACCGGCGGTGTGGCGGCGGCGACCTTCGGCGCCCAGGCGCTGGCGCTCGTCACGGCTCCCCGCACCAGCATCGTGCTCACCCTCGCACCGGTCGTACTCGCGAACACCGTTCTGGGACTCACGCTCGAGCGCGGCTGGTACCGCGCTTGGCTGGTTCCCGCCGGGGCGGCGCTCGACATCGTCCTCGCCGCACTGGTCATCCTGTGGTTCGGCCCCGGCGGACTCGTCGTCGTGCTGCTGCTCGCCATTGTGCCCTACGGGTTCGACGGTGCGCGGCCTCTGGTGCCCGCGCTCGTTGCCGCCGCCGGCCTCGCCTACCTCGGCGCGGCCGCGCTCCACGGTGTGTGGTACGGCGGCTCGGGAATCACCCCCGCGATCGTGCTGGAGACGGGCGTCCTGGCGGTCGTGGCCTACGCCCTGCTCCGCCTCCCCGCGGCACTGCTGGCACGGGTGCGGCAGACTCGGCTCGTGATGACCGAGGCGGAGCAGGGGTTTCTGGCGGTCCGCGCCCCGGCAACCAGCGCTGACGAGCTCGGGTTTCTCGAGCGCAGCCTCAACCGCATGCTCGACGAAATCGGGTCGACGATCTCGTCCGTCCAGCGCGAAGCTGACGAAGTCGCCGCCTTCGCCGAGCAACTCGCCGCCTCCGCAGAGCATCTGCGCACCACCTCCGAGACGGTGACCGAGGCGGCACGTGCCCTCGCGTCGGAACTCGGCGAGCAGCGGGGCGTCGCCGAATCATCCCGGGCGGAGAGTGCCGAGGCAGCCGACCAAGCCGATGCGCTCCGCTCGCGAGCCGCACTGATGCAGGCGGACGCGGTCCGTTTGAGCACGGCCGCAGAGCGCGGCCGAGAGCGCGTGGGTCGGGCCAGTCGTACGCTGCGCGAAGTAGGTGACGAAGTGCGCACGACGGCAGCCAGCGTGTCGGACCTCGCAGGCATGTCGGAACGCATTGGCTCGCTCGCACAGGCGATCGCCCGCATCGCGCGCTAGACGCATTTGCTGGCCCTCAACGCCGCGATCGAGGCCGTGCGAGCGGAGGAGCACGGTGCGGGATTCGCGGCGGTGGCCGATGAGGTGCGCACGCTGGCCAGCGAGGCGGCCCGTTCGGCGCGTGAGGTCGCCGAGCTGGTGAGCGATCTCCACACCGGCATCGACGCCGCGGCCCGCGCGATGCATGCGGGCGAGGCCCGCGTGCGCGACGTCGGCGCGGTGGCTGGACAAGCCGAGGAAGCCCTGCGTGAGCTGCACCAGGGGGTTCAGGTGGTTGCCGAGGTGGTCAATGCCACCGTGGACGTCAGTCGCAATCAGGCCGAGCGTCTCGCGGCCTTGGCCGCCGCGCTGCAGGACGTCGCCCGCATTTCCGCAACATCGGCGTCGCGCGCCGACGGCGCGGCCGTGGCCACCCGCACGCAAGGGGTCGCCATGACCGACCTCACCGCCACCTCCCAGCAGCTGGCGCAGCTGGCCGAGCGGCTGCGCAGCAGCATCGCGCGCTTTTCCGTCCTGCGCCGCGACCAGGCCACCGCCGAGCACCGCGCCGTCCGCCCGGTGCAGTGATGCTCACCCCGCCCGGAAGATCTCCGTGGCATGGGCTCCTTGGTCCCGTGGCCCCGCGTGAAAGGGGTGCAGCACACGAAGAGACTCCCGGTACGGGGTGATGAGCAGATCGATGTAGCGGGTGACCGCGACATCAAACGGGAAACGCTGTCGAAACTCACCGGCGGTGAGTCCCAGCATCGCCTTCAGGTGTCGACTCAGGCTCTGCGGTGACGAGAAGTCCATGCGGTAGGCAGCATCGGCCAGCGATATGCCGGGATTCTCCAGCAGCCAAGCGATGTGCAGCAACCGCATTCCGGCCAGATAGGTCTTGGGGGACGGCAATCGGGCGCGCTGAAAGCGCGACATCAGCGTGCTCGCACGCACCGCCAGATGGCGCGCGAGACTGCGCACGGTGGCGAGCACCGGGGCGAGTCGCGCCAGCGTGTCGAAGAAGCGCCGCGCGTCCTCCGAGGCATCGCTGAGCGCGGGCCGGAGCCGCCGCAGCAGCCGCCCCGTCACCGGCGAGAGTGGCCGCCCGATGGCATCCCGCAGGCGACCCCACCCCGCCGGCTCGGTGCAGTCCACCGCAACCTGTACACCACTCGCGCCGAGTCGCAGCAGCATCTGGGGTGTTGCTGCATCGTGCCGGCCGACCAGGGCCACGGTGGGGAGCGCCGGGAATTCCCGCACCAGGCGACCCACCGTCGGCAGGTCATCAGTGCCGCAGGCGGTCGTCGAAATCACCAGCGCATCCACACGCGATCGGCGGGCCGCGGTGAGCACTTCGGCGGCCGTTGCCGCGTGAAGCGTCACATAGCAGCCCGTCCCAGCCGCTTCCAGGCGCGCGCGCTCCGCCGCGCCGACCAGCGCACACACGGTGACCATGACCCCCGCAAGCTGACGGGGCCGTCTCAACTGCGGTTCATCGCGCACGCCCACCGACCCCGCCAGCGCCGCTGCGGCCCACCCGATGATCAACGGGGCTTCAACTGCCACGGGTGCGGAGGCGGCCGATTAGCTTTGGGACGGGTATCAGATCGTGATCTGGGGAATGCACGCATGCTGACGAGCCGACGGACGGAACCGCCATCTCCGACGGCGCACCCCTGCACGGGACGCGCCGCGTGAGTCGAGCGCGCCCGTGAGTCTCCTCGAGCGTCTGCGGCAGGCGCTGGCAGGGCACTACGCGGTCGATCGCGAGCTCGGGCGCGGTGGGATGGCCGCCGTCGTGCTCGCCCAGGACCTCAAGCACAAGCGGCCCGTGGCGATCAAGGTCCTCAATCCCGAGATCGCCCGGCTGGTCGGGCCTGATCGCTTCCTGCGCGAGATCGAGATCGCGGCCCGCTTGAACCACCCGCACATCCTCCCGGTGTTCGACTCGGGGAACGCTGATGGGTTGCTGTACTACGTGATGCCGTACGTGCGTGGCGAATCGCTGCGACATCGTCTCGACCGCGCCGGCCCGCTCACGGTGACCGAGGCGACCCGCATCGTGCGCGAGGTGGCGGACGCACTCGACTACGCCCATCGCAACGGGTACGTGCATCGCGATGTGAAACCCGAAAACGTGCTGCTCGAGGACGGGCATGCCTTCGTGGCGGACTTCGGGGTCGCCCGGGCGCTGGAAGCTGGTGGCGGCGGGCCCAAACTGACCGACGCGGGGCTCGCTATTGGGACGCCGTACTACATGAGTCCGGAGCAGGCCACGGGCGAGGGTGTGGTGGACGGCCGCGCGGATCTCTACGCGCTGGGATGCGTCTTCTACGAAATACTCGCCGGTCGGCCGGTGTTCGAGGGCGCGACGGCCGACGCCCTCGCCCGCCAGCACCTCTTCGATACGCCGCGCCGGCTCCGCTCCCTGCGACGCGACGTTCCCGCCACCCTCGAGGACGTGATCAACCGGGCGCTCGCCAAGACGCCATCGAAGCGCTGGCGCACGGGGGCCGAGATTGCCGCGGCCCTCGACTCAGGCACGGTGCCGCTGCTCCGCACGACCCGCCGGCGGCGGTGGATCGGAGCCCTCGCCGTTGTCACGGTGGCCATCGGCGCGATGGTCGCCAGCCTGCGCCGCGATCGGTCACTGGACGCGGGCCTGGTGGCCGTCGCGCCGTTCGACGTGCTCGACGCCGACCTGCAGTTGTGGCGGGAAGGCCTCGTCGACATCGTTTCCCGGGATCTCGATGGCGCCGGACCGTTGCGGACCGTGGCCCCGACCATCGTCGTGCGCCGTTGGACCGGTCGGGCAGACGCCGCGTCCGCCACCGATCTCGGGCGGCGCACGGGGGCCGGGCTGATCGTGATCGGCCACGTCGTGAGCACCGGAGGGGACTCGGTGCGGCTCAGCGCCACGCTGTTCGATGCCGGCGCCCGGCGTCCGCTCAGCGAGTTCGTGGTGCGCGATGTCGGCGAGCGGATGGACCGGGTGGCTGACTCCCTCGCCATCCAGCTGCTCCGTGCCCTGGGACAGACGCGCCCCATCGGCGCCGTCCGCCTCGCGTCGATCGGCTCCACGTCGATGCCCGCCCTGCGCGCGTTCCTGCGCGGCGAGCAGTTCTACCGCCTCACCGACTGGGACTCCGCCATCACCTACTACGAGCGCGCGATCGCGCTCGACTCCGGATTTGCCCTCGCTTGGAGGCGGGTCGGAACCGCCCTGGGGTGGCAGCGTGCCGGCGCCGACACGCTGGCCCGCCACTATCACGACCGCGCCGGCAGGCTCAATCATCGACTCGCACCCCGGGACTCTCTGCTCATCACTGCGGATTCGCTGGCGAGTGCCATGTATGCAGGCGTGCGGGACACGCTGTGGTACGCGCACGGTCGCCGGCTCTTCGCCACCGTCGAAGAGGCGACGCGTCGCTACCCGGAAGACCCGGAGGCATGGTACGCGTTGGGAGAGGCACGGTTCCATTTCTCGTTCGTGCCCGGCACCCCGGCCACACCGCGATCCGCCCGCGCGGCCTTCGATCGGGCCATCGCGCTCGACTCCGCATTTGGTCCGGCCTACATCCATCCCGTCGATCTGGCCTTGCGCTCGGACGGCTCGGAAGCGGCGCAGCGATACATCGTGCCCTATCTCGCGCTGCAGCCGCGTGACGTGAATGCGGCGGGCATCCGGATTCTGGCGCAGCTCATAGCGCCGCACGCGCGTGAGGCCGGGGAGACGCAGCTGCTACTCGACACGGTTTCGCTCGACGCGCTCCGCCACGCCATCATCGGCGGCCTCGCACAGTGGCTGGATTCCGGGGAAACCCTACTCCACTTGTTGGAGCGCACCGAGCCGCGCTGGCGCGCCACCGCGGACAGCGCGACGATGCGCATGAACCGCACCGTGTTCCTCGCCTTTCGGGGACACCTGCGCGAGGCCGCCGCGGATGATGATGGGACCGACGCTGCACTCGACTACGCGCTGGGGATCGCCGGTGCGCTGCCCGCCGACTCCGTCGATCAGCTGTTCGTGGAGCATCGCGCGAAGCGACGCAGCGGATTCTACGGCAGCGCCTGGTGGGCGTTCCGCGGCGACGTGGCGTCCCTGGCGGACTGGTCGCGCTACCGCGACTCGCTGGCACGACAGCCAGCGCGGCCGTATCTCGCCAGCGTGTATCGCTACGAGGCGGCGGCGACCCGTGCCTACCTCACGCTCGCCCGTCGCGATTCCGCCGATGCCCTGCGCCAGTTCACCGCGTTGCCCGACTCGGCGTGCCCCTGGTGCGTCCTGCCCGCACTCACTCGCGCGGAACTGCTGGCGGCCGCCGGGCGCGACCGCGACGCCGCAGCCGACCTCGATCGCCACTTCGGCATGGGCGACGCCGTGCATGTGTGGTGGGCTCTGCTTCGCGGTCACGTCAGCGAGCGCCTCGGTGATCAGGCACGCGCCATCGAGTCCTACGAGTTCGTGGCGCGCGCGTGGCACCATGCAGACGCCGAGCTTCAGCCATTCGTCAGCGACGCGCGGGCCGGGCTCGCGCGGCTCGCCACGGAACGCGAGCCCCGGTCGTAACGCGGCCCCCACCGCCACTGCCGCACGGCATCATCCCAGCAGCCGGCGATACACCTCCAGATCCTCAGCGCTGAAACAGACAAAGCGGACCAGCTGCACGCCCGGGTGGCGCGGCAGCTCCGCTCGCACGGTTGCCACCGCTACCGCGGCGGCCGCCGCACGCGGATATCCGTAGGCACCCGTGCTGATGGATGGGAACGCGACGCGGCGCGCACCGTGCGCGTCCGCCAGTGCGAGGGCATTCGCATAGCAGTCGCGCAGCAACGCCGGTTCGCCGCGCTGACCGCCCTCCCAGATCGGGCCGACCACGTGAATGACGAAACGGACCCCGTGCGCCGCGAGGCCCCCGAACGCCGGGGTCAGTTTTGCCTCTCCCGTGGCGCACCCGCCCAGGGTCGCGCATGCCTCCCGCAGAGCCGGACCCGCCGCGCGGTGGATGGCGCCATCCACCCCGCCGCCACCCAGCAGGGTCGGGTTGGCAGCGTTGACGACAGCATCCACGCGTTGCTGCGTGATATCCCCTTGGAGCGCTTCGATCTCAGCCACGTCGCATCCCTCAAAACACGTCGAGGTCGGTGCCGTAGACCACACGCCCCGTGAAGTGGGCGCGGATCTCTTCGACGATGCTCGCCGGCGTTGCACTCCAGGGCAGCTGATGGTACAGCACCAGGAGCCGCGGGCGCGCGCGCGCCGCAAGACGCCCCAGATCGGGAGCCGATGTGTGGAAGCTCGCATGATAGCGCTGCCACTCGGGTGGGAGGCGCTCCCATCCAGCCTGGGCGTAGACTTCGTGCACCAGGACATCGCACGCGTGGCACTGGTCGACGATCGCGTCGGTCGCGCGCGTGTCGCCAGACACCACGATTGTGCGATCGGCGGTTACGAAGCGGTAGCCAAAAGCTGTGGGCCACGATCCGTGTGCCACGCGAAAGGCAGTCACGGTGACATTGCTGTCGCGATACACGATCCCGGGGCCGACGTCCCGCGCGCGTGCCCGCCATCCCGACACATTGGCCGGCTCGAGCCCGTCCAAGCGGATACGCACGTCCTCGGCCCACGCCGCCTCCACGTGAGCGACCATTGCGGCGGTGCCGGGAGGGCCAAACACCTCGAGCGGAGCCGTGCGGCCCAGCGTCCACGGCGTCAGCAACAGGTCCGGTAGACCGGCGGTGTGGTCGTGGTGCAGATGCGTGAGAAAGACGCGCTCCAGGTTGCTCATCGCGAGCTCGGGGACGCCGTTGCGGTGCGCCAGCTCCGCCCGCCGCACCACGCCGGGACCACAGTCGACCAGGTACGCGGCCCCGTTGACCACGATGGCGACGGCTGGCCCCGACCGGTCGGGATCGGCATTGGGGGTGCCGGTTCCCAAGAGCACGAGCCGGGTGGGGGCCTGTCCGCCCGCCAGCGGGGTCGCGCCCGCCAACAGCAGGAGCAGGACGGCAGCGGGACGTGGATGCAGGTGCTTCATGGTGCCCTCCCTCGAGCCGTGACCGTGCAGCAACGCCTTACGACTCTCCGGCTGCGGCCCTATTGTTAACAGCAATGGCTCGCCCCGATATGCTCGCGCGTGTGCGCACCGCGCTGGCCGACCGCTACGAGGTCGTAACCCAGATTGGTCGGGGTGGCAACGCGACGCTGTTTGGCGCGTTCGATCGCGAGCGCCGGAAGATCGCGATCAAGGTCCTCCACCCCGAGCTCGCTGTCACGGTAGGCGCCGATCGATTCCTCCGCGAGATCCGCTACGCCGGGCAGCTCGATCACCCGCACATCGCGCCGCTGCTCGATTCGGGCGAGAACGACTACCTGCTGTGGTTTGCCATGCCGTTCGTCGCCGGCGAGAGCCTGCGCGATCTGCTCCGCCGCGAGGGCATGCTGGCAATCGCGTACGCCACCCGCCTCGCCTGCGAGGCACTCGACGCACTGGCGCACGCCCACGAGCGCGGCATCGCCCACCGAGACATCAAGCCTGACAACATAATGTGCAGCCCCGAGGGGGCGGTGCTCGTCGACCTGGGGATCGCCCGCGCCATTGCCCAGTCGGGTGAGGACCGGGTGACCCGCAGCGGCTTCGTGGTCGGGACCGAGCAGTACATGAGCCCCGAACAGGCGCGCGGGGTGGCGGACGTCGATGGACGTACAGACGTGTACTCCCTCGGGGTCGTGCTGTTCGAGATGATCGCGGGCCGACCCCCCTTCGCGTCACCGCACGCGACGGCGGTGCTCGACATGCACCAGCGCCAGCCGGCGCCTTCGTTGCGCGAGTTTCGCCCCGACACCCCGGCGGCGCTGGCGGAGGCCGTCACCCGCGCCCTCGCCAAAGATCCAGCCGAGCGCTGGCAGACGGCGACCGCCATGCGCGACGCCCTGCTGCCCTTCAGCGGGGCGACCTGAGCTGCTCCGCCGCTGTCGCGAGCGGTCAGCGCTCGGCCGTCGGTGCCATGGTCGGCATGCTGCTAGCGTTGGTCGCATGCCAGCCGCAGACCCGACGCGCGCTGCTCCTCGACCTGAGCCTCAGCGACCCCGCTCTCATCGCGAGTACCGCCGAACCATGGGCCCGGGCGGGATACACGGTGGACTACCGGCGTTTTTATCCGCACCTCACCCGCGGGGATCTCACACGGTATCGCACCATCATCCTGCTCGGCGGGTGCCGCCCTGAAGCCGGGGCGGATGCGATCGACGCTGGCGATCTCGCGCTGCTCACCGAGTGGGTCCCGGGCGGCGGTGTGTTGATCTTCGGCTACGTCGCAGGCGGCGAAGGCGGTCACGATCGTGCGGTCATGAACCGTTGGCTGCATGGCATCGGCGCCGGGATCACGATCGAAGGCGACGCGCTGGAGGACCGCGCACCCGGACGGGGTGCGCCGGTGGTGGACCTCGTCCGTGCACGGGGGACCGCCACCGAGTTGGACCTCGCGGCCCCGCGGGAGTTTGCCTCCGGCCCGCTCCACGCACTGCTCGTCGCGCGTCCCCAGCAGGCGCTGGCGCGCGCGCCAGCGAGCGCCGTGCTGCGGGTGGGTGACAGTATTGCCGCGCGCGGCGGTGTCCCCGTCGCTGCCGCCCGGCGGGTGGATCGCGGACTGGTCGTGGTGACCAGCCGTCACCTGCTGGGCGCCGGCGGCGCGGAGCTGCACGCCACCCCGATACTGGCGGTGGTGCGCGACTCGTTCACCGTGACGCGGCGCTTTCTGGTGGCGCTCGCGCGCTGGACGCGCCGGCCAGCCGCGTGGGCGCGCGTGCCCGAGCGCGGTCGCACCGCGCCGATCGTCCTCGATGAGCCCGCACTCCACCTGTCACCGCGCGCGCCACCCTTGAGCGCGCCCGGGGCTCTCAGCGTGCTACGGTTTCCCCGTGCCCAGCCGCCGGAGGCGCGCCCGATGACGGCGCGCTCCGGCTCGATCAGTCGGGGGATCCGTGGCGGATGGACACGGGTGGCGCTCACGGATCCTGGCGTGCTCGACTCGCTGCTCGGATTCCTCGACGCCGCCGGACTCAACGTGCTGGCGAGCCCGCCCCCGCTCCCCGTGACAGCCGACTCCGCAGGTCAAGCGCCCACCAGCGCCACGGCGTGGGCGCAGGCCCTGGCGCGTCTCGGCGCCACCAGTGTGCGGTGGTTTCCCATCATCACCGTGGACCCCGCCGCGCTGACGCCAACGACCTGCCTGCTCGACGACACGCTGTGGACCGGTGTTGTGGATCCGGCTTTGCGCGCCGCACTCAGCATCGGACCCCGGACCGGCGGGCCGCTCGGCGGCTTCGTGCTCGAGCTGGCCGGCCGCGAGGACGGCTCGACCCCGGCGTTGTGCGACGCCGGCGTGCGCGCCGGCCTGACGCGCCTCGGGTGGGATAGCACAGCGATCGCCCGGTTCCTCGACCTCGCGCCCGCGGCCCGCTACCAGGCACTGCTCAGCGGCGGAACGCTCAACCTGTACGTGGCGGCTCTCGAAGCCGCGGTCGCAGCACGGGCGGCGCGCAGCGCCGCCGCCCTCCCCCGAACGTCGGCGGGGCTGGCAGCCACCATCTGGAGTCGACCCACCACAGCGAGCTGGCGTGTGGTCGGCGTGGCGCGCGGATTCACCGTGGACACCGCGCCAGTGGTCCTCTGGGACGACGAGCCCTACGCGGACGCGATCGTGGCGACGTTCGGCGACCGTGGCATCGCGACGCTCCATACCGTGAGCATCCCTGCCGCCGCCCTGGGCGAGCGGCGTCTGTCGCGCCTCCGGGCAGCCGTGGCGGGGGCCAGTGATGGCTTCTGGATCGGTCCCATCGAGGAGCTCATGGCAGATCGCGCCGCTCCCCCAGACAGCATCGCCCGGTACCTGCGGCGCCTGGAGCAGGAGCAGTAGCCACGGGCGCCGCAGACCTGTCTTCCCCCCGGCAGGGGCCGCTCATAGCTTTCGGAGCGTGGGGAAGGGGGTAGGGCGGGATGGTCGCGGCGGGCGCTGCTGGCCCGTCGAGGAAAGTCCGAGCTCCATCGGGCAGACTGCCAGGTAATACCTGGGCGCCGCAAGGCGACGGAAAGGGCCACAGAGAACAGACCGCCCTTTCTCCTAAGGGCAAGGGTGAAACGGTGGGGTAAGAGCCCACCGCGCGGACGGTAACGGACGCGGCACGGCAACCCCCAGTCGGAGCAAGGCCAAGTAAGCAGCGAGACCCGGCCCGGGTCGCTCGAGCTGCGGGTAGGCCGCACGAGGCGGCGAGTGATCGTCGCCCCAGAGAGATGACCATCGGCCCGCACAGCGGGTCAACAGAACTCGGCTTATGGCCCTGCCCCTCTTCTCACGCACGCGATGACGTCGTCATCGAAACCCTATCCCGATACGTGGGAGAACGTGGCCGACCTGCGGGTCTTCCGGACGAACGCAACGGAGTGGGAGAAGCTCGTGGGTTGGCGACACGAGATGCACCGCCGCGGGTGGAAGCTGCTCCGCGTCAACCACGATGGCCCAGAACTGATTGCGGTCTTCGGCCGCACCAAGGTAGACCGTCGGGAGGCGGGCCGCTGATGCGCTCATGGTGGCATGTGCTGGCTACGGTCCTGGCCGCGGCGTGCGCGGCGGGGCCTCCTCCCGCGGCGGCACCGCAACCCGCCTCCGCATCCCCGCCCCCGACCACCGCCACACCGCTCCCGCTGCCCCCCAGCTCGGCCGTGATCCGAATCGGCCCGCAGCGGAACCGGTTCATCGCCCATCAGCGCGTCGAGATTCACAACGACTACGCCGGCATGCCACCGGAGCAGTTACTGGAATTCCGCTCGTGGTTCACGGCGACGGTGGCACCGGCACAGGACTCCGCTGGCCGGTGGGCCACCACCTTCGTTATTGATTCACTCGTCGCTGATTCCGCAACAGCGCTTCCCCCAACGTTCAATCTCGCGGCCGCCCGGGGGCTCGCGGTGCGGGGGTGGCTCACGAGCACGGGTGAGCTACAGGATGCCGTCTTCTCGGACTCCGTCACCGCCCAGAACCTCGGGCGGCTTCTGGGATGGTTCAGGCGCTTCTTCCCCTATGTCCCCGCGGACGGGTTCCGTGAGGGGGGCGAGTGGACCGATTCCCTCACGACCAGCGAGCCCGGCCTGGGCGCGACCATTACGCGCATCACTGCCATCCACATGCGCGCAGCAGGTTGGGAGCTGCGCGACTCTGCTCCAGCACTGCGCGTGGAAGTGACGGAGACGTATGACTTCTCCGGCAGTGGAGAGGGGGGGGGTCAGCCACTGGAGCTGCGGGGAAGTGGGTTCCGCCGCGGGGTGGAGTACGTCACCGCCCAGGGTGAGTACACCGGCGGCGTGAGCCACGACACCGCCAGCCTCACGATCACGCTGCCGCAGCAGGGCATCACGATTCCACAACGGCAGGTCGGTACCCTGACCGTCACCCGGCTGCCCCTGTGAGTCGCGCCACCCCGCTCGTCCTGGGCCTGCTCGCGCTGACGCGGGTCGGGGCCACTCAGGTCGTGGTCAACCGCAGCGCTACGTACCTGTTTCCCACCGATGTGCGCGACGCCCGCGCGCTGTGGCTCAACCCCGCGGGTCCCGCGGTCACCCGCAGCGCATCCGTGTATGCCGACGTCACGGCGGTGCATCCGTCCGGGGGGGCGACCCGGTTCGGGCAGGTGACCGCCGGATTCGGATCGCGCGGCCTGTCGTTCGGCTACCAGTACGACGACTTCGACACCGGGATCGGCCACACCTACCGGATCGGCGCGGCGGGTGCATCCGGCCCGCTCGCCGCGGGGTTCGTTGCCGCCTGGTACCGGGGTGGGACCAACGCGTGGGGTTACGATCTCGGGTTCGCATACGCTGCTGGCCGCACGCTCACCCTCGGCGCCACTGCAGCCAACATCGGACAACCGGTGGTGCGTGGCGTCAAGCTCGATTTTGCCATGGTCCCCGGCCTGACCCTCACGCCCCTCGGACCGCGCCTCGCGATGTCGGCGCTTGGCCGGTTCGGAGGCGAGTCGGAAGGGTATGCCCTGGGGGTGCGCTGGAACCCGCCGTGGAGCCTGCAGGGCACCCTGCTGGCCCGGATGGACACGGATCAGGACCTGGTCACCCGTGGTTTCGCCTTCGGGTTCGCCATCGGCGGGCACGACCAGGTGGGCGTCGTGGCGACCACGCCGCGGGACGTCTCGCGGGTGGACGCGTCGAGCCTGTACGGCGTGGCGATCCGCCAGTTCGCGCACTGACCCTTCGTCGCTCGCTGCGTCCGCTCCTCATCGGCACACTGGTCGCCGCGACGCTGTGGATGGTGGCGGTATGGCCTCCACCGCTGTGGTGGCGGTCGCACTGGCCGAGGCAGACGGCAATGATGCGGTGGGCGGCCACCCATTCCGAGGCGCCGCTCGCGGCCGGGACGCACGGGGGCACCGGCCGGTACGCCCCCGCGCGGCTCTCCACCATGGGGACCGTCCTGCCCGAGATCGTAGTGCTCGCCGAAGACGCCCGCTTCCGGCATCACTGGGGGATCGACCCGGCTGAGGTCCGCGACGCCCTGGGCGTCACGCCGGGTAGCGGCCCCGCGGGCGTGCTGCGGACGCTGTGGCGCCGGCGGCATCGCGTCCGCGGCGCATCCACGATCACGCAGCAGCTGGCGAAGAACCTCTACCTGTCTCCGTCACGCAACCCGCTGCGCAAGCTGAAGGAAGCCGTCACGGCGCTGCGGCTGGAGGCGGCCCTGTCCAAGGATCGCATTCTGGAGCTGTATCTGAATACGGTCGAGCTCGGTCCCGACCTCTGGGGCGTGCAGCCCGCGAGTCGAGCCTACTTCGGTGTCGATCCCGGGCAGCTCACCGTCGAACAGGCCGCAGCGCTGGCGGCGACCCTGCCGCACCCCCGCACATCCAATCCAGCCTATCGACCGCGCCGCATGCTGGCTCGCCAGGAGCTGATCCTCGCGCGCTATTACGGCGGCGATATCGAGGTGCCGCTCGAGTCACCCGGTGATTCCCTGGAGCTCCCGCCGCTGGCGCCACCGCTCGTGCCTCAGGGTCTCGACACCATTGCCATCCCGGTGCCGCTGGACTCGACCGCTGCAGACACCGTTCGTCCCATCCCGCCATGAGCGAAACGGGCCGGAGGCGGCGACCGTCGCCTCCGGCCCGTCTGGGAGGGACCGTCCGTCAGTCTACCAGCCGCAGCGGCATCACCAGACTGAGATACGACGCCGGATCGTCCCATCCGACGGGCTCGATAGTCGCTGCACGCTCCGGCGCCTTGAAGGTCAGCCGCACCTCGTCGGTGGGCATGACCTTGAGGATTTCCAGCAGGTAGTGGGCGTTGAATCCGATCTCCAGCGGCTCGCCTTCGTAGGTCAGC
>QKHC01000100.1 GCA_003251175.1 Gemmatimonadota bacterium
ACCCCGAGACGGGTGGACTTGACCTCGTTGGCGTACGTGATCTCGCCACCAACGAACACGTCGGAGGAGCCCGGTACCGCGGTGATCCGCGCGCCGAGCATGCCGCCGGTACACGACTCGGCCACGGCCAGCGTCGCGCCGCGCTGGCGCAGCAGCGTGAGCACGACCGCCGCGAGGTCGGTTTCGTCTTCACCGTAAGCCGGCGCCCCGACGAGGGCCATCAGCCGGCCAACCCCGGCCGCCAGCGCGCGATCGGCAGCGTCGGGGGGCAGCGCCCAGGCGGTCAGTCTCAGATCGACCCCCGCTTCCGAGGGCAGATACGCCAGCGTGAGGGGCGCCAGCTCATCTTCGCGAGGACCCACGAGATCGGCGAGGGTCGACTCCGCGATGCCCGTGACCCGGACCGCGCGGGAGCGCACTACGGACACCGCGTCGCCCATCCGCTGCCGCAGGCGCGGCAGCACCTCCTCGTGCAGCAGCCCGCGCATCTCCCGCGGCACACCGGGCAGCATGATCACGATGCGGGCGTCGTGCTCGAGCCACAGGCCGGGGGCAGTGCCACGGGGGTTCGGCAGCACCACCGCCCCGTCGGGCACGGCCGCCTGCGAGCGGTTGCTGGCGGCCATGGGCCAGCGACCCATGCGACGCGCGCGCTCCTCGAGGGCGCGCAGCACCTCGGGATCCTCGATCACCCGCCGACCGAACAGTCCGGCGATCGCCAGCTTGGTGGCGTCGTCGCGGGTGGGACCCAGGCCGCCCGTCGTGATCACCACCGGGGCACGCGCCATGGCGGCGGAGACAGCGTCGCGAATGGCATCCACGTCGTCGCCGACCGTGGCCCGGCGCACCAGCCGCAGGCCATCCGCCGCGCACGCGCGGCCGATTTCGGCACCGTTGGTGTCCACCGTGAGGCCGAGCAGCAGCTCGGTTCCCACGGTTACCAACTCGACGTTCACCGCAGCAGCGCGCGGTAGCGGTACAGGTAGACGCCCAGTGAGTAGATCGTGAGGACGACGGCGCCGGCGAGCGTGACGGCCACGAGCGTTCCGTGAAACTGATCCCACACTTCGCGGGCCCAGCCAGCCAGCTGCAGCTCCGCGACCGCGTCCTTCCAGGCGAACCACGCGATGGTGGCGCCGATGAAGATGGACTGCACCACCGCCTTGAGCTTTCCCGGCCCGGCAGCGGGAATGATGACCCCCCGCCGTTTGGCGAACCAGCGGAAGGCGGTGATCAGGACCTCCCGACCCACCAGGATGAGCGCCACCCACACCGGCAGGCTGCCCCACCAGGGAATGCGGTAGTCGGTCAGGATCGTGGGGTGCCGGGTCATCCAGAAGATGGGGACCAGGGTCGCGAACAGCAGCAGCTTGTCGGCGATGGGGTCGAGGAACTGGCCCAGCTCGGAGACCTCGTTCCGCGATCGCGCCAGGTAGCCATCCACCGCGTCACTCAATGCGGCTGCCAGGAAGATCACGAATGCGAGGACCTTGGGCCAGTATCCCGAGATGAACGGCAGCAGGGCGATGACCGGAGTCAGTCCGATGCGAACGACCGTGATGATGTTGGGCAGCGTCCACCGCATCGCCGTGGCCCAGGCTAGCTCAGCGTCTTCAGCACCATCTTGCTGACCACCTTCAGCGTCTCGAATACGCCGTCGCCGCGCACGGCGACTGCCTCGACGTACGGAGCCCGACCGATCCACTGGTCGCCGACGCGCTCGGCGATGTTCTGCCCGGGATTGGCGGGATCCGGCGTCACCTTCTGCTGCGCCGGGTCCTCGATCGGCCAACCCGGGTTGAGGGATGCCTGCAGGTCCCCCACGGGACCGGCGTTGGGCAGGTCCCGCTTGTTGTACTGGATCACGAACGGGATCTTCGTGAGGTCGTAGCCGTACTCCGCCATGTTGTCGTAGAGGTTCTGCATGGATTCGACATTGGCTTCCATGCGCTCCATCTGACTGTCGGCCACGAACACGATCCCGTCCACCCCCTTGAGGATGAGCTTGCGACTGGCGTTGTAGTACACCTGCCCGGGAACGGTGTAGAGATGGAACCGGGTCTTGAAACCGCGGATCGTGCCGAGGTCGATGGGCAGGAAGTCGAAGAAGAGCGTGCGTTCGGTCTCGGTCGCCAGCGAGATCATCTTGCCGCGGGTGGTGGGGGCGACCTTGTTGTACACGTGCTCCAGGTTCGTGGTCTTGCCACCGAGGCCCGGACCGTAGTACACGAGCTTGCAGTTGATCTCGCGCGACGCGTAGTTGATCATCGACATGGGCGACCTGTCCCCTTACCCGAACAGCCGGTCGATTTCGTCTTCGGCGCCTTCCAGCAGGCGCTGCTCGGGGGCCGGACCGGAGCCCACGCGATTGAACATGTCCTCGAGGACCTTCGCCAACTGCTCTACCACCGACCGGGCCTTGAGCTTGACGAGCCCGAGGGTCGCGCGCTGATCGAACAGCACGACCAGGATCACTCGCTTGCCGACGTCGGCCAGGAACATCGACTCGCGCTCGCCCTGGTGCACCAGCGACGCGAATTCGTCCTCCCCGATCATCCGCGCCAGCTGATCATTGGCGCTGAAATCGGCCGCGGTGAGTGACGCGAAAGCCGTAGGGTCGAACTGCGGCGTCTCGCCCGCGGTCGTGACGAGCTGGCCGGTGCGATCGACCAGCAGCGCGCAGCGGGCGTTCGAATCCCGCAGAAACGACAGCAGATGCTGCTGGATCTGCTTGTAGTGCTCTTCGCTGAACGACCAGCTCGCGGCACCAGTCATCCGTCGCCCCGTTCAGTCCGCTTCGGACATGTCGCGCCGGGCCAGCAGCGCCTGCGCGATCGTCACACCGTCGGCGTACTCCAGATCACCGCCCATCGGCAGCCCTCGCGCGATCCGGGTGACCCGCACCGACGTGGATCGCAGCAGCTGCTGCAGCAGCGTCGCCGTCACTTCGCCCTCCATCGACGGATTGGTGGCGATGATCACCTCGCGTACCGGCGACGTGCCGCTCAGCCGGGCGAGCAAGGCATCCACCCGCAACGCCTCAGGTCCCACACCGTCGAGCGGTGACAACCGGCCACCGAGCACGTGATAGCGCCCCCGGAACCGCCCGGCGCGCTCGATCGCCCCTACATCCGCCGATTCTTCGACCACGCACACCACCGTCGCGTCGCGCCGCGGGTCGGCGCAGATCGCGCACGGGTCGGCGTCGGTCAGCGCCCCACAGACGCCACACGCCCGCACACGCGCGCGGGCGTCGCTGATCGCCCGCGCCAGCCGGTCCGCCGCCTCCGGTGGCTGTTTCAACAGGTGAAACGTGAGCCGCTGCGCCGTCTTTCGCCCGATGCCGGGGAGCTTGGCCAGCTCCGCCACCAGCTCCTCGATCGCCGACACCGGTGAGTCAGAGCGGCAGCTGGAACGGGAACGGAAGCCCCGAGGCCAGTTTTCGCACCTCCGCCTGGTACAACTCCGCCGCGCGCTTCTGGGCTTCCGCCACCGCCGCGAGCACCAGGTCCTCGAGCATCTCGACGTCGCCCTGGGCGACGGCTTCCGGTGCAATCCAAATCGCCCGAATCTGGCCGCGGCCGTCGGCCGTGGCGCGCACCATGTCCCCGCCGGCCGCCGCCGTCACGGTCTGACCAGCCAGCTGGGCCTGGATCTCCGAAATGCGTCCCTGCATCTGCTGGCTCAGCTGAAGCAGGTTCGATAGGTCGGCCATGAGTCGAAAGCTATTCCCCGCCCACAGACCGGGCAAGTTATTCCAGCAATTCGAGATCGAGCGCGTCGACGGCCGCCGACAGCGCCGGGTCTTTGGCGCGCAGCACCCGCAGTCGCTCCGCCTCCACCTCCCGCGGTGTGAGCCTGGCGGCCGCCCCCCCCGACGGCGATTCGGACGCCGGGACCGGGCGGACCTTCACCACGCCATCCACCCAGGGCGCCAGCACCCGCGCGATCGCTGCACGCTTGTGTGTCAGGCCCTCGAGGTTCCCCGGCGCACCGACGGTGGGCCGAATCTCGACGACCTCGCCCTCCACCCCGGCTACCTCAGCCCCCGCCAGCAGCGTGCCCACCATCGGGCTCGCGCCGCGCGCCGCCTCGACGATGCGGGGCCACAGGGCGCGCAGCCGTTCGGCCGACAGCGCCCCGGGTTCGGGGGCCACCGCGGGTGGCGCGGCGGCACCCCCACCGGATGCGGTTGACGGCTTGGGCGGCGCGGGCGCGGGGCGGGACGCCGGCGGGGTGGTCGGTGACGGGGGCCGCGCTGGCGCTCCCCCTCCCCCCGGGCCCGCGTCCAGCGCCGCCAGCACCGCCGTCAAGTCCACTGTGCGATCCATCATTGCCCAGCGCAGCAACAGCACCTCGACTGCGAGGCGGGAGTGCCCGCTCAGGCGAATCTGCTGCTCGGACTCGGCGAGGACCGTGAGCAGGCGCAGCACATCGGGGGGCGGCAGTGCCACCGCCCGTTCCCGCACCACCGCGCGGAGGCCCTCGGTCACGCCATCCGGGTCGCCCCCGAACCCCACCAGCAGGACCGCCCGCAAGGCTTCGCCCAGACCCACGACGAACGTGCCGAGGTCGGCGCCTGCCTCCACCAGCCGGTCCATCAGGGGGAACACCGCCGCCGCATCGCGTTCGGCGACGAGGCGCAGCACCTCGCCGTATGCGTCGTCGGGGATGAGCCCGAGGACGTCGCGCACGCGGGCCCCGGTGACCGGTCCCTCGCCGAACGCGATCACCTGATCGAGCACCGAGAGGGCATCCCGCATGCCGCCATCGGCGACGCGGGCGATCAACCGCAGCGCATCGTCATCGGCCGCCAGCGCTTCCGCCGTTGCCACCTGCCGCAGCCGTGCCACGATCGCCTCCGGGCCGATCCGTCGGAAGTCGAAGCGCTGCAAGCGCGACAGCACCGGCGCCGCGGTCTGCGCGATACGCTGGGGCTCCGTGGTGGCAAACACGAAGACCACGCGGGGCGGCGGCTCCTCGAGCACCTTGAGCAGGGCGTTCCAGGCCTCGCGTGTGAGCATGTGCGCTTCGTCAACGATGTACACCTTGTGCCGGTGCTCGCTGCTGGCGGCGTACATCGCGCGCTCGCGGAGGTCGCGGGCGTCGTCGACACCCCGGTTTGACGCCGCGTCGAGCTCGACCACATCGAGGTTGGCGGCGCCGGTCCACACGCGGGCGCACGATTCGCATTCCCCGCAGGGCTCCCCGCCCTCAGCTTGCTCGCAATTGAGCGCCATCGCCAGGATGCGTGCGGCGGTCGTTTTGCCCACTCCTCGCGGACCGGCGAACAGATAGCCGTGCGCGGTACGACCCTGCGCGACGGCACCGCGCAGGGCGGCCGCCACATGGTCCTGTACCAGGAGGTCGGCGAAGCGTTTGGGTCGGTACTTGCGCGCGAGTGCGATCATGAGGGCGTTGCCCCGGGCACCCCGCGGCCACTTCCGGATTCGCTGAGCGCTGCTCCCTGCGGGGGCCTGACGCGGTTCACGAGCGGAAGCCCCGCGGACCCGGGGCATCGAAAGATATCGGAGTGGCCCCGGTCCGCCTAGGGCTGCGGTCGGCGAGCAGAAACGCTAGCGCGGGGCGACGCAAGCGCCGGGCGTCGGCCCGCGCTGCACCACGGTCACCAGGTTGGCACGCACGCCGGCGGCGGTGACCGCGAGGTTGGTGGAGCCCGCCGAGCGGCCTCGCAGCGTGACGCGCGTCACGGCGCTGTCGCTCGCGACCGCCACGACCTGCGCAATGTCCTGGTTTCCGACGGCCACCCGGACCCCCGGGCCCAGGGCCACGGCGTTGCCATGCGCGTCGGTCGCCGTCACGGTGAGGGCGGCGGTGGTGTCGGCCACCAGCAGGACCCGACCGCGCAGCACAGCGCCGCACGCAACGGTCAGCTGGATCGGGGGGCCGGCCAGCACCAGCAGCGCGGCCCGCCGCTCGACTCCCGCCACTGTCACCGCCACGGCGGCAGGCCCGGCCCGCTCCCCGAGACGCACCCGGATCGTGACGCGTCCGCTGGCGTCGGTGCGGTCACTGTCGACCTCCGCCACCGCGTTGTCCGCCGTAACCGCGACCGTGCGGTCGGCGAGCCCGACGTTGGCGCTGTCGCGCGCCTCGAAGACCAGCGGCTGGGGCAGCCAGGTCCCCGCCCGGCCGCGCTGCCCATGGCCCGACACGAAGCCGGTGTGCGCGGAGGACACCGGTGCCGGCAGCAGCACGTCGAGAGAGTCGGTCAGTCGGCCGGCGACTCGCACGTACAGCCGCCCGTCCGTGGTGAAGACGGTGGCGGGCAGCGTGAACCGCGCGATACCGCTCGGGTCGCTCGCGCGCGCTGGCACGACCGGCGTGCCGTCGCGCAGCAACTCGACCGGCTGACCCGGCACCAGGTTCCCCAGCGCATCGCGCAGCACCACGGTGATTCGTTCCGCGGCCTGCCCGCTCTGCCATTCGATGCGGGGCGGATC
>QKHC01000087.1 GCA_003251175.1 Gemmatimonadota bacterium
CCTCGGTGACGGGCTCCGCCACCACCCGCTCCTCACGGAACGGAATCGTGACCATGTAATACTGCACCGACGCGTCTGCCCTGGTCCACGGCACGTACACGTAGGCCTCGGTCTCCTCGGTCCAGATATCCACGAAGCGCAGGTCCGCAAATTGCGCGTTGATGGTCTCGCCCTCGTCGCCTGCGGTCACGAAGACACCCTCGAACTGATCAGCAAGGTCGAGCCCGTCGGGTCCGATGGAGATCGTCTCGATCCCGCTCGCCGCCGCGCGCTGCCGGGTCTCCTCCGCGAACCACCACGTGATGTCGATGTTCTGGTGCTGAACGTTCACACGACGCATCGCATCGCCCGCGCATACCGGCACGAGGATCTCCACCGAGGCGTCGGGCCGCTGCACGATCACCACGGGGGCATCGTCGGCCGACGGCCCGCACGAGGTGAGGAGCGTCGCGGTGGCGACCACCAAGAGCGCCGAAGTCGCGCGTCGGGCACGGCTTCGCGTGGTCAAGCCGTCGCCTCGGCTCACCGCTCCCCCACCCCGGCGGTCAACGACGCCCGTACCGAGGTGTGAGAGGCGGCGAGCACCGATCCAAGGGACACCGCTGCGCCGATGCACACAGCGAGCGGTCCCCAGCGCTCGGCCAATGACAGCGACTGCACCGAGCCGGTCGCGATCACCGCGAGCGGCGCCCACCCGAGGCCCGCCGCTACTGCGGCCGCCACGACCAGACGCGCGGCCAGCGAAGAGATCGGCGCAAGCCATGCCAGCGGCAAGGCGAGCGCCCACAGCGTCCACGGCACCGCGACAAGGAGCAGCCCCCACGGATACTCGGCGTAGCCGACGGTGATGGCCGCCGGCTCGAGCGCGAAGGGAAGCGTGGCGCCAAGAGCGAACGCACCCCACCACGCCCCGCGCGGGGCGACCACCGCGTTGCCGCTCGCAAGACGAGGACCAACGTGCGGACCGACGAGCGCTCCGCCCACCGCCATCCCCAGCGCGACGGGCACTACGGCACGCGATACGTCGGGCGCGCCACCGGGACCGAGCGGGGGCTCAACGAGCGTCGCCGCCGCCACCGCCACCACCCCGACGCCCGCAGCCGCTGCCGCCGATGCCCACCATCGGCGCCGGGAATGTGCGCGCGGCGCGGGAGACGTGGTCGACAACAACGCGGCGAGCACGCCGCTGGCCGCGTAGGTCGCGGCCACGAACCACCACCCGTTCGCTGCGGGCCACAGGAGGGCGGCGGTGAGAAGCGCGAGGCCGGGCGCGGCCGAGGCAAGAGCCAAGCGAACCGTCACGCCTCCCCCTCCCCGCGAGCGACCTATGTGCATCCTAAGGAGAACGCGCCGGTCGCAACAGGGCGAAGGCTCTACTGCGCCTCGCCACCACCCACCTCCAGCGGCTTGGCCGCCGGCACCACCAGCATGGCCAGCAGCGACACCACGCCCACGGCGAGCATCGCGTCGAGCACGCCCACGCGATCGCCCAGCAGGCCGATCAGCGGTGGGCCCACCAGGAATGCGCCGTAGCCCACGGTGGAGACCACGCTCAGGCGCAGCGCCGCGCGCGCCGGGTCGTCGGAGGCCGCTGACATGCCCACCGGGAAGCCAAGACTCGCGCCCACACCCCACACCGCCACGCCAATGAAGGCGA
>QKHC01000019.1 GCA_003251175.1 Gemmatimonadota bacterium
GCAGTTTACCGTGCTCACCTTCGGGTCTCGCACAGGCGATTTCGGCACGGTCAATCTCCCCGCGCTGACGGGCGGACTCACCTGGCAACGGACCTTCACCGGGTCGGCAATGGTACTGACGGTGTCCTCCGCGTTCGTGGGCGCGCCGCCGGGGACCGACGCCGTGTGGACGGGCGGATCGAGCACGGCGTGGACGGACGCGGCGAACTGGGTGCCGGCCGTGCCCGGGACGGGCGACGACGTGTGGATCCGGGCCGATGCACCCAATCAGCCGGTCGTCACCGGTGTGCAGGTCGTGGACTCGCTCACCGTGCAGGGCAACGCCACCGTGACGGTCGCGAATGCTGCGGACACGCTGGTGGTGGGGGGCAGCCTCGATGGGGGCTCACCCGGTCCCGCGGCGTTCGCCGGCAGCGGCGCGGTGCGCCTCACCGGCGCCGGGCAGACGGTCCGCGGCCGGCTCCCGAGCCTCGCCGTGACGGGTACGATCGCCGCCGCCGACAGCGTCCTCGTCACCGGGAACCTGGCGGTGTCGGGCAGCGGCGATTTCGATGTCGGCCCACACGCCGTGACCGTGGGCGCGGCGTTTTCGACGAGCGCGGCGGCGACGCTGACGATGCAGAATGCGGGCGGCCGCGTCAACGTCGTTGGCCCCGCGACGTTCGGGGGTGGCAGCACCGCCGGCCGCCTCACGGCCGGTACGCTGCGCCTGCTGAGCGACCTCGCGCAGTCGGGCGATCCTCAGAGCTTCGCCCCGTCGGGCGCGCACCTCACCGTGCTGAACGGCACGGGCGGGACGCTGACGTTCGCCACCCCCGCCCAGAGCGGCGGCTCGCACTTCCATCACCTGACGGTGGACATGGCGGGCACCGCCTCGAACGGTGGCGAGCTGGTCGTCAACGGCAACCTCAACATCAGCGACAACGACCAGTTCGCGCCGTCGGGGATCGTGGGCGGCTCGGGGAACCGCATTACGGTGGTCGGCTCCGCGACGATCAGCCAGAACCAGACGGCGGCGGTGCTTACCAGCGACGTGCTTCGCTTCGGCGGCGCGGTGAACCGGGTCGGTGGCGCCGTGGTGGATGGCGACACCGTCGAGTTCTTCGGGACCAACCAGACCGTGCCGACCAACCTGTCCTCGGCCTTCGCGCTCAAGGTGACCGGGAACCCGGTCCTGTTCACCGGCGCCACCTCGTGGCGCGGCATGCTGGTCGCCGGGTCGGGGCGGGCGAGCATCGGTGCGGCCACGGTGTCGGTGGACAGCACGTTCACGACGGCCGGGAGCGGCACCTTGGAAATGGCGGATCCCGCCGGTGTGCTGTCGGTCGGCGGGACCGCGACCTTCGGCGGCGGGAGCACGGTGGGTCTGCTCACCGCCGGCACGCTCGACCTGCGCGGCAGCTTCACGCAGACTGGCGGGACGAGCGCCACGAGCTTCGCGGCGTCCGGCACGCACCTGACGCATTTCAATAATCCCGGTTTCACGGAGATGGACCCGATGCCGATCGCCATCACGGTCGGCTTCGCGAACCCCGACGTGTCGGCGGGATCTCGGTTCCACGATCTGACCATCGATCAGGGTATCGACGCGACGTTCAATTCGCGGGTGGCCGCGAGCGGCGCGGTGGCGAAGCCCGTGTACGCGGGGATCAGCGGGTCGACCCTCGAGGTGTTGGGCGATCTGACGCTCGACGGCGCCCAGAACGGCGCGGTGTTCCTCGACACGGCGCTGGTGGGCGGGGTGTTCATGCCCAATCTCTCGTCGCAGGACTACGGCATCGCGACCGTCGTGTTCACCGGCAGTGGGCAGACTGTGCCCGTCTTCCCCCACTTTGTTGGAGTCGTGATCCGTGGCGACTCGGTCGTGGTGGCGGATGGCGCCACCATGCTCGGGCTCGTGGTGGACGGCACCGGGATGGCGGACATCGGCGGCAACGTGCAGACGGGCAACTTCGAGACGCGCGATCAGGGCCGGCTGCGGCAGACCGGCGGGTCGCTGTTCGTGCAGGGGAACGCGACCTTCGGCGGGGGCAGCACCGCAGGCCTGCTCACCGGCGGGACGCTGTCGGTCACGGGCAACTTCACTCAGACGGGCAGCAACTCGACGTCCGCGTTCTCGGCCTCGGGGTCGCATGTCACGGAGCTCGTCGGCTCGAGCCCCCAGACCGTCGACTTCGGAGATCCCGACTTCAGCGCGTCGCGCTTCGAGCATCTGATGATCGCCGGGAGCGGCGGTGCGAACTTCGCGTCGGACGCGGTCGCGGCCGGCCAGCTGCGCACACCAGCCATCGCCGGCGGCATCACGCGCACGGTGAGCGGCAGCGGCACCGAATTGCTGTGGGTACTCGGGCTCGATGCCGACAGCCTGGTGGTGGACGGCGTGGCGCTCCAGGCCACCGACGGTGCGCCGATCGTCCGCTTCGACGATATCACGTTCGCGAACCAGAACCCGGGACTCGTCCAGCTCACCCTGGCGCGTGCCGCGGGCGACCATGTCTTCTCGCGGATCACGTTCCAGACGACGCCGGACCCGGGGTCGGCATACATCAGTCTGACCGATGCCGACGGCACGGCGGCGACGCCGTTCAGCGTGACGATGGACCAGCCTTCACCGGCCGATCCCGGCGGGTTTGCCTTCACTGACGACATCGCCATTCTCAACTGGCCGCTCGGGGCGCGGCTCCTCGGCACGGTGCGGAACGCCGTCGGTGGCGTGCCGATCGCCGGCGCGGCGGTGGACCTGAAGGCCGGTCCCAACGCCACCGAGAACGACCCTACCGTGCAGTCCACGGTGACCGACGGGCTCGGCGCATACAGCCTCAACGGTCTGGCCACGGGTGACTACACGCTGTTCGTGTCGGCCTCAGGGTTCATCACCGGCAGCGTCGCCGGGATCGCGCTCGTGGCGCCGGGCGCCGACACGGTGGATGTCGCGCTCTCGCCGCTGCAGCAGTCCGGCGAGACGCGCATCGTGCTGTCGTGGAGCGCGTCGCCCCCGGATCTCGACAGCTATCTCCTCGTCCCCGACACACTGGGTGGCGCACCGTTCTACGTGTACTACGGCTCCCCCGGCGATTCCGGGGCGTACCCGTTCAGTCGGCTGGACAATGACGTCACGTCCGGATACGGGCCCGAAACCATCACCATCCAGCAACAGCTGCAAGGGGTCTATCAGTACCGCGTCCACGACTACACCAACGGCGACGATGCTGGCAGCACCGCGCTGCTCGCATCCGAGGCTCGCGTGGATGTGTACCAGAACAACACGCTGGTGCAGACCTTCACCGTGCCGAACGCACCGGGTACGCTGTGGACCGTATTCGAGCTGGACGGCGGGACCATCACGCCGATCAACACGATGTCGGGTGACGTACCCGCGCCCGCGCAGCTCGGCGGCACCGTGCGCACCGCCGTCGGCGGTCTGGAGATATTCAACGCCCTGGTCGAGCTCAAGGCTGGTGCGAACGCGACCGAGAACGACCCGACGCTGCTGTCCACGTTCACGGACGACGCCGGTGGTTACACCTTCAGCGGACTCACTCCGGGGAACTACACCATCTACGTCTCGGCCAGTGGTTTCGTCACGGCGAACGTGATGGGGATTGTGCTCAACCCCGGCCAGGCGGCCACCGTCGACGTCGCGCTGTCCCCCGTGCAGCCCGCGGGGCGAATCCAGGTCGTGCTGTCGTGGGGGGCGACGCCGCTGGACCTCGACGCGTACCTCCTCGTGCCCGACACGAGTGGGGGATCGCCGTTCCCCGTGTCCTACGCTTCCCTCGGGGACTCGACGTTCTACCCCTATGCCACGTTGGACAACGACGTCACGAGCGGGTTTGGCCCCGAAACCATCACGATCTACGAGCAGGTGGCGGGCGTCTACCAGTTCCGGGTGCACGACTTCAACGCCGGCGACGACCCGGCCAGCACCACGCTCCTGGCCTCCCAAGCGAGGGTCGACGTCTATCGGGACAACACGCTGACCAACACGTTCACGGTCCCGAATCAGCCGGGGACCTTGTGGACCGTGTTCGAGCTGAGTGGCGGCGTGATCACGCCCATCGGCACGATTTCGGGCGATCCACCCGTGCTCTCACCGCCAGGGGCGGCGATGCAGTCGCCGTCCACCGTCAAGACCAAATCACCGCGCACCGCCTCGGTGTCTCTGGCGCGCCCGGTCTTGGCGAAAGCGACGGCGCCGTCACCCTGAGGGTGACGGCGCCGCCGCCGGCACGAGGCTAGCGTCTGCGGCCGCGTCAGGCCGGCTCGCTGTAGAACCGGGCGCCCGCCAGGGCCGCGAGCGGAGCGACCACCAGGAACACGGCCACCGCAATCGCCCACAGCCGCACCGGGATGATGCCCATCGGTGCCTCGCTCATCGCGTGCAGCACGCCCATCCCCACCCACACGAACAGGCCGGCGATGACCGCTGTACGGGGTCCCGGGCCGTAGCGCGGTCGAATCATGGCGTACAGCCACACGGTCCAGATCCCGAACAGGAAATCGAGCACTACGAACAGCCAGATGGGTGATCCTTCCATGGTCTTTCCGATCGCCTGCATTGCCGCTTCCATGCCGGCCCGGAGCACGACGCCGTACATCAGGAAGTCGAACACGTTGAACACCAGACCAGCGACCAGTCCGCCCAGGATGACGCCCCGGAGATTGATCTTGCCCATACGGCCCTCGTTTCGGTGAGGAAGCACGTTGCTGCGGACCGGGCGAAGCTGCGCCCCGGCTCCGGGACCGTCAAGGCAGCGCCGAACCGGGCGGCAGCGCGGGCGGCACTATCTCCTCGGCCAGGGTCACGAGCCGGTCGGCGAGTTCTTCGAGGCCACGGCGGCGGCCGCGCACGGTGTAGTGATAGGTCGTGCGCGCGATGCTGAAGGCGCCCGCAATCCACAGCGGGACGGCAGCGATCAGGAGCTGGGGCGCCGCGAGGGTCTTGATCGTCACGGCGATGATGGGGCCCAGCCCGCCAGCGCCGAGCCCTGCGAACAGACCGCCGAACAGCCCGCCCTTGAGGTCGCCGAGCGTGTCCTGAATGTGAATGCGCGTCTGACCCGCGCGCACCGACAGCGTCACCTGGAGGTTGCGCGAGGAGGACGGTCCGCGCACCGCCGTCCACGTCACCGAGCGTCCCAGCGTGCCGACGATCCCGACCTCCCCGACGGTGCGGCGGATCTCGTCCACGAACGTCGGGAAGTCGGTCTCGGGGACCTCTCCGGCCAGCAGCCGCTCGATGACGAGGCGGGTGGGTCCGCCCATGACACGGCTCAGTCCGGGATGGGGTTCCGCACTCGTGGCCGGCGCCACGCGCCCACCGCGGAATGCAGCTTCACGGACTCGCGCCGGGTCGATGCCCGCTTCCGCCGCGATGCGCTGCACCCCGCCGATGGTCATCGAGCCGTCGGTGGTGGGGGCGGCGGCCTCGAGCTCCGAGGCCTGCCGCACCAGGTCGCGCACCTCGGTGTCGCTGTAGCGGCGCCGCGCGCCGGCGCTCGACAGCTCGCGCACCAGGACGGCGGGTGTCTCGGTGCGCTGGTCGAGCCGCACCGCCAGGCCGCGGACCAGGGCGGCCTCGACGTGGGACGGGAGTGTGTCGAGCGCCTGCCGATGGCGCGCCGGTGCTCGCGTCAGCCGCCCGACACGCACCTCCTCCTCGGTCGGCCACGCCTGCGGGATCGCTCCCACGAGCAGCTCGTACGTGACCGCGGCGAGGCTGTACACGTCGGTGCGGCCGTCCACGTCGGTCAGCCCGGCCGCCTGCTCCGGGCTCATGTAGCCCGGCGTGCCGATCGGAAACCCCGTGCGGGTCAGCTGCGCGCCGGCCGCGGTGCTCACGGCTTTCGCGATGCCGAAGTCGGTGACCAGCGGATGCCCCTCGGCGAACAGGATGTTCTCCGGCTTGATGTCGCGGTGCAGCACGCCCATCCGATGGGCGTAGGTGAGCGCGTCAGCCACGGCGTCGACGATCGCCAGCGCGGTCTCGACCGGCAGGCGCCCCTCGGCCTGGAGCCGGGTGCGCAGCGAGCCGCCGCCCGCGAACGGCATCACGTAGTAGAGCATGCCGTCCGATTCACCGGAATCGTGCAGGGCGAGGATGCGGGGGTGCGTGAGGCGGGCAGCGATCTCGATCTCGCGCAAGAACCGCTCGCCCCCGATCAGCCGGGCCAGGTCCGGCAGCAGCACCTTGATCGCGACCTCACGGTGGTGCTTGCGGTCACGGGCCAGGTACACGGTCGCCATGCCGCCCCGACCCAGCATGCGGACGACGTCGTAGCGCACCGCGAGCGCGGTGCGCAGCGCCTCGGGAACGGCCGTCACGTCAGGCGTGGACATGTGGGGTTACGGTGCTCGCGCGTGGCGGACACGGGCGCTCCCGGAACGGGGTGGCGGCAACGTAGCAGCGGGCTGGGGCCGGGGCCAGCCGCGAGCATCTCAGGCGGCCGGCATTGTGCCTAGCCCGTCGCGGCCATTCCGCCGTGCCGGCCGGACCACCAGCTGGCGAAGAACAGCACACCCAGCACGGTGAGAGAGCCCGAGATGGCGGCGATCGCGCTCCAGTGGACGCGGCCCGCGGCCATGATGAGATACCCCGCCGCGAGCGCCAGGTAGACGATACCGCCGGCAATTTCCCGCCGCCACGCGAGGGCCAGAACCGCCAGCACGATTGCCGCGGGAACGAGGTGCAGGGCGATGACCCCCAGCGACGCCCAGAATCCCAATCCCGTGCCGAGCACGTCCACCGCAAACAGCGCCAGGAAGGCTGCAAAGCAGAGGGCGCAGGCGCGCGGGACCCACACCCTGAACCACCCGAATGATCGTGTCACCGCCACTCCCGTCACACCCCGTTGACAGGGTAGCAGCCGCCCCCCGAAGGCACGCTGAAATCGGTGTGAAGGCGGGCCCGCCTGCCGCGCCTACTCCGTCAGGCGTTCTCGCGCCGCGCGATAGAGAAAGGCGCCCAGCACGCCAAACGCCACGAGGCCGATCAGATCGGACGCCCGAGTCGTGCTCACGAACGGGAGGATCGCTGCCACCTTGTCGAGCAGCCAGGTCAGAATCGAGATCTCCGCCGGCTGTCCGTCGGGTCCCGTCACCGTCATCGGGATTCCGGCCAGCAGCGCGATCGCAATGCCCGTCAACGATCCCCCCGCCACCAGTCCCGTCGAGTAGAGCATCCCCGAGCTGACCTCGCTCTCGGCCTCCGGGGCGACGCCCATGCGGCGATCCACGAACCACTTGAGCGCCCCGCCGACGAAGATCGGCAGCGTGGTCGACAGGGGCAGGTACGCGCCCACGGCGAACGATAGTGACCCCACGCCGCACAGCTCGACGACGACGGCGATCGCCATGCCGATGAACACGAGCCCCCAAGGCAGATCCTGGGCCAGCAGGCCCTTGATGATCGTGGCCATCAGAGTGGCCTGCGGGGCCGCGTAGCGGTCCGTTCCGATCGCGTGCGCGACGCCGTCGAAGCGCATCGAAGCGTCGAGCGTCTGCAGTGTCCACCCGATCACGAACGCGGAGGCGAGGACGCCGACCACCAGGCCGAGCTGCTGGTAGATCGGCGTACCGCCCACGATGTAGCCGGTCTTCAGGTCCTGGCTGGTTGCGCCGGCGTTGGCCGCGGCGATGCAGACGATGCCGCCCACCGACAGGGCCAGAGCCTGATAGACCTCGCCGGTCCACCCGATCGCCACGAAGATGAGGCACGTGGCCATCAGGGTGGCGATCGTCATGCCCGAGATCGGGTTCGACGAGCTGCCGATGATGCCCACGATGCGCGAGCTGACGGTCACGAAGAAGAACCCGAAGATGACGACCAGCAGGCCCATCAGCAGGGTGCCCGGGAAGGTCCCCGGGAGCTGCGGCAAGGCCGCCACGATCAGGACCAGCACCAGCGAGCCGCCGATCACCCAGGTGATCGGCATGTCGCGCTCGGTTCGCACCGGTTGCACCCCGGCGCGGGTATCAACCAGCGCACGGAAGCTCTCGCGGAACGCCGAGACGATCGTGGGTAGCGTCCGCAGTAGCGTGATCAACCCCGCGGCGGCGACTGCGCCGGCGCCGATGTAGCGCGCGTATCCGGTGCGGATCTCGCCCGCGGTCATATCCGCGATCAGCTTGTCCCCCACGCCGGGCCGAATCACGGTCTGCAGGCCGTCACCGAAAATCGAGATCAGCGGGACGAGCACCAGGGCCGACAGCACACCGCCCGCGACGAGATTGCCCGCGATCCGCGGCCCGATGATGTAGCCGACCCCCAGATACTCGGGGGTGATCTCGGCATGAATCGTGGCGTTGGGATACTGCGCTGCCCGGCTCGTCACGTATTCGGGGACGTCCTTCCACAGGCCCAGGATGCTCATCAGGCCCTTGTAGGCGAACGCGAGCCCGAGGCCCCGGAACACCTTTCCGGCCATCGAGCCGCCCTGCTCGCCAGCGACGAGCACCTCGGCACAGGCGGTTCCCTCCGGATAGGGCAGGACCCCGTGCTCCTTGACGATCAGGGCGCGCCGCAGCGGCACCATCATCAGGACGCCAAGCACGCCGCCCACGATGGACAGTGTGAGAATGTTGAAGTAGTTGAAGAACCCCTCGCCCTGATCGAGGAACAACAGAGCGGGGATCGTGAACACGACGCCGGCCGCGATGGACTCGCCTGCCGAGCCGATCGTCTGCACGATGTTGTTCTCGAGAATCGTCGACCGCCCGATCCGCTTGAATACGGCGATCGCCAGCACCGCGATGGGAATCGATGCCGACACCGTGAGGCCCGCGCGCAGGGCCAGGTACACGGTCGAGGCGCCGAAGATGATCCCGAACAGCCCGCCGAGGATGATCGCTTTGATCGTCCACTCGGCCACGGTCTGGTCGGCGGGAACAAAGGGCTGGAACGGCTTGCGGGAGGTCTCGGCCATGGCTCCGGTCGGTCCTGGGGTCGCGCAAAGTTGCGGTCCGGGGCCCGCGGTGGGAAGGGGGCAGTTGACACCGCCGGGAGGCTGGCGGCACCTTCGACCATGATCGCCACGCTCTTTCCACCGGGTACCGCGCCCGCCCTGCAATCGCCGGAATTCGGTCTGGCCATGGGCCTCGTCGTCGGCCGACACGTCCTCGGCATGGAGGACCTGCACTACGGTTTCTGGACTGACGACCTGCCGCTCGACCTGCGGAATCTGCCCGAAGCCCAGTCGCGCTACACGCAGGCGCTGCTCGCCGACATTCCGGCCGGGGTGCGATCGGTGCTCGACGTCGGCATGGGGGCAGGGAACACCGCGCGCCAGCTGCTGGAGCGCGGCTACACCGTGGACGGCGTGTCACCCAATCCGTACCTCACGGCAGCAGCGCGGCAGCTGCTCGGTGACCAGGTCACGATCTTCGAGAGCCGCTTCGAGAATGTCGAGACTGACCGCCGCTACGACCTGATTCTCTTCAGTGAGAGCTTCCTCTTCATGCAGCCCGACGCCGCGCTGGCCAAGGCGGCAGCCCTGCTGAGCGATGGTGGGCACATCCTGATCTGCGACATCTTCCGCATTCCGGCTGACGGGCCGAGTCCCATCGGCGGCGGAAAAGAGCTGGCGGTATTTCACCGCACCATGGCGCAGTTTCCCTTCGACCTGGTGCGGGAAGTCGATATCTCGGCGAATATCGCGCCGACGTTCGACCTGCTGGATCGCGCCTATCGCGAGGCGATCCGCCCGGCCTACGATCTGGTGATGGCGCGGCTCACCGCCAACCGACCCTGGTTGATGCGGTTCGTTCGCTGGCGCTTCCGCGATCAGCTGGCGCGGCTCGAACGGAAGCACTTCAGCGGTACCCGCAACGCCGCCAACTTCCTGCGGCACAAGACCTACCGGCGACTGCTGTACCGCAAGCGGGTCACCGCGGCGGGTGCGGCATGAGCCCTGACGCGCCGCCGCCCGCCAGCCGGCGCCCGCTCACCGCCGACGTCGACTGCTTCGGCGTCACCGACCGGGGGCGCGTGCGCACCAAGAACGACGATCATTTCCTGATCGCCAGCATGCACAAGCTGCTGCAGGTGCACCAGACGAGCCTGCCAGATCCGGACGCCATGCCCCTCGTCTCCGAGTCCCGGGGGTTCCTGTTCGCCGTCGCCGACGGCGTGGGTGGCCGCCCCGGGGGCGACGTGGCGAGCGGCACGGCGCTGCGCATCATCGCGCAGTACGTGACGCACCTGATGGATCTCTACAATCGTATCGACCCGGACAAGGAGTCGATGTTTCTCGCCGAGCTGCAGCGCTCAGTCGAGCGGAGCCACCAGGTGCTGGTGTCGGAGGGCGTACGAATCGCGGGGGGCAAGGGGGGCGCCACGACACTGACGATGGTCGCGGCGGTTTGGCCCCGGGCCTATCTGGTGCAGGTCGGGGACAGCCGGTGCTACCGCGTGCGCGAGGGGCGGATCGAGCGCATGTCGCAGGACCAGACTATGGCGCAGGCGCTGGTGGATCAGGGGGCGCTCACGCCGGCCGACGCGGAGCACTCCCCGCTGCGCAACCTGCTCGCGAGCGCGCTGGGCGGCTCCGAGGCGCGGCCGATGATCGCGTCGACGGACATCCGGTGGGGTGATGTCATGCTCATCTGCACCGACGGCCTCACCAAGCACGTGCGGGAGAGCGAGATCGAAGCCGAGTTGCGCGACATCCGGTCGTCGCAAACGTCCTGCCGGCGCCTGGTGGACTTGTGCCTCGAGCGCGGTGGCACGGACAACGTGACGGTGGTGATCGCGCGGCTGCCGCAGCGTCCCAGCGGGGCGGTGCGCGCGTCGCTCCTGGGCTGAGGGCCGTCAGCGCAGAGGCTCGATGTCCGTTGCGGGGGGCGCTTGGTGCTGGCCAGTCGGGTGACGGTAGGTCACCAGTGGCGCCAGCTCGGCTTCCAGTTCAGGGGCATGGGGCTCGAATTCCGGCTGCGCGCGCAGCGCCAAGCCGGGGATGAGTGTGTTGACCAGCGTGTAGATGATCAGCCCGCCGAACACCGCGCGCGGCACGAAGAAATCGTCCCGCAGAATCTCCGCGATGACCAGGGTGAACACGAGCGTGGGCAAGAGCGACAGCCCGACCCGCAGGCTGCGCACGGCGCTCTCGCGCAGGGCGAGGCGGCGGTGGGCCGCGACGAGCAGCAGGCGTGCCGGCACCAGTGTGGCCAGGAAGACCACCCCCACCAGGACGGCGTCGAGGCCGAAGTCCTCGCGCTTGAGGTGCAGGCCCGCACTGAAGAAATAGAACGGGACGAAGACGGACGCGAACACCTCCACGGCGTGCAGCATCTGCTCCGACGCCATGGCCGGCAGACGCTCGCGGAACCGCTGCGCCGCGATGCCGACGATGAAGGCCCCCACCAGGTAATACACGCCGAGCTGCCGCGTCACGATCGCTGCGACCAGGGCCACCATCATCAGAAACGCGAACTCCGACTTCGGGGCGTAGGGCACCACGGTCATGGCGAAGTAGCGGAAGGCGATGGGCAGTAGCGCGATCAAGCCGATGAGGACGAGCGACGCGACCACCAGCCGCTCGATCGACGTGGACTGCAGCACCAGGAACAGCACGATCAGTGCGATGATCTCGGTGGCGATCGCCTTCGACTTGACCCAGAAGCGGTCCCGGTCCCGCAGGCCCATCGCGGCGAGCGAGTCGAGAATGAAGCCGGTGGAGGGCGTGAGCAGCGCCAGCGCTACGAGCAGCGCCGGCCGCCACGCCAACCCGAACAACCGCGTCGTGGCCCAGGCGACACCGGCGAGCAGGGCCACGCGGAGCGCGACATGCTGGGCCAGAATCGTGCGCCCCTCGCGCAGGTCGTCGAAGTCCACCTCGAGCCCGGCGAACAGGAACAGCGACACGATCCCGAATCCCGCGAGGAGCTGGATCGTGGTGTCGCCCACGAAGAGTCCGAAGCCGAGGCCGGCCCCGGCGCCGAGCGCCAGGCTGGTGATCGCCGAGGGCAGGCGCCAGCGCTGCAGCACCTTCGGCACGACGAACAGCGCGAACAGCAGCGCGACGTACAGGATGTCCTGCGGGAGTCCGAAGGGCATGACTGTCAAAGATGCGGCGACCGGGTGCCGCAGGGCAACCGTGGCCTGCCTTCCGGGCACGGCGCGCGGTCCGTAGGTTCCTGTCCCGACGCAAGCGGGAGTGACGGTGAGCGCGAAACTGGTGGTGATCACGGGCGCGAGCGCTGGCATCGGTGCGGCGTGCGCGCGCCGGCTGGCACGCGAGGGCGCCCGTCTCGTGCTGTGGGCGCGGCGCCTCGATCGGCTCGAGATGCTCGCCGCAGAGCTGCGGGCCTCCCACGGCGCCGAGGTGCGGGTCGCGGCGGTGGACGTCCGCGATCGCCTCAGTGTAGACGCGGCGACCCGCGACCTGACCGCGACCGGCGCGCCGGACGTGCTGATCAACAACGCGGGCCTCGCGGCCGGGCTCGATCCGGTACAAAGCGGCGACCCCGACGACTGGAACCGCATGATCGACACCAACCTCAAAGGCCTGCTCTGGGCCTCGCGGGCGATCCTGCCGCTCATGGTGGCCCGCGGCAGCGGGCACATCGTCAACCTTGGCTCGACCGCGGGCCACTGGGTGTATCCCAAAGGCAATGTCTACAATGCCACGAAGTTCGCCGTGAAGGCGCTCACCGAGGCGATGAGTCTCGATCTGGCGGGCACCCACGTCCGGGTATCGAGCGTCGATCCGGGGTTCTGCGAGACGGAGTTCGCCACTGTGCGGTTCGGGGGTGACGCGGAGCGTGCCAAGGCCGTATACCGGGGCTTCACGCCGCTCTCCGGCGACGACGTCGCCGACGTCGTCAGCTACATCATCAACCTCCCTCCCCATGTCAACATCCTCGATGTGGTGATCGTCCCGAGTGCCCAGCGCAGCGCGACAGTGGTCGACCGGACGGCGTAGGACGCGGCGAAACGCGACGCTGGCGCGCGCGGCGCGGTGCAGTCGATATTGCGCGCAACCGGAGGAGGGTGAGTGATGATCGTCATGCGTCTCGGTCGCGTCGCCAAGCTGGCCTTGTTGGCCGGCACCGTTTCCACCTGCGCCACGAACCCGGCCACCGGCGGCCACATGTTCTCCCTCATCAGCGAGGGGCAGGAGATCGAGATGGGGCGTGAAGCCGACGCCTCGATCGTGGCCCAAATGGGTGTGGTCGAGGATACGGCCCTGCAGCGCTATGTGTCCGATCTGGGGTTACGTCTGGCCCGGTCCTCCGAGCGACCCAATCTGCCGTGGACCTTCCGGGTGGTGGACGATCCGATCATCAACGCCTTCGCCCTGCCGGGTGGGTACATCTACATCTCGCGCGGCATCCTGGCGCATTTCAACTCCGAGGCCGAACTGGCCAGCGTGCTGGGACACGAGATCGGGCACGTGACCGCGCGGCACTCGGTGCAGCAGCTGTCGAAACAGCAGCTGGGGCAGATCGGTCTCGGCGTCGCGCAGATCGCCGCTCCGCAGCTGGGGCAGTTCCTCGGCGTCGCCGCTGCCGGCCTCGAGCTGCTGTTCCTCAAGTTCAGCCGCGACGACGAGAACCAGGCGGACCGGCTCGGTCTGCGTTACATGCGGCGCGGCGGCTACGATCCGCGCGAAATGGTCAAAGTGTACCAGATGCTCGAGCGGGTCAGCGCCGCCAGCGGCTCGCGCGTTCCCGACTGGCAATCCACGCACCCCAACCCGGTGGATCGTCAGGAGCGCATCAATGCGGGAGTGGCGGCCATTCCGGCGGATTCCGTGGGCGGGCTGGTGCGCCGGCCGGAGTACCTGTCGCGCGTGGACGGGATCGTGTTCGGTGACGATCCGCGTCAGGGGTACTTCAAGGATGCCCGCTTCTATCATCCCGATCTGCGCTTCCAGATGGAGTTTCCGGCGGGCTGGCGGACGGTGAACACGCGCCAGCTCGTCGGTGCCACCAGCCCGCAGGAGGATGCCCAGATCGTGCTGACGGCCCATCCGGGGGCGACGCCCGACTCCGCCGCCAACGCGTTCTTCGGACACCAGGCGGTGGACGGTCGTCCGCAACGACTGCAGATCCACGGCCTCGCTGCCGTCGAGGGGCCGTTCACCGCGCAGACCCAGTCCGGCCAGGTGGTGTCGGGCGCCGCCGCGTTCATCGCACACCGGGGGCTGGTCTATGAGATCGTCGGGATCGCGACCCAGGCCGCGTGGCGGACGCAGCAGGGCCCGGTCACCGCGACGCTCCGGAGCTTCGCGCCGCTCAGCGACCCGGCGATCCTGGGCGTTCAGCCGGACCGGCTCGACGTCGTGCGGGTGGATCGCGACGCGACCCTGGTGGAGTTCGCGCGCCGCTATCCAGGACCGGTCTCGGTCCATGCCCTCGCGGTGATGAACAACGTCGACTCCACGGCCACGCTGCCGCGGAGTTCACTGGTGAAGCGGGTGGTGGGCCGGCCGCTGCCCTGAGCGGCGCCCCACCCCCGGGCGGTGCTAGGTCTGGGGATCCGCGCGGCGCCGGGCCTGGGCGAGGTAGGCGGGTGGGAGCTCGAGCAGGCTCGCGAGCTTGCGGACCAGATAGGCCTCGTGCTTGGCGATCTCCCCGTCTGCCAGCACGACCCCCCACATCAGCTCCGCCAGCACCATCTTCTGCCCCAGGTCGAAGTGCTGGTTGATTAACCGGGTGAATTGGAAGTGATCCACTGACTGACGGCGCTCGGCCTGCGCGAGCGCCACGAGCTCTCGGCGGGTGGATTCATCGAGACCGAAGTGGCGTTCCAAGGCGCTTTCGATGCGCTGCTGCTCGACCACGGCGAATTCGCCGTCGGCGTGCGCCACTTCCAGCAGCAGGGCGCACGCAGCAACTGCCACACCGGTTGCCGGGGTGGAGGATTCGGCGCCCGGTGCCGGCGCGACGCGCGGCTCGGTGTGCCGGCGCATGAAGTCCCGAATCGCCTCCAGCATGACATCGCCTCCGTGAGGCTGATACGCGCAATGTAACCTCCCGGCCCACCCGCCCCAGCGCTGGTGGCGGCCAGCCCGCGACTTGATGGTCACTTGACGCCTCCACGCCACCCTTCTGGCGGTCGTATTGCCGGGTGCCTGGCCAACGGACCGGCCCCGTCCGTGTGAACCGCAACAAGGAGGGAGTCATGACACACGCCTTTCGGGCTCGCGCTGCACTGCTGGGCGCATCAGCCCTGCTGCTCGCGAGCTGCAGCGACCGGACGCCGCTCGCCGGGCCGGGCGGCCCAAGCGCGGCTCGGGTCGCAACGCCGCCCTACACGCAGGTCAGCGTCGGCACCGGGACCGTCGAGTTCTGGCCGTGGACAACGAGCACGCTGAACGCCGCCAGCCCCGACGATCCGGTCAACCTGATCATCGCCGGTGAAGGCGACCCCCGCGCCATCCGCGCCGCACTGATGGCGCTGGGGGCCAGCGCCCCCCTGTACTGCAGCTGGAGCGACGCCATCGGGGACGAGCAGGCCTCCGCCGCCGCTCCGGGAGGCTGGTCGGGGAGCGCGATCCAGCTGGCCTGCGGCCCCTTCGGCCCGATCCGCATCCACCTGCGGCTGTTCGACATCGGCGACGCGGTGCTGGGGCAGGCCCACTTCGAGGTGCTCATCGAAGGGACGTCGGATCACCAGGTCCTGAGCTACGCGCTGGCGGAGCAGATCGTCACGGGTGACCTGTTGCGTACCGGTCTGGTCGATCCAGCGACGCTCGCCGTCACCCCGCCGATCACGCCGACAACGCATCGCACGATCCCGGCGGTGATCTTCAACTCCTTGCCGCCTGAGCTGCAGGCGCTCGTCACCGGGGCGCCGGGCAATGTCGCGTCCGACGTGCCGATCCCGAACGGCGATGGCCAGGTCACCATCGTGCCTATGGCGCACTACGCGGCGCCCGGCGTCGGTTCGTACCAGTCGTTCACCATCGACTTCAATCAGGGCGTGCCGAAGCCGTTCTGTCAGGCACCGGGCGACTGGGTGTACGTCACCGGGCCGGTGGCACTCGAAATGACGGTCGGCGTCGCGTCCGACGGCACGCTGGAGCGGTACTTCCGCGCCCAGGGCACGCTGTCGGTGACGCCGATCGACGTGACGGTGAGCCCGCCCATTCCGACTGGGCTGTCCTACACCGCCAATGTGACGCAGGATCAGCAGGCCTGGGCGACGGATGCGGCCCACTGGGTGCAGGCCAGGCTTCATCAGACCCTGGTCCCGGCCAGCGGCGCTGACCGCGGCATGCGGACGACCCATCTGCGGGTCGGCACCGACGTGCCCGACGATTTCTCGCTGGTGGAGAACTGCGGCGCCGTGCGCGGGAACTAGCCGAACCGCGGGGCGGGCGAGGAAGGGCGCCTCCGCGCCCTTCCTCGCCGCGCGGCTAGTGGCGCGACCGGCGCGGCAGCAGCAGCCCCGCCCGCCGCGACCACTCGGGGAATCCCGGGTAGCGTGCCAGCGACGCGTCGATCATCCGCATCCGGGGGTAGAACACGACCCCCCAAACCCACGCGAGGATCGCCCACGGGATCCAGTGCCGCACCAGGAGGGCGTAGGCGGAGTAGATCATCATCTCGCCGAGGTAGTTGGGGTGTCGGATGCGACTGAACAGGCCATCGGCGATGAGACCACGGCGCAGGCGAAGGGTGAAGTACTTCTGTGCATCAGCGCCGAGCATCAGGGCCAGGCCGCCGGTGTGCAGCGCGATCGCCGCGGCCAGCAGCGGCGGCGTGGGCGCCGGGTGCGCGGGTCCCAGCACTCCCGAGATCAACAGCCAGGGGGCGACCCAGTAGGGGCCGAGCACCAGCAGGAAGGTCATCGCTGCGCCACCCAACGTCACCCGCTCCAGCCAGGCCGTATCCGGGTAGAGGCGGTCCTTCAAGACCCAGCAGATCCCATAGGTGCCGTGCAGCGCGAGGTACACCCAGGCTCCCACGGAGGTGTTGTCGTACCAGAGCATCAGCAACGCCACGAACGGCAGGGTGCCGAGCTTCTGCAGATTGATCACCCACCCGAGACGGATGACGCGCGGTCCGCCGAGAAAGTCGTGGGACAGAAACCGGGTGAGATCGGCGAGGCGCCGCACCCACGGCGGAGGCGGGCTGATCGCTGCCGCGCTCGAGTCCTCGCCGATCGCCTGGACGCGCCGCGCGAGGTCGACGCCGCCACCGTCCGCGAAATCGATGGCAATGAGTCGCTCGATGCGTCGCCGCAGCACCTCGTAGGTGTCGGCGAAGGCGGCCCGGCGGGCGGCGCCGTCGTCCACCGTCGCCGGATCCGGCATCCCCCAGTGCGCCACCAGCGGCTGTCCGGGGAAGATCGGGCAGTGCTCACGCGCATGATCGCACACCGTGATCACCACGTCCCAGCGCTCGTGCTCGACGTCGTCGATCGGCTTGGGCACGCGATCGGTCCAGCTGATGCCATGCTCGGCGAGTACGGCGATGGCACCGCGGCTCACCCGGTCGGCCGGGTGCGAGCCGGCGCTCGCGGCCAGAAAGCGCCCCCCGCCGAGGGCGGCGAGCAACGCTTCCGCGATCTGGCTCCGCGCGGAATTGCCGGTGCAGACGAACAGCACCCGGATCACGCGGCCGTTTCCCTGACGGGTCACGGACGGCGGGAGCCGGGGGCTGGTCGCCGGTGGGGGACCGGTATCGGAATCACGGCTTGACGGCGCGCACGAATGCTCCCATCACACATCCTCCCAGCTCGCGCGCCAGCACCTCGCTGTCCAGTCCCACGTCACGCAGGAAGGCTCTGGCGTCCTCCAACTGATACACGCGCGTGGGCTCGATGTCCACGTTGGTGAACCCCTGTTCCTCGAGCAGTCGGCGGAACTCGCTCTCCTCCAGGGCGCCCGCGATACAACCCACCCACAGCTCCATCGAGCGCCGCACCTCGTCGGGAAGCGTCCCCCGCACGACGACGTCCGAGACGGCGAAGCGGCCACCGGGCTTGAGGACCCGGTACGCCTCGGCCAGCACCCGCCGCTTGTCGGCCGAGAGGTTGATCACGCAATTCGAGATGATCACGTCCACCGAGTGGTCGGGCAGCGGGATTTGCTCGATCTCGCCCTTGAGGAACTCGACGTTCTCGATCCCGGCCTGACGCTGATGGGCCCGCGCGAGCTCCAGCATCTCGTCGGTCATGTCGAGGCCGTACGCCTTGCCGGTCGGCCCCACGCGGCGCGCCGAGAGCAGCACGTCGATGCCGCCGCCCGAACCGAGATCGAGCACGACCTCGCCCGGGTTGAGCTGCGCCAGCGCGGTCGGGTTGCCGCATCCCAGTGAGGCGAGGACCGCGCCCTCGGGAATGAGCGCCGTCTCGGCGGCTCCATACAACTCGGTGGTGATCGGGTCCGGTCCGCAGCCGTCGCCGGCGCCGCAACCGCAGGACGCGCGGCTGCCCGCGGCGGCGCGCCGCGCCGCCGCGCCATACTTCTCCCGCACGATGTTGGTCAGGGGGGTGCCCATCGCCTGTCTCCTATCAAGTTTAGTTGATGAATGCGGCCAAAAAAAATCAGCAACAGCCACCGCCGCGGCGCCCCGCGTCCCGCCAGGGCCGCAGCGCCGTAATCGCCTCGACCAGCGAATCCACCGCACCCGCGTCGATCGCGTAGTACGTCCAGCGTCCCTGCTTGCGATCCCTCACCAGCCCCGCGTCCTTGAGCGTGCGCAGGTGAAAGGAGAGCCGCGACTGGCTCGCGTCGAGCAGGCCCTGCAGCTCGCACACGCACCGCTCCCCGTCGCGCAGCCGGGCGAGGATCGCCAGGCGGGTTTCGTCGGACAGCGCATGGAACACCTGCGCCTCGCGCGGGGACGCGGTCGTCGGAGCAGCCATGTGCTCAATATATCAACTCTTGTTGATATGTCAATGGACCACGATTTCCACCCGATCCGCGAGGCCCGACGGGGCCTGAGCCCGGATGACGTGCCGTCCCGGCGTTATGGCCCATCGCCCGCCCGGCACCGGCGCGCCGTCCACGTACCAGCGGACGGGCTCCCCGGCCGGCGCCCCGGCCGCCCGGAGGGCGATCGTGGCGTAGCGCGCATCGGTCCCCGGCGGCACCCCGTAACGGTCACCGTCGCGCGGGGAGATGATGCGGAAGCCATCCGGCTCGGGACGCACCGCGGCCACGTCGACCGCGGCGGCCGCCGTCGGCCTGGCGTGCGGGGTTCCCACGGTGGCGATCCACTCGGCGTACTCGATGGGCAGCGCCAGGCCGTCGGGCCGATGCCAGTCGCACGCTTGGTCGGGCGCCGTGCCGGGGAGGAACCACTCCGTCACCCCGGGGCAGTCCGCTCCCGCCGCCCGGCCTGACAGCCGGCACACCGTGGTGGCGCTCGCCCCCGCCGCGCCCGGTGAGGGCAACGTCCCGGGCGGGTATCGCCGCGCCGTGGCCAGCGCCAGACGATGGGCCAGCGGGGCCGCCCCGGTGACACCGCTGACCCCGCGCATGGCGCGCCCGGAGAAGTTTCCCACCCACGCCGCCACGGTGAACCCGGCCGTGGTGACGACCGCCCAGTTGTCGGTGAAGTGCCGGCTGGTGCCGGTCTTGGTGGCAGCGGAAAACGGCAGCTCGAGCGCCGATCCCGGGCCAAACCCGGCCAGCCGGGCGGCGGGATCGGCGAGGATGTCCAGCACCAGCGTCGCCGCGCCCACCGACATGACGCGTCGTCCGGCGACGTCGTTGGCGCGGCCCGGTGCTCCGGCGAGCCACGCCGCGGGGTGCCAGACGCCGCCGTTCGCCAGCGCGCGGTAGGCGTTCGCCAGCTCGAGCAGTGTCACGTCCCCGACGCCGAGCGCCAGGCCGAGGCCGTAGTACTCCGGCCCGTGCTCGAGGGACGCGAACCCGGCGAGGTGCAAGGTGTGGAGCACGCTGCCGGTGCTCAGCCGGTTCACCAGCTCGACGGCCGGGATGTTGAACGAGCTGGCCAGCGCCTCGCGGGCGCGCACCGGTCCGTGAAAGGACCGGTCGTAGTTGCGCGGGCGATAGGGGCCGGTGGCGGTCTGGTACACCCGCGCCACGTCGGGGAGCACGCTTGCCGCGGTGAATCCGCGGTCGAATGCCAGCCCGTAGACGAATGGTTTCAGGGTCGACCCCGGCTGCCGCGGCGACGTGACCATGTCGACCTGCCCCGTCGTGTCGGCCCAGAAATCCGGCGACCCCACCCATGCCAGGATCTCGCCACTGCGGTTGTCGAGCACGACGGCGGCGGCGTGGTGCACGTGACGGTCCCGCAGCACGGCTACCGTGTGCCGGACCTCGGCCGCCGCGGCGTCCTGCAGGGCCAGGTCGAGCGACGTGCGGATGGTGCCTGCCAGCCGGCTTCCGCCGTCCGTCTCGGCACGCAGCAGCAGCTGCGTCGTGAAGTGCGGCGCCAGAAACGGCCTCCGTCCCGCCACGAGCAGGGGTTCGGCCGCCGCACGCTCGGCCTCGGTTGCGGAGACGAATCCCGCCGCCACCATGCGGGCCAGGGTCATGGCACGGCGCGCCCGGGCCCGGGCTGGCGACACCAGCGGGTTGTCGAGTGATGGCGAGCGCGCAATGGCGGCGAGCGACGCGGCCTGTCCCAGGCTCACGTGGTCGACATCAGCATCGAAATAGAGCCGTGCAGCGGCTGGCACACCGACGCTCCCCTGACCCATCGGCACGCGGTTCAGGTACTGCTCGAGGATCTGCTGCTTGTCGAGATGGCGCTCGATCCGCAGCGCCCACGCGGCCTGGTGGAGCTTGCCGGGCCAGTCGCGATCGCTCCCGACCAGCTGACGCGCGAGCTGCATCGTCAGTGTGCTCGCGCCGGAAACCACCCGGCCGGCGCGCAGGTTGTCCCGCGCGGCGCGGACTACCGCACGCAGATCCACGCCGGGATGGTCGGCGAATCGCCGGTCCTCGAGGGCGATGAACGCCTGGATCACGCGCGGGTCGATTCCGGCGAGCGGGACCCATGTCTGCAGGCGACCCCCGCCGGCTCGTACGGCGCGCAACGGTGCGCCGTAGCGGTCCTCGAGCGTCACGCCGGGGTCCTGCGGCGGGCCGATGAGCTCGCCGGGAAGCGGCCACAGGCACCACAGTCCGCCAGCGGCCACCGCCACTGCCACCGCGCACGCCGCGCCGGTCAGCGTGTGTGAGCGCGACCACCGGCGTCGCGTCACGGGCGCGCCGTCACGGTGAACAGGCCGCCATCCGATCGACCGTGCACGGCGGGGTTGTACATCTCCTCGGCGTGCGCGGGGGCCCGGACGAACGTGCCGGGTGTGGTCGCGCGCGCCAGGTAGCTGGCCGTGTAGGTCCCCTTCCACAGAAACGTCGCGGCGTACACGACGCGATCATCACGCAGCTCGCGGTGGTCGAACGGGGACCACCAGCCGGAGTCCCAGCTGCCGTAGTACCAGCCGTAGCGCCATCCCTCGCCTGGTTCCTCCGCCTCCCGCTCCTCCCCCTCGGGACGCTCGCTCGTGGTGGCACCGGGCCCCGCCGGCAGGCCGGTCGTGCGGAGGCTCAGGTCGATCGCTTCGAGCCCGGCGGGCAGCGGGTCGTCGAGCACGAGAAACTGGCGGTCCGCCGGGAGGGTGATGCGCAGCCGTACCCGCACCAGGTCGCCCTCGACCACGCTCGTCAGGGGCTGGCCGGTCGCGTAGTCCTCATACCAGCGCTCGACTTGGATACCCGCCTGATCCGGCGTCACGGGCCGCGTGCGGGGTACCTCCCGGACGGTCGCCACCCAGTAGATCGCTGGGGCGTCGCCGGCCGGGGTGGGTCCGGCGGCGAGCGACAACCGGAGGCGCGCGCTGTCGCCGCCGAGCGCGACCAGTCCCGCCAGTGCCAGGCTGGAATCCTGCAGTGGCCGATTGCCGCCCCCCAGTGTGAGCAGCGTGCGGTTGCCGGCGACGACGCGCACCGCGCGTTCCGCTGCGCGGTGCTGCGTCCGTTGGAACGCGGCCAGCGCGGTCACCGCGCTGGCCCAGTCCTGGGTATTCCAGCCCCACCGGTCTGCGCGCAGCTGGCCGAGCAGCGTCTCGACCAGTGGCGCAACGAGCGCGTGCCCGGAATCCACCGCGGCGGTCGCCGCGAGCAGGCGGGCCGCGGGACGGACCGGCGACGGAAAATAGACCGTGCCGCCAGCCGAGTCGGGGACAATCGCCCGCCGGCCCTCCACCCGCACGGTGGACCAGATCGGCTGGAGGATCTCCCGGGCCGCGCGTCCGGCGCTATTGCCGCGGCGCGCCAGGACGCCGGCGAGCCGCACGCGGTCCTCCCACGCCATCTGCGGCGCGTTGCGCAGCAGGTCGTGCTCCGCTGGCAGGTCGGGCTGTCCGAGGCGGGACAGGAAATCCGCCGCCGCGACCCGCTCAGCCAGCTGTCCCCGGGTGCGCTCCAGCCAGCGGGCGACGGGAGCGAGGATCGGTCGCGCTTCGTGCAGCGACCGGTGGAGGTAGTCGGCGATCCCGGCGAGCGCGGAATCGGAGACGGCGACGCCGGCGGACCGGGCCTCCACCAGGAGCTCCCCGGCGTGGGCTGTGAGGAAGGGGGTGGTCCAGTCGCCCGCATCCCACAGCCCGACGCCGCCGTCGGCCCGCTGCCGACGCTGGACGGTGGCGACGGCCCGCTCGAGCTCGCGGCGTGCGCCGGCGGGCGCCGCGCCGGCGACGCCCTCGCGCTCAGCGCGCAGCAGCACCGCGAGCGGCAGCGCGATGGAGGCCACCTGCTCGGTACAGTAGTAGGGGTACACACGCAGCCGCGCGTACCCGCCGCGGGCGATCGCGAGCGGCGACGCGCCCACGGTCAGCTCGAGGCGCGAGCGCGCGGGATCCAGCTCGAAGGGCAGGGCGATGTCGATGAGGCCGGAGTCCCGGAGCATCCCGGCGGCGGTAAACCCCCGTGGATGATACGCCGGCCGCACTGCCAGGCGGGTTTCGACCGCGTCGGACTCGCGCCCGCTCGACACCCGAAACCGCAGCGTGGCGGTGTCAGCCGTCGGGTC
>QKHC01000124.1 GCA_003251175.1 Gemmatimonadota bacterium
ACGAGCACACGGCGATCCATCTCGACATGATCTTCACCCAGATCGATCGCGAGATGTGCGTCGTCTATCCGCCGTTCTTCGTCGGTCCCGAGCGGCTGGCGGTGCTGCATCGTCGCCGCCGCGCCAAGGGCGTGAAGGAGATGCCCAATTTCTTCGCCGCGATGCAGGCGGTGAGCGAGCCGCTGGAGCCGGTGTTCTGCGGCGGCACCCTGCGTCCCGTGCAGGAGCGGGAGCAGTGGGCGTCGGCGTGCAACTTCTTCGCGGTGCGCCCGGGCGTGGCGGTGACCTATGCGCGCAACGAGGCCACGCTGGCGCAGCTCGAGGAGGCAGGGTTCCGCGTGATCCAGGCGGTTGCGTTTCTCACCGGGGAAGAGTCGCTCGAGGATGGCGAGCGGGCGGTGATCACCGTACCGGGGGGCGAGCTGGTGCGCGGGGGCGGGGGGCCGCGCTGCATGACGCTGCCGCTGCGCCGCGAGGACCTGTGAGATGCACACCACCTTCACGCTCGGTCGCCTCACCTGTCACGCGCTCGAAGCCGGCCGTCAGCACCTCGACGGGGGCGCCATGTTCGGCGTGGTGCCGAAGCCGCTATGGGAGCGGCGCATCGCCCCCGACGCGCGGAATCGCATCCCCCTCGCCATGCGCTGCCTCCTGGTGGAGCATGACGCCGGCCTGGTGTTGATCGACACCGGCGCGGGCAACAAGGAATCGGCCAGGTTCATCGACATCAACGGGATCGACAACGCCGGGCGTGACGGGCGCACCGCGCTCGAGGACGCGCTCGCTGATCTGGGACACGGGCCCGACGACGTGGCCTGGGTGATCGACACCCACCTGCATTTCGATCATGCCGGCGGCAACACGTGGCGTGACCACGGCGGCGCGGTGCTGCCCAGCTTCCCGCGGGCCCGCTACCTGGTGCAACGCGCGGAGCTCGAGTTCACCCGGCTGGACAACGAGCGCACGCGGGCCAGCTACCTGGCGCACAACATCGCCCCGATCGCCTTCACGCTGGTGGAGGGCGCCCGGGAGGTGCTGCCCGGGATCCGGTGCCTGCCGACCCCCGGGCATACTCCGGGGCACCAGTCCGTTCTGGTGGAGAGCGACGGGGAGCACGCGTGCTTTCTCGGTGACCTCGTCCCCACGACGCATCACCTGCCGATCGCCTGGATCATGGGCTACGACGTCGAGCCACTGCGCACGCTGGAATCGCGGCGCGATCTCTATCGCCGGGCCGCGCACGAGGGGTGGCGGCTGGTATTCGAGCACGACCCGCAGGTGGCCTGGGGGCGGCTCGAGGCGACGGGCGACGCCTACGCCCTTGTGGAGCCGCACGCCATCGGGTAACTTGTTGCCCACAATGCGGTAAGCGGGCGCGATGCGCCCCACCCCGACCGCCTCGGGCTTGGCCACGAGCGCGACAGGGTTCCGATCACGTAACTCCGCCGGCACCGCTGCGCGGCGGGGCAGGCGGATTCCGGGACCGGAATCCGCCTTTTTCGTCTTTGGAGGGAGGAGGCGCTCACCTGCCACCGATCGACACGACGCGGACCCAGCGCACGCGGGTGAACCGGCAGATTCGGATCAGCCCCGTCCGGGTGATCTCCCACACTGGCGAGCAGCTCGGGGTGCTGCCGGTGGACGAGGCCCTGTCGCTGGCGCAGGAGCAGGGGCTGGACCTGGTGGAAGTGGCACCGCTCGCGCGCCCGCCCGTGGTCAAGATCATGGACTACGGCAAGTTCAAGTTCGAGCAGGCGAAGGCGGCGCGGGCCGCGAAGAAGAAGCAGCACGTGATCCACCTGAAGGAAGTGAAGTACCGGCCGGGAATCGACGATCATGATTTCGATTTCAAGACCCGGCACGCGCGCGAGTTCCTGGCGGAGGGCAACAAGGTCAAGGTGACCATGATGTTCCGGGGACGGCAGATGGCGCACGTGGAGCTGGGACGCGACGTGCTCGATCGCGTGGCTGCCGAGCTCAAGGATGTGTGCAAGATCGAGCAGGATCCCAAGCTCGAAGGACGCAACATGACGATGGTGCTGGCGCCCAAGTGAGGCGCCGGCCGCCGGGGGAGGCCGGGCACGACCCGGCGAGGAAACGAGACCGATGCCGAAACAGAAGACCAAGCGAGCGTTGCGCAAGCGCGTACGACTCACCGGGAGTGGCAAGGTGCGCCGCTATCGGGCGAACAAGTCGCACATCCTGACCAAGAAGCACCCGAAGCGGAAGCGCCACCTGCGCAAGGGGACGCTGGCGTCGCGGGCGGACGAGGCGCGCCTCAAGCGCCTGTTGACAGCGTGAGGATCGAACGATGCCACGGGTGAAGAGCAACGTTGCGCGCTTGAAGCGCAAAGGGAAGGTGATGAAGCTCGCCAAAGGCTACTACGGCGGGCGCAGCAAGCTGTGGAAGGCGGCCAAGGAGAGCGTCGAGCGGGCCGCGCGCTACGCGTACCGGGATCGCCGGCGCAAGAAGGGCGAATTCCGGCGTCTGTGGATCACGCGGATCAACGCCGCCGCCCGACTGCACGAGCTGTCCTACAACCGGTTCATGAGCGGCCTGAAGCGCGCCGGTGTCGACATCAACCGCAAGGTGCTGGCGGATCTCGCGGTGCGCGACCCGGCCGCGTTCGAGCAGCTCGCCGAGGTCGCGAAGAAGGCGCTCTGACGATGCGCGACCTCCTCGCGAGCCTCGACGGCCTGCGGGGACGACTCCCGGAGATCGCGCAGGCCGACGCGATGCACCTGCAGCAGCTGCGGACCGAGCTGCTGGGGCGCAAGGCCGGCGCCCTGACGGCGATCCTGAAGCAGCTGGCGACCCTCGACCCGGAGGTGCGGCGCACCGTCGGGGCGGCGGCGAATGCGCTGAAGGGCGAGCTCGAAGCGGCACTCGACGCCCGGGTGCGGGCTCTGGCCGAGATCGCCGGCGACGAGGCGGCGCACGACCTGACGATGCCGGGCCGGACGGCCTGGCGTGGCGGGCTGCACGTCCTGACGCAGGTCGTGGACGAGGTCTGCGACATCTTCCGCGAGGTCGGATTCACCCGGGCCGTGGGTCCCGAGGCCGAGACCGAGCGGAACAACTTCTTCGCGCTGAACTTCCCGGTCGACCACCCCGCGCTGGACGCGCAGGAGTCGTTCTACCTCGGCGATGACGTGCTGCTGCGGACCCACACGTCGCCGGTGCAGATCCGCACCCTCGAGACCCACCCGCCGCCGGTGCGGGTGGTGATCCCCGGCCAGGTCTACCGCCGCGACACGTTCGATCCATCGCATTCGCCGGTATTCGAGCAGATCGAAGGCCTCGCTGTGGACGAAGGAATCACCTTCGTCGACTTCAAGGCCACGCTGGCGTACTTCGCCCGGCGGTTCTTCGGGCCGCGCACGCGGGTGCGGTTCTCGCCCTCGTTCTTCCCGTTCACCGAGCCGTCCGCCGACATGGCGGCCAGCTGCTCGGTGTGCGACGGCCGGGGCTGCCCCACGTGCAAACAGACCGGGTGGCTCGAGATCCTCGGATCGGGGATGGTGCATCCGGCGGTGCTGGAGAACTGCGGTGTGGACGCCGAGCGCTACACCGGCTTCGCCTTCGGGATGGGTGCCCAGCGCCTCGCCATGGTGCGCCACGGGATCCCCGACATCCGTCTGTTCTTCGAGTCTGACGTCCGCTTTCTGCGGCAGTTCGCCGGGCGGGGGCGATGATCGTCTCACGCCGCTGGCTTGAGGAGCTGCTGGGGCAACCGCTCGATCCGAAGGACATCGAGGAGCGGTGTCACGGCTTCGGCGCGCCCGTCGAGGCGGTCGTCCCGCTGCACCGCGAGCTGGCGGACGTGGTGGTGGGCCGGGTGCTCGAGGCCGGGCGCCATCCCAACGCCGATCGCCTGAGCCTCTGCCGGGTGGATGCCGGGGGTGCGGACGGGCCGGTCGAGGTCGTCTGCGGCGCGCCCAATGTGACCGCCGGGAAGGCGTACCCGTTCGCGCCGGTGGGGACGGTACTGCCCGGGGGCGTGAAGCTCGAGCGGCGCAAGATCCGCGGCGTGACGTCGAACGGGATGCTCTGCTCGGCACGGGAGCTGGGCCTCGGGCAGGACCACGAGGGCATTCTCGAGCTCGACACCGCGGCGGCGCCCGGCACCCCGCTGCTCGAGGTGCTGGGGATGGCGGACGACCAGATCCACATCGAGGTCACCGCGAACCGTCCGGATCTCCTGGGCCACAAGGGTGTGGCGCGCGAGCTGGCGGCCTCCTTGGGGGCGCGGCTGCGGCTGCCGCCGATCCCCGGCGCGCCCCCCGAAGGGGCGACACCGGCGCTGCATGCGGTGCCGACCCGGGGGCAGGACCGCGGCACGGTGGATGGACTGGAGGTGCGGCTCGAGTATCCGGAGGGCGCGCCGCGCTATCTGATGGCGGTGGTGCGGGGGGTGCGGGTGGGCCCGAGCCCGTCGTGGCTGGCGGCGCGGTTGACCGCGGTGGGTCAGCGCTCGATCAACAACATCGTGGACGCCACCAACTACATCCTGTTCGAGCTCAACCAGCCGCTGCATGCCTTCGATCTGGCGCGGCTGCGCGGCCCCGCCGTGGTGGTGCGGGACGCCCGGGCCGCGGAGCCCATCGTGACGCTCGACGGGGTGGCCCGCACGCTCGCCCCGGGGATGACGGTGATCGCCGACGCGGAACGAGCAACGATCGTGGCGGGGGTGATGGGAAGCGCCGAGTCCGAGGTGACCGCCGCAACGACCGACGTCGTCGTCGAGTGCGCCTACTTCGATCCCCCCCGGACGCGCCGCACGCGACGGGCACTCGGGCTGCAGAGTGAGTCGAGCTACCGGTTCGAGCGCGGCATCGACATGCTGGCGATGCCCGACGCGATGCGGCGTGCCCTCGAGGTGATCGTCGCCGTGGCGGGCGGGACGGTGCGCGAGCCGCCCCTGGACCTGTGGCCCCGGCCGCAGCAGCCGCGCACCGTCTTTCTGCGGCCCGAGCGTGTGGCCCGCCTGCTGGGGGTCGCCGTTCCCCGCGCCGACATCGAGCGCCTGTTGAGCAGCGTCGGGTTCGTGGTGGCGCCCAAGGACGAGCGGCTGGCGGTGCAGGTGCCCGGATGGCGACCCGACGTGACGCGCGAGGTGGACCTGATCGAGGAGGTCGCACGGCTGCGCGGCTACGACAGCTTCCCCTCCGAGCTCGGTCCCTACCGGTTGGGCACCGTTCCCGATGCGCCGGTCGAGCGGGCCAAGAGCCGCGTGCGGGAGACGTGCGTGCGCGCAGGGATGCTCGAGGCGCGCACGATGCCGCTGGGGCCCGCGGACGGACCGGACGCCGTGGCACTCGCCAACCCGATGTCGGTCGAGGAGGGCTTCCTGCGCCGGCGCCTGCTGCCGGGCCTGGTGCGCCGGGTCGCGCACAACTGGACCGTGCGCAACCGTGACATCCGGCTGTTCGAGATCGGGACCGTCTTCCGTCAGGGGCCGGGCGCCCTGCCGCACGAGGACATAGCCGTGGCGGGAGTGCTGACGGGGGCCAGGCGACCGCGGCACTGGACCGATGGTGAAGAGGTACCTGATATGGACATCTGGGACCTCAAGCACCACTTTGAGTTAGCGGTCGCGTCTGCCCAGCCGGACGCCGTCATCCGTCCCGGGGCCGAGGAGGGATGGGACGCGGTGCTCGAGCCGGGCGGTGAGGTGGTGGGACGGGCGCAGGCAGTGCGCACCGATCAGCCCGCGTGGGCCGCGGCCGTGTTCGGGTTCGAGGTGCGGATGGCGGCGACGGAGCCGTCCCCGGCGGCTTATCGCGCAATGCCGACGACGCCCCCGGTGGAGCGCGACCTCGCCCTGGTGCTTGGCAGCGGCGCGACGGCGGCGGCGGTGGAGGCGGTGATCCGGCGCGTAGCGGGATCGTTGCTCGAGAGTGTCGCGGTGTTCGATGAGTATCGCGGCGTGACGGTCCCCGCGGGCGAGCGCTCGGTGGCGTGGCGGTGCGTGTTCCGCGACCCCGGCCGCACGCTGCGGGAGCAGGAGGTGGATGCGGTGCTGACCCGCGTGGTGCGCGCCCTGAAGGAGGAGCTCGATGTACAGCGGCGAGAGGGCTGACGCGGTCGCGCTGGATGCGCTCGAGCTCGTGGTGCGAGAGCTCGGCGAGGAGCTCGCTGGTTGGCGCACGCGCGCGCTCAAGGCCGAGGGTGAGCTCAAGACACGCGGGGCGCCGCGCGCCCCGCGCGAGGGGGAGCTCGCCGGGTCGTCGGTCGAGCTCGAAGCCGAGAATCGCTCGCTGCAGCAGCGCATCGACGTGGCCCGCACGCGGGTCGCGGAGCTGGTCTCGCGCCTCAGCTTCCTCGAGGAGCAGGCGCGCGTGTCC
>QKHC01000091.1 GCA_003251175.1 Gemmatimonadota bacterium
AGCCGCGCCCGATGACCCTTGGCGAAAAGATCCTCGCCCGTCACTGGGTGGTCGATCCGGCGACGGGCCGCCTCGGCGTCCCCGCCGTGCGGCCCGGCGACGAAGGCTTTGTCCGCACTGACATCCGGTTCAGCCACGAATACGTCACCCCGATGGCGGCGATCTTCTTCGAGCAGCTCGTCGGGCCCGAAGAGAAGGTCGCCGATCCCCAGTCCGTCCTGCTGTTTCGCGACCATCTCACCTTCCTCCCCGAAGTGATGACTCCCGAGCGCGTGAAGCAGGGCCTGCTCGACGTGGCGCTCGAGCTCGAACGAAAGCAGCGGACCTTCGCCGAGACGCAGGGGATCCGGCTGTACGGCGAGCTGCGGCTGGGCCAGCACGGCTCCGAAGCGATCTGCCATTCCAAGATCCTGGAGGCACACGCGGAGCCCGGGCAGGTGATCATCGGGTCTGACTCACACACGCCGCACGCCGGTGCCGTGGGATGCATTGCTTTCGGCGTGGGCACCACGGCGATCTTCAATTCCTGGATCACGCGCGACGTGCGTGTCACCGTTCCCGAGACCGTCCGGGTGGTGGTTCGCGGAACGAAACCCGCCAACGTGACGGCGAAGGACTTCATGCTCGAGATCCTGCGCCATCCGTACGTCAAGAACGGTCATGCCATCGGCAAGCTGGTCGAATACTGCGGGGACGCGGTCGCGGCACTCTCCGTGGACGAACGCGCCACGATGACCAACATGACTGCCGAGGTCGGCGGGTTCACCGGTTACGTGGCGCCCGACGCCCGGACGGTCGACTACCTGATGGAGTACCGCGGGCTCAGTCGCGAGGAAGCCCAGGCTCGTATCACAGGGCTCGTCAGCGACTCCGACGCCGAGTACTGTGAGGTGATCGACATCGACGCGTCCCGCGTCCGACCCATGATCGCGCTGCCGGGTGATCCGGGTAACGGTCGTGCTGTCGCGGAAGCCGGGGAGCCGGTGCGGGTCGACATCGCTTACGCGGGGTCCTGCACGGCGGGCAAGAAAGAAGACATGGACATGTACGCCCGGGTCCTCGCGGAAGCGGCGGCCGGAGGCGAGCGGGTGGCCCCGTGGGTGCGCTTCTTCATCCAGTGTGGATCGCAGGACGTGAAGCAGTACTGCGCGGACCGGGGTTATCTCGATTTGTTTGCCGCCGTGGGTGCCACGTTCCTCGAGCCGTCCTGCGGCGCGTGCATCAACGCCGGACCCGGCGTCTCACGCTCCAGTGAGGAAGTGACGATTTCGGCAATCAACCGCAACTTCCCCGGCCGCTCGGGTCCGGGCCAGTTGTACCTCGCCAACCCCTACACCGTCGCCGCGTCGGCGATCGCGGGCTACATCACCGAATGGCACTCCGGTCGGGCCCTCGCCCAGCCCGAGACCGCTACGGCAGACTAAAGCCCGTGATGCGCATCTTGAGCGCCTGAGCGCCGGCGGGGTACGCCTGCGCGGCGGTCACGGTACTGCTCGAGTCCGGCACCAGCTTGGCCGTTACGGCGTAGTCGCCCCCCGTGGTGCCGCGAAACAGGGTCAGCGACAGCGAGTCGGCGCCCAGCACGGTGCCGGAGCCGAAGGTCGCGCTCGTGACGCGCAGCACGCCCGCACGGGGGGCCCACAGCTCGCAGCTTTCCGCCGTGGGTGAGTGTATGACCACGCCCGAACCCTCCCCCGGCACCGCCGGCGAGAAGCTGGGGGCAAGGGCGTCCTCGATCGGGAGCTCGCCGCTCGAGCCGAGCAGCAGCACGGTGGTGTCCACGGTCTGGGTCAGCGAATCGAACCCGGTCCAGGCCAAAACCCCGACCAGTCCGACTTGCACGGGCATCGAGTCCACGACGGCGCGAATGTCGAGCTCGATGCCGCTGACGCGCGTGGTGTCGCCACCGGGCGACACGAGCGCCGTAGCGCGGTCGATATAGGGGAGAACGAACAGCCCGATCGGCGCGAAAAGGGGATCGGTCTGGGCCGCGCACACGAGCGCCGACCGGACGGCTGCCAGCTCCGGTCCGGGAATCGCATCGGGGCTGACCCCCTGCGTGTCGCTGCAGGCGACCGCCAGCAGCACGAGCCCGCACCAGCGCGGCGCCGTCCTCATGGCGCGCCCACCGCTGCGGCGTCGGACGGCGATGCGGCAAGCCGGTAGGGGCGGAGCGCGTCGCGCTGATAGGCGCTGCGGGGGTTCCACAGCACCCATGACAAGATTCCCAGCTCCTCCGCCGCGCGAATCTGCTCCCGTATCTCGTGGGGCGTGTAGCGCGGCTGCCGCCGGCCCAGGGTGAAAGCCTGGAGGTAGGGGCGAATCTCGGGCCCCGCATCCGGGGTGCGCGCCTGGGCATCCCGCAGCGCGTTGCGCACGATCTCGTAGGGATGGTGGTTGGGTCGCCGGAACCCGTAGGCCCCAGCGTAATAGTGGCTCGGGTACACCATCGGGAGGATAACGTCCGCCACGGCGGCGAAGTCCTCCCATACCTGTCCGATTCCCATGTCACCGTCGTAGGTGGCGGTGAGTCCAAAGACGTCGAACGTGATCGGTATCTCGAGGGCCGCGAGCCGCTGCGTCAGCATGCGCACGTTGCGCCGCACCGCGGCGCGGAAGTTGTCTCCCTCTTGGCGTGCCGCGAACACTGCCGTGGCGAGGCGCTCCCGGGGCTCGTCGGGGAACCGCACGTAATCGAACTGAATCTCCTCAAATCCGAGCCGCGCCGCTTCTTCCGCCAGCTGAGCCGCGTACACCCACACCGAGTCGTTGTACGCATCCACCCAGGCCATCCCGATGCGGTCGCGCCACAATCCTTCCCCGTCACGCCGACGGACGGACCAATGCGGCTTGCCTTCAGCGAGCAGTGGATCCTTGGCCACCACGATGCGGGCAATCGGCGTGATGTCGTGCATGCGCAAGCTGTCGAGACGGGGTCGCACGGCGCGTACCCGGGCGCACGCGCTGGCGCCGATCTCACGAGCGGTGGCGACCTGCGACGGATACAGCAGACACCCGGTATCGTCCTTGACGTCCACCACGAACGCATTGATCTCGGTCGAGTCGGCGAGCTGGATGAGCCGCCACAGGCGCGACGACGCGAAGGCCCATGCGTTCACGTACAGCGCCCGCACGGGCTCGGGCTCCGGGAACACCCCGGTATCGGGCGTGGCGAGCCGCAGCGTCACAGGCACCAAACGCACGGCGAGCTGGGTCGCCGTCGGCGCCACGACTGCCACCGGGTCCAGCAACGGACCTTGGGCAAAAAGGCCGCGACTCGGAAGGAGCGCGGCCGCGGCAACGGCAACGAGTCCGGTCAGACGCATACAGGGAGGATCACTATAGGAAACCCCGCCGACCCCCGCAAGTCTCGGCAATCAGCGGGCCTGTAGCGCGTTGAACAGCAAGCGATAGGTGGCGAGCGACTGACCGCGGTACTGCGGACGAAAGCCGAACAGGACCACGCGACCCTGGCCCATGCGCACCTCGACCAGCGCCGCGCGGCCGGCCACCCGCTCCGGGCGCAGCACCCACCCCGACAGCAGGACCGCCGCCGGGTCCGTCGGATAGCGCGCCACAACCCGCACGGCCGTCGAGTCGAGCAGATCGAACGCCGGGCCGGACTCGAACCAGACCGCGGTGCGCGTCGGCATCCCGGCCGCCAAGGCATGTCCGGCCTCGAGGTCTACGCTGAGCAAGGAGCCCGGCGCGTAGAAATCGACGTCAGCCGTGCCTTCGAGCACGTTCCGAACCGGCAGCAACAGCGTCTGGATGGCGAAGCGCGACGCCCGATTCAACGCGATCAGCGTGCCGCCGTCCATCACGAACTGCCGCAGCGCCTGTGCCCCCGCCGTCCCCATCCCGCCGGCGTACGGAGCCGGGTAACGGGTGGGAAGACCCTCGAGAATTTCCCGTGGAGGCTGGTCCGGCAACACGATGGCGTCGAACCGCCCCTTCAAGCGGCCCGCGCGCACCACCGAGTCCACGAGCGAGACGTAGGGAATCCCCCACGTGTCGAACACCCAGCGTGTCCACCCCTCGTCCATCGCTGCGTCGTACGACCGATACAAGCCAATGCGGGGAGCCTCCCCCTCCCCGAACCCGGTAGCGCGGTACACCGGTGCAGGCAGCTCGGCCTCGGCCAGCGGCGCGGAGAGTGCCACTCTGAGCGAGTCTGGCGCCGCGACAGCGGTGACGCCCATCAACAGGGGCAGTGTGTGTGCCGTGGCGTCGTAAGGCGGAATCGGTGGTCCGTTGGTGTACATCCGGCGGTCGGGGTAGCGCTGCGGCTCGAGCATCGCCTTGGCAAACGCGGCGTAGGGCTGCCGCAATGGGATCACGAACGTCCCTGCCGGATAGCGCTGGCCGCGCACCGTGAACGCGGCGCGCGCGCTGCGGATCTCCACCTGACCGCGATGCAGCGTGCGGAGCAGCGTCCCGAGCGCCGTCGAGTCCTGACGCCGGGGAATCACGAAGGCGCGCGGCCATCCCGGCCATCCGCGAACCGCGCGCCAGCCGATCGACAGGAAGTTCGCGAGCCAGCGGTCGCGATAGCGCGCTGCGTGCTCCAGCACGGCGTAGGCGGCATCGCTTTGATAGCTGATGATGTCGTGCAGCGTCCAGCGGCCTCCGGGCCATGGTTGGCTGAAGTTCCACGACCGCTCGCGCGGTGCGAACCCCCGGCCGGGGTCGGCGAGCTGATCGAACGGTACCTCGATCGGGGACGCCAGCGCAGCGCTGGCGACTTCCGACAACAGGCGCACGCCGCCGTGGTAGTGCGAGTACGCCCGCGCCGGTGTCCACGCGTCGTACGTCGCGCTCAAGGAGATGCCCGTCTTGCCCTGGCCGGCGAGGCTCCAGGCGATCGCGGTCCCCAAGGCGTTGGCCCCGTCGGTCAGCAGCGGGTCCACGTTCGGCTCGTACGGGTCGAGGTAGGGCGGAATGAAGAGTCGCGACCCCCGGGTGCCCTGCTGGTGAATGTCGTGCACGATCTGGGGGTGCCAGACGTTGTGGAGCGAGTCGACCGTCAGCCGGGTCTCGACCTGGGTGAACGCGTACCAGTCACGGTTGTTGTCGTGCCCGGTGTAATGGTGATACAGCTCGGGCGGCGGCGTTCCCTCGGCCGGCGTGTCGAGGGTGCGTTCGTACCAGTGCGTCACGATGTCCACGCCGTCCGGATTGAGCGACGGGACCAGCCATACGATCACGTTGTCGAGGATGGCGCGCGTGGTCGCGCTCGTATCGGTGGCCAGGCGATGCGCGAGCACGACCGGCGTCAGGAACCCGCCGACCTCCGTCGAATGGATGCTCGACGTGATGAGGACGATCGCGCGGCCGTCCCGCAGGGCGGCCAGGGCCTCCGCGTTGCTGCGCAAACGGCGGGGATCCGCCAGCCGGTCGTTGATGTCGCGATAGCGGTCGAGGGCGCGCAGGTTGCGCGGGCTGGAGATGACCAGGCCCACGAATGGCGCGCCGTCCGTCGAGAGACCGAATTCGCGGAACCCCACGCGGTCGCTCGCCCCGGCGAGCGCACGATAGTAGCGGACCAGCGTCGCCCAGTCCGCGAGGCGCCGGTCCATCCCCGGCTCGAACCCCAGCACCGATCGCGGGCTCGGGATGGCGCCCCGGCGGGTGGAGCGCTGTGCCGCCGTGGGTCCACCGGCGAGGAGAACCGCGATGGCCAGAGTGAGAATGGCGATGGCGCGTGGCCGCACGAGAACAACCTACCGCCTCGTGCCTCCCCCCGCGACGGTTCAGTCGAGTTGGCGCAACTCGACCCGGCGGTTGCGCGCGCGACCCTCGGCGGTGGTGTTCGACGCCACCGGATCGGAAGGCCCATATCCCCGGGCCACGAGCCGCTCGGCGGGGACGCCGCGGAGCACCAGATAGCTGCGCACCGCCGTGGCGCGCTCCAGTGACAGGCGGCGATTCGTCGCCACGGAGCCGGTGTTGTCCGTGTAGCCGGCCACCTCGATGCGCCAGTCGGGATTCTCGAGCAGTACGCGCGCGACTTCGTCGAGAATCACGAACGACTCCGACAACAGGCGCGAACGACCGGATTCGAAGGTCACACCGCGCAGCTCCACGGACCGCCGTTCCGGCGTGAAGTCGATCACGATCGGCGGCGGCGCCGCCGGGCAGCCGTCCGGCCCCACGGCGACGCCACGGGGCGTGTCGGGGCAGCGGTCGAGACCGTCCCAGACACCGTCCCCATCGCCGTCGCTGGGGCAGCCGGCGGCATCGACCCGTGCGCCAGGCGCGGTGCCGGGGCAGCGGTCCACACCGTCGGCGACGCGATCGCCATCGGCATCCGCCGGACAGCCGCGCGGGTCGACGCTCGCGCCGTGCGGCGTATCGGGACACTGGTCGAGACCGTCGTAGACCGAGTCGCCGTCGTCGTCCAGCGGGCAGCCGTTGGCGGTGATGCGCGCGCCCGGGGGCGTGTGGGGACACGCGTCGAGCCCGTTTGCCACGCCGTCCCCGTCGGCATCAACGGGACAGCCGCGCCCGTCCACCACGGCACCGGGCGGCGTCGCCCAGCATCGATCGCGGTCGTCGGCGACACCGTCGCCGTCCTGATCGCCCGCCCGTCGTGCACCGATGGCGTAGCTCAGCCCCAGCGCCGCGACTCCGTGGGCGGCGTTGTCCGCCCCCGGGATCTCGGTGGTGGGAGACAGCAATGCGCGCAGCTCGACGCGCATCGCGACGCGGGCGCCCAGCCCGAACCGCACTCCCAGGATCGCCATCGCGGCGTTGTCACTGATCGCGGTTCCGCCGCGCTGCTTGAAGCGCGGCCGCGCGTATCCCGCACCGAGGAACGGTCCCGCGCTCCCCGGTGGGGCGCCGAACACGAGTGCCGCCGCCGGTACCGTCGCCGAGACGCCCCCGCCCGCGTCGTGGACGCCGAAATCGACGTCGAGGCCGAACCGACCCCACAGCGGCAGCGTGAGCCAGCCGCCGACACCCGGACCGCCGCTCCCGGACACGGCGCCGTCGGGCTGGAGCCACGCTCCATAGCCGCCGACCTCGAGCCGCGCACGACCCTGCGCGTACGCCGGCAAGCCCACCGCGACGGCGAGTGAGACGAGCACACTGGCGCGACCTGCGGTCATGCTAGAATCCCCAGACTCCGGTGCGACGCAGTCGTGTTGCGAGGTCCATGCCACCGAGCACGAGGCCGTGGACCGTGCCACTCGCCTCGCGCCAGGTCGCCGCCGCTGGTCCCACCAGCGTGCCGCCGCCCTGATCGGCGATGGCGGCGACGCCGACGGGCCCGCCGAATGTTCCCAGCGAGTCACCGATGTAGGGTGCCGCCACGGTCTCGGCATCGTTAGTCGCCGCTCCGGGGTACATGCCGCCGACCACCAGCAGGGCGGTCCCGACGTTGAGCACGGCGAATTGCGAGCGTGGCTGGGGCAGCAGGGTCCCCACCACCCCCCATTCACCGACGAAGAACCCCGACCGCCGGCTCACGGAATTGCTGTCGCCACTGTCCAGGCGCGCCGGCAGGTCATCGAGGCCGCCCCCGGGCGCGACGGTGGCGTCGATGCCGCCGAACGCCACCACGCGGCGGTCGAGCACGGCGGTGCCCGCATACGCCCGCGATCCGGGGATCGTGGGCTGACTGTACCAGCCATCCAGTTGCCCGCTCGCCGTCACGCGGGCCACCAGCACGGTTTCGAGCGGCTGGCCGTCCGCATTCGCGCCTCCAACGAGATAGATGCTTCCGCGTCGCACGACGGCGGCGGCACCCGCCACCGCGACCGGGAGGGGCCTGAGGAGCGCGAACGGGCCCACGACGCCGTTGGCAGACACGTCGGCCCCGAACACCGTGTTCTGCGCCCGGCCGGCCGTGTCGATGCCGCCGATGACGTACAGGATGCCGGTCGTGAGCGGCAACCGGGCGTTGTGGCGGGTGGCAACGACCGCTGCGGCAAATGCGCGCGGCACCGGCAGGGAACGGTTGGCAGCGGCGTCACCGGATTCCGCTTGCCGCACCCAGGCGGTCAGCGCACCGCCGGACTGCGCCTGGGCAACGTGCACACTGGTCTCCGGCGCGAACACCGAGTCTCCCCCGACCGGCTCGGCGCCTCCCGCCGCGAAGATCGTCGTGACGACGCCCGTCGCAGCGGCGAATTCGGCGGCGCTGACCGCCACCCCGACGGGGGCACGGGGGAATCCGGCCCGCGCCTGCCACGCCAGCGCTGCGACGTCGAACCCGACCGCCGGCAGCACGTGCACGGGGTGCTCGAGGCGTTGCCCCGCGTCGGTCGTCAGGGCGAGCGATCCGGTGATCGCGCCAGCGGGCACGACCACCGTCACGGCAAAGTCACTCCATCCCGAGTCGACGACGCTGGCTGAGACGCTGCCTGCCGCACCGGTGAAGGAGACGCCGCCCGCACCCTGGGTGGCGCCGAAGCCGTAGCCTTCGATCACGACCGTGGTGCCCCGGATCAAGATCGGTTCCACGGCGCCATCCACGTAGTCGATCGCCACCGGCGGGATTGCCGGCGGACCGCTCGAGCCCCCGCAGGCGGCGGCCACGGCGAGCAGTGCGACGCTACGCGCCCGCACCGTTGCCCCGCGCGAAGCGCACCGCCAGGGCCAGGCGGTCGGCGACCCCCGACAGCTCGGTGGCGCCCCGGGCGAGATCCTCGATGGCGCGGAGCTGCTCGGCAGCAGCGGCGGCGACCGCCGTGGCCTCTTGCGCGGATCCCTGGGCGCCGGCCTCGGCCTGCGAGAGCGCTGCCATCATCTGCGCGGCGACGTCGGTGCTCGCCCGGGCGGTCTCGACGACGCGGCGGCCGGCCCGCGACGTGGCTGCTGCCGCGTCGGCGATCGTCTGCAGATCAGTGGCCCACTGCTGCGATCCCGCCGCCACGCCACCGAGCTCGGTGCGCATGCGCTCGAGCACCTCCGCGGCGCGATCCAGCGCGCGGCGCGTATCCTGGACGGCCCGATGCACGGCCCGCGCCTCGCGGCCGCTCTCCTCGGCGAGCTTGTGCACCTCATCGGCTACCACGGCGAAGCCACGACCATGGGCCCCGGCGCGCGCCGCCTCGATCGTCGCGTTCAGCGCGAGGAGATTGGTCTGGTTCGCAATGGTGGCGATCGTTTCCGAGAATCGCTCGACTTCGCCGGCCACGACGCGCAGGCGCGCCACCTCTGCCGCGCTCTCCTCGGCGGACGCACCCAGCTCGACCAGACGACGAGCCGCCGCGTCCATCGCCGCCCGCACCCGCGCGATCGTCTCTTCCATTCGCGCACCGGCGTCGCCGGTCTGGTCGCCGGCTGCCGCGGCGTCATCGGCGATATGCTTCAGGTCAGTGGAACGGGCCGCGGAGGAGTTCACCACCGCCGCCGCCTGCGCCGCACCGCTGGCGGCGCGCTGCGCCGAGGCCGTGACCTCCTCGCTGGAGGCGTGAATCTCTTGGGCCGTGGCGGTGAGGGTCTGGACGTATTGCGTGACCTGATCCGCTGCACCCACCACCGGCTCGACGGCGCGCTGGATCTGCAGCAGCAACGCGAACTGTGGTGCCACGAGCTCCAGCAGAGCGGCGTCGGCGTCGCGATACATCCGCGGCTGGCTGTGGCGTACCACCCAGAGTCCCACCAACTGCTCCGCGTAACGCAACGGCACCACGATGGCGGAGCGCGGGCGGGTCCCACCCTGTGCGGTGGGGACGGGCAGTTCACCATCGGCGAGCTGACTGGCGGCCTGGGCGCGACCGGAATCGAGCACCCGACCCACGAGACCGATGTGCGCCTGGTACCGGTACGCCGGCGCGCCCGCCGGTGCCGCCGTGTCGCCGATCGAGATCAGGTCCCCGGTCGCGGCATCGAGGCGGGCGAACCCCATGTCCTCCCAGGCGACCAGTTTGCCAGTCAGCTGCTGGATTCTCGGAAAGCCCCGCGTGAAAGTGAGCTCGGTCGCCGCGAGCTGGGCCAGATCCTGGAGCAGCCGCAGCTCATCAGTGCGCACAGCGGCGCGGATCAGGAGCCAGCTGAGGATCGCGGCCCCCACCAGCGCGATGCCGATCGCAACCGCGACCGGAACGGGGGGGCTGGCGAACCACAGCCCCGTGGCCCCGAGCGCCAGCGCGGCCGACGCGCAGTAGACCACCGCCTCCCAACGCAAGGTGAGGCGGGCGTCCACCCAGGCGATCGTACGACCGGTCGCGAGCTCCAGGTAGAATGTGCCATTGACGACGGCCGGGAGCAGCAGCAGCAGGACGAGGAGGGGGCCGACGTTCGCCGCATGGAACGCCGCGGCGCCGCTCGCCCCGCCGAGCAGCATGTAGGCAACCCCGGCCACGGCGGTGCCGGCGGACAGATGGGCGGCGTTGACGGCTGCGCCGGTGAGCGGTAGACGACGCAATGCCACGTCGCCCACGAGCATCGCCACCGGCGCGACCAGCACGGCGAAGGCCGTGCCCCGGCTGACGACTGCGGCGACCATCACGCCGAGGACGTAGGATGCGAACCCCTGGCCGGGGAGCGGAATCCCGAATGCGCGGGTCAGTACACCGAGTCCGCCAAAGACCGCCAGCGCTGTCACGAGTCCGGCGCTGATGGGTACTGCGCCTGTGGCGTGGGCCCCGGCGGCCCAGGTCACCGCCGCCGCGCCACCGATCCCGACGACGCCTCGTACGATGGCGGATGACACCGCTGGCGAGCCGCGGCCGTGCTCTGGCATGCGGAAAAGGGTAGGGACGCGCCGTGCACCCGGCAAGCGGCGTGGCGCCCGCCGCCGCGCGCGGGTATCGTACCCATCATGCGCGTGCGCATCGCCTACTGCGTCGTCTGAAACTATGAGCCGCGGGCCGCCGGTCTGGCGGCCGAGCTACGCGAAGCGTTCCCGGACCTCGATGTCCGCCTGGTCGAGTCTTCGGGCGGCGCCTTTGAGGTAAGCCTGGACGATCGTCTGGTGTTTTCCAAGCTGCGAGTGCGCCGACACGCCGAGCCGGGTGAGATCCGTCGCCTCATCGCCGCCGCGCGCGCCGAATCATGAAGATCGCCATCACCACCGGGGGCGGTGACGCCCCGGGCCTCAACGCCGTCATTCGCGGCGCGGTGCTGGGCGCGTTGCATCGCGGTTGGGAATGCGTGGGAATCCGACGGGGTTACGGTGGTCTGCTGGGGGAGGACTCGGTCATACCGCTCGGGGCGGATCAGGTGCGGGGCATCACGCACCTCGGCGGCACGATTCTCGGGACCACCAATCGCGGCAATCCGTTTCACTGGCGAGACCGGGCGCCGGACGGCAGCTGGACCGAACGGGATCGCTCGGACGAGGTGATTCGCAACTTCCAGTTCCACGAAATCGACGCGCTCGTGGCGATCGGCGGCGACGGGTCCCTCGCCATCGCTCGGGACCTCCATGCAAAGGGGGTGCCCCTCGTCGGCGTGCCCAAGACCATCGATAACGATGTGGGTGGCACGGTGGCGACATTCGGATTCGACACCGCGGTTGCCGTGGCGACGGATGCGATCGATCGCTTGCATTCGACCGCGGAGAGCCACGAGCGCGTGATGGTGGTCGAGGTAATGGGTCGCAATGCGGGGTTCATCGCACTGCACGCGGGTCTGGCCGGCACGGCGGACGTGATTCTCATCCCCGAGATCCCGTTCGACATCGAGAAAGTGTGCGATAAGGTGCGGCGGCGGGACGCGCGGGGCCGTCGATTCAGCATCGTGGTGGCGGCGGAAGGCGCCCTCCCCAAGGGTGGGACTGCGACCTTCAAGGATCCCGAAGCCCACCGCCTCGGTGGCATCGCCGAGGCGGTTGCACGCGATGTCGAGGCACGTACCGGGAAGGAAGCTCGCTCGCTGGTGCTGGGTCACCTGCAGCGCGGAGGCAGCCCGACAACGTTCGACCGGCTACTCGGCCTGCGGTTCGGGGCCGCCGCCATCCGCCTCATCGCCGAAGGCAAATGGGGTTGCATGGTTGCGTTGACACCGCCCCACCGCGTCGCCGCCATCCCGCTCGACCAGGCGCTGGCGACCCCCAAGCGCGTGCAGCTCGATTCCGACGCGGTCGCCACCGCGCGCGACCTCGGGACGAGCCTGGGCGACTGACTCCCCAATTGGCGAGCGCATCTGTCCTCCTTTTGGGACACGCACAGCGCGGTCCCGCCCGCGGCCGAATTCCGTAACCGCCTGTTGCTGAATGTCTTGGGGCCTGGCTCCCGGTGGCATGGTGTTTTCTTCTTGCACCGCCACGGAAGGAGGCCAACGCCCATGAAATCCTTGAGCCTTGGAGCCGCGCTGCTCGCGCTGGTGGCGGCGCCCGCCGTCGGGCAGACCCGCGTGACCGTGTCAGTCCGAGTGGCGGTACCCGCCGTGCACGGGCCTGTGGTTGTGGTCGCCGGCCGGTCCCGCGTACGACACCCGCGCATCGTGGTGGTCAGCGGTGCTCGGCACCATCACGGGGCGCGCCATGGACTCGTCGTCGTGGCTCGGCCGGTTCAGCCCCGCCGGTTCGCGCACCGTCATCTGCGCGACCGGTACCACCGCTAGCACTGAGCGGACCCGACGCCCGCGGCCGGCCCCGACCGCGGGCGTCGTATATTCCGCCCGTGCGTCTCGTCCGCGACCACTTTCTCCCCCCCGATCCCGATGCGTTTCGCGCGGCCGAGCCGGCCACGGGCCGGATCATCGTCATCGCACCCACGCGGGCGGCGTGTGAGACCATCGAACTGGCGCTCTCGCTGCACATCGACACCCTGCTCGAGCGCGAGCACGGCGCCGACTTCCGTCGGCTCGCCGCATCGGGGCACGGCTTCGGTGTAGTCGCCGGCACCGGTACGGGGAAGACCCTCGCGATCCGGCCCATCGCCGAGACCATCCTGGCCGACCCGCTGAAGGTCGGCGTGGTGAACCGGGAGCGAGAGGCGACCCCCGAAACGCCGACGTGGAACGTCGTGATCGTCACCACGGGAATCGCCCGGCGGTGGTTCCAGGACGCCCTGATCTCGGCCCAGGACACGCTGGTGGTCGACGAGATTCACCAGACCTCCGCCGAGCTCGAGCTGTGCCTCGCCCTGGGCAAGCGCGCTCGTTGCCGGTTCATCTGGCTGTCCGCCACGGTGGATCCCAGCTTCTACGCCCGCTACCTCGACTCGGCCGAAGTTCTCGAAACGCGCGCCTTCGATCCCGACAAGGCCGCTGACGTCCGGGTGCTGCCGCTGCAGCCCCGAGATTTCCTGAACGATCGTTTCATGAAAACTGCCATCCGCCAACGTCGCGGGGTGGCGGTGTTCGTCCCCACCCGCGCCGAAGTGGAATCTCTCGCGGAGGAGGTCGGCGGCCGCTGGGAGAGCCTCCATACGGCCTTTTACCACGGTGGCGAGCCAGTGCGGGTCATCCGTCCCTATCTTGACGGTTTGGTCAAACCACCGTTCCTGCTGGCGATGACCGCTGCAGGACAGTCTGCCCTCAACGTGCAGGGGCTGGACACCGTCGTCATCTACGACGCGCGCTATGGCAACGTCGTGGACCGCGGTCGAAATGTCCTGACCCGTCTCTATCTCGGTGCCAATGAGATTCTCCAGATGGCGGGGCGGGTGCATGGTCGGGTCGCCGGCGGCGAGGTCTACATCCTGAGCGATCGCAACCTCGACTTCGCGAGCCTGCGTCCCACCCCGCCGGAGTTTCAGCTGGCGGGGGACGCCGAGCGCGTGGCGCTGACGTGCGCCGCCCTGGGCGTGGACCCTCGCGGTCTTGAGCTGCCCGTACCGCTCGACCGTCATGCGTATCGCGAGGCCGCTGCGCGCCTCACGGACCGGGGCCTGGTCGAGGGTGGGCGGCTCACCGCCTACGGCCGGGAGGTCGAGGCGATGCCGGTCGAGCGCCCCTGGGGTGAGCTGCTGTGGCACGCCGATCCTGCGCTGATCCCGGCGGTGGCCGTGTGCGCCAACGTCGAGTCACTGCACCGCATGACGCGCGAGGACCGGGATCTGCGGGGGCTGGTGGTGCGTGGCAGCGACCACCTCACGGCGTACAACGTCTACGCAGAGGCGGTCAACCGCCACGGGTACGTGGGAGAGGTCTACGGGCTGCCGCGCCACCTGTTCCGGGACGAAATCGAGCGGTGGGCCGAGCGTCGCGGCGTGCTGCTCAAGGCGGTGGAGGACACCGCGCTCGGCGTCGCCTCCGTGTACCGCCAGCTCGAGCTTCCACTGCCCGCGCGTCTCGCGCCCGCGCGCGAGCACCTGCGGGGCGCGTTCGCAGAGCTCCTGGGTCGCGTGATGCCCTTCGACCTGGTGATTGACGGCGAGACTGCGGCCGGCACCGAAGCCCGCGTGAGCCGCTCGTCGGTATGCGCCAGCTGGGGTGCGGTGGCGGGTACGCTGCGCTATTTCGCCGATCGCTTCGGGCGGCCACGGGCCGCCATCGAGGGGACCGAGCTTCCCGAAGCGGTAATCCGCCGTCACGCTCGCCGCAGTCCCCCGCTTGTCTCCTACGAGCGGCATCGGCGGCACGAGGGCCTGGTGGCGGTGCGAACGGTCACCTACTTCGGCTTTGAGCTCGAGCGGGAAACCGCGCCGCTCGCCAGCCCTTTTCCCGACGAGCTGGTCGACGGGGCGCGCGCGACGCTCGCCGATGCGCTGCTCGCCGGCGTGACCCCGCATCCCGATCAGGCCGCCATCCGCCATGCCCTCGAGCGCCTGGGGTTCTACTGGCGCCGCTCGGGGGGAACGCTGACGGCCGCCGCTCCCGAGCAGTCGCGCGTCCGACTTCTGGAGCAGCTGGCCGGCGTCCGATCGTGGAGTGATTTCGTCGACCGGCGCATCACGCTCGATGTGGAGGGCGCCGTTCCCGCTGAGAGCCGTGCCCGTCTGGAGGCGCTGCCGGCGTCGCTGCACCTCCACGGGGACCGCGTGGCCATCGAGTACGAGGTCGACCGCGGCACGGGTGTGGCGCGCCTCCGCCTGCGCGAAGGTCAGGCGCGACGCCTGCAGCAGGACGATCTTCCCGTGCTGGACCGGCCGCTGCGGTTCACCGTCCTACGCGGCAAGCGGGAGGCGCTGCGCGCCGACTCGCTCGCGGAGCTCCACGGCCTGCTGCGCTCGCTGCCGCGCTCCGAGCGGCACACCAAGTCCCGCCCGGGCCGTCGGCGCCGTTAGAAGTCCGCGGATTCGAAGCCCCGAAGCAGGGCGAGCCACAGCATGTCGTACGCCTCCCGCACGACGGCCTCCGGGACGCCGGCGGCGAGGGCTGCGGCACACCCGTCCAGCAGGGCTCCCCGCGCCACATCGTCGGGGTCCCCGGCTGGCTGCGGGAGCGCCCCCAGCGCGGCCAGCCCGAGCCAGGCGCGGGTCGTGCCGTCGCGCACCTGGCGCAGCAACTCCTGCCACATCGCGTCGATACCGCGGATGCCGGGCCCGGACCCGCGTGCCGCCAAGAGGCGCTCGGCTCGCTCCCGGGTGAGGGCGGCGCCGCACTCCCCCAGCAACCGCTCGCGGGACCCGAAGTGGTAGATCACGAGGCCCTTCGCGTGTCCCGCCCTTCGCGCCACCGCCTCCACCGCGAATCCATCGATCCCGGGATCCCGAAGCACCTCGAGCGCCGCAGCGCGAATAGCCCGCCGCGTGGCCGTCCCTCTCCGTGACACGCACGCCCTCCCGTTGCTGACCGAGCGGTCAAATCATGGACTACGTACCGGGGGCGCGCAAGACCCCGGGCGAGGTCTGAGGCATGAAACCCCGGCCGGCCCTCGGTGGTAGATGCTACGATGACCATGCTCGGTGAGCCCGCCCTCCCCGACGCCCTACCGGTATTCGCACGGGCGCTGCTGAGTCACGTGAGCGACGGCATCATCGTCTTCAGCACCGAGGGCGAGGTGATCTTCGTCAACGAGGCGGCGCGGGCGCGCGTCAGCCTCGGGGCTGGCGCGCCGCCACCAACCGAGCCCGGCGCGCTGCGGCGCCGGGCGCTAGCGCTGGGGGGCCGGAAGGTCGCCCTGGACCTGGGCGGCAGCGGGACGGTCGAGGCGATCGTCATGGCGCCGGTGAGCGGCGGGACGCTGGCGGAGCGCGAGCGGCGGGCCATTCTTGAAGCGCTCGACACCACCAACGGCGGCTTGGCAGAAACGGCACGCCGCCTGGGGATCAGCCGCACGACGCTGTGGCGGCGCCTGAAAGCCTACGGTCTCGATCGCGACCGTGCCGGAGGCCTGCGGCCGTAGCGCCGGGTGCGGGGTTTCCCGCCGTCGCGGTCCCGGCGTAGCTTGTTCGGGCCATGTCGACCGCCCCGTCGCCCTTTGTCATCGACGAATATGTGCGTTGGTCGGATGTGGACTTCGCGGGAATCGTTTTCTACGGGTCCTACGTCCGCTTCTTCGAGATCGCCGAAACGGAGATGTTCCGTTCTGTCGGACTCGCCTACCGTGATGTGTTCGACCGCCACAACATCTGGTTCCCCCGCAAGGCCCTCCACGGCGAGTTCTTCCTGCCGGCGCGGCTCGACGATCGTTTGCGCGTCGCCGCCTGCATCGGGAAGGTGGGCACCACCTCGCTGCGCCTGAACTTCGACGTGCTGCGCGACGATCCGCCGCAGCTCGGCGCGACGGGGTGGCAGGTGCTGGTTTGCGTCGACCGCGGGACGCTGCGTCCCCGCCCTGTGCCGGCCACCGTGGTGGCCGCCCTCGCGCCGCACACCCTGCCGGTCGAAGCGGCGCGCGCCCAACTGGGGCTGGTGTCGCCGTGAGCCGGGTTGCCTGGGCCGCGATCGGCGTGGCCGTCGCGTGCGGGGCGCCCAGCTCCCCGCCGACAGGGACCTTTCTCGGCTCGCTCGCCCGCATCCAGCTCGATACGATCGATTTCGCGGTGCCGCTTTCGGCCGCGTCCTGTCGCGATTCGGTGGGAGGTGTGGTGTTGGAGGGTGCGGAGCGCGGCTCCGGGGTGCTGATCTGGCTCAGCGCCGCGGGCCCGGATTCGGGAGCGTACCCGATCGCCCATCCTGCCGACAGCCTGACGACGGTGCACGCCCGCGTGGCGCTGCAGTACCGCACCGGCGAGGTGGCGCACACACTGGTCCTCGACAGCGGCACGGTGCGAGTGGATCGCGGCGCTGACGCCGTCAGCGGGCAGGTGGCCGGCTCAGGTCACGATCCTTCGGGCGGACTGCGTCCCCTGCTGCGAGGGGCCTTCGTCGCGATCCCCTTCGCCGCCGAGTCGGTGCCGTGCCACGCCGGGCCGTGACGCCGCGCCGCGCGGGCTAGATTACCAGCGTGAACCAGACGTATTACCGCAAGGGCTTCGGGCTCAAGGCCGCCATCGCCGGCGCGCTCACCCACGATTACCACAGTCGCCTGGTCGAGCGTGTCCGGGAGGCGGACCGCACCCTGCAGGTGGGCGACCTGACCTTCCGTCTGGCCCAGGAGTTCGGGTTCTGCTACGGCGTGGATCGCGCCATCGAGTACGCCTACGAAACACGGACCAAGTTTCCGGACCGCCGCTTGTTCCTCGTGGGCGAGATCATCCACAATCCTCACGTCAACCAGCGCCTGGCCGAGATGGGTGTCACCTTCCTCCAACCCGAGCGGGGCGAGTTCGATTTCACGGCCCTTTCGGCGGACGACGTGGTGATACTCCCGGCCTTCGGCGTCACCGTCCACGACTTCCAGCGACTGCGGGCGCTCGGCTGCGTGCTCGTCGATACCACCTGCGGCTCGGTGCTCAACGTCTGGAAACGCGTCGAATCCTACGCCCGCGACGGTTTCACCTCCGTCATCCACGGCAAGTACCTCCACGAAGAAACCAAGGCCACCTCGAGTCAGGTGAGCCGTCACCCGGGCGGGAAGTACCTGGTCGTTCGCGACATGAGCGAGGCGCGGGCGGTGTGTGCCTACATCGAAGGTGACGACGATGCGACGGAGCCGCCGCGCCGCGAGCGCTTCCTGCGGAGGTTCGCACACTGCGCATCGCCCGGATTCGACCCCGACCGCGATCTGGTCCGCGTCGGCGTGGCGAACCAGACGACCATGCTGTCCAACGAGTCGCTGGCGATCGCGGAGGAGCTTCGCCAGGCCATGCTGCGGCGCTACGGCGAAGCCGCGCTCGTCGAGCACTTCCGCACCTTTGATACGATCTGCTCGGCAACACAAGACCGTCAGGACGCCGTGATCAGGCTCGTCGCGGAGCAGCTCGATGTCATGGTGGTGATCGGCGGCTACAACTCCAGCAACACCACGCACCTCGCGGCGATTTGCGCCGAGCGGGTCACGACGTATCACATCGAAGACGCGTTGTGCATCGACCCGGAGCGCGGAACGATCCGGTTCAAGCCCCTGGGCGGGTCGTCCGGGGAGGCCGAGCAGGGCGGGTGGCTGCCGCCGGGACCGCTGCGGATCGGCCTCACGGCCGGCGCCTCGACGCCCAACAGCAAGATCGGAGAGACGATCGAGCGTATTGCGGCCACCCGGGGCCTGGCGGTGGCGGAGGCCGCCGACTGACACCGCCCGGCCAGCGGGCTCTTTCGGTATATTATCGGTCCCATGGCACTCTCCGGCTTCCATCCCGCGGTCTCCAACTGGTTCGCGAGTCGCTTCGCCGAGCCGACCGAGCCCCAGCGGCGGGCGTGGCCAGTCATTCGGGAGGGCCATGACGTCCTGATCGCCGCACCCACCGGAGCCGGAAAGACGTTCGCGGCCTTCCTGGCTGCGATCGACGGGCTGCTGCACGAGGGATTGAACGGGGGGCTGCGCGACGAAGTTCACGTCGTGTACGTGTCGCCCCTCAAGGCCCTGTCCAACGACGTGCAGAAGAACCTCAGCGAGCCGCTGGGTGAGATCCGCGCATCGTTGCCGGGCCTCGACCTGCCTGACGTCGAGATCCGCTCAGTGGTGCGAACCGGCGACACGCCGGCCGATGAGCGGCAGGCGATGCTCGCCCGGCCTCCACATGTGCTGGTCACCACTCCCGAGTCGCTGTACCTGATTCTCACCTCTCCCCGCGCACGGGAGATGCTGCGGACCACGCGCGCCGTCATCGTGGACGAGATTCACGCGGTCGCCCGCGACAAGCGCGGCAGCCACCTGGCGCTCACCCTCGAGCGGCTCGAAGCGTTGGCGGGTCGGCGACTGCAACGCATCGGCCTGTCGGCGACGCAGAAGCCCATCGAGGAGATCGCGCGGTTCCTGGTTGGGAGCCGTCGCCCCCTGCCCGTCATCGTCGACGCCGGGCATTACCGCCAACTCGATCTGGCGATCGAGATCCCCGATTCCCCGATCGAGGCGGTCATGTCGGCCGAGGTGTGGGAGGAAGTCACCGAGCGCATCGCTGCCCTGATCGAGTCGCACCGCTCCACGCTGGTGTTCGTCAATACACGGCGGCTGTGCGAGCGGCTGACGCTGCACCTCTCGGAGCGTCTGGGCTCCGACCAGGTCACGTCGCACCATGGGAGCCTTTCGAGGGAGACGCGGCTCGAGGCGGAGGAGCGGCTCAAGGCCGGCACGCTGAAGGCACTGGTCGCCACCGCCTCCCTGGAGCTGGGAATCGACGTGGGTGCGGTCGACCTCGCCATCCAGATCGGATCCACCCGGTCGATCGCGACGTTTCTGCAGCGCGTCGGTCGCTCCGGGCACCGGCTCGACGCGGTTCCCAAGGGGCGCCTGTTCCCCCTGTCGCGCGACGAGCTGGTGGAGTGCGCCGCGCTCATCCGGGCCACCCGCGAGGGGCGGCTCGACCGGCTCATCATCCCCGAGCAGCCGCTCGACATCCTCGCCCAGCAGGTCGTCGCGGCGGTGGCATGCGAAGAGTGGACCGAGGACGACCTGTTCGAGCTGTGCCGCGCAGCGCACCCATATCGCAACCTCGGGCGGGCGGAGTTCGACGCCGTCGTGCGCATGCTGGCGGAAGGATTCACCACGCGGCGTGGCCGCCGCGGTGCGCACCTCCACTACGACGGCGTGAACCGTCGCATTGCCGCCCGACGGGGCGCCCGGCTGGCGGCCATCATGTCCGGCGGAGCGATTCCGGATCTCGGCGACTACCGCGTCCTGCTCGAGCCGACCGAGACCTTTGTGGGCAGCGTGAATGAAGACTTCGCCATCGAATCGATGCCGGGGGACGTTTTCCAGCTCGGCAATGCGTCGTACCAGATCACGAAGATCGAAACCCGGCAGGGCGCGGTCCGCGTCGCCGACGCTCAGGGCCAGCCGCCGACGATTCCGTTCTGGTTCGGAGAGGCACCCGGACGCACCGACGAGCTGTCCGAGGAGGTGTCCCGGCTGCGACGCGAGGTCGCGGTACGGCTGCCGGACCCACGCAGCGCGGTCACGTGGCTGCTGGGGGAGATTCCGGGTCTGCCTGAGCCCGCTGCGCGACTGATCGTCGAGTATCTCGACGCAACGCAAAAGATCCTGGGCGTCGTCCCGACACAGGAAACCCTCGTGCTCGAGCGGTTCTTCGACGAGGCCGGGGGCATGCAGCTCGTGCTCCATGCGCCGTTCGGCAGCCGGGTCAACCGGGCATGGGGATTGGCGCTGCGGAAGCGCTTCTGCCGCAGCTTCAACTTCGAGCTGCAGGCGGCCGCCACCGAGGACGCGATCGTACTTTCGCTCGGCGCCCATCACAGCTTCGCACTGGAGGACGTGTTCCATTACCTGCATCCCGACCAGGCGGAGCACCTGCTGGTGCAGGCGATGCTGGTAGCGCCGATGTTCACCAGTCGCTGGCGCTGGAACGCGACGCGCGCCCTGGCGATCCTGCGCCAGCGCGGGGGGCAGAAGGTCCCGATCCAGATTCTGCGCATGGAGGCGGAGGATCTCGTCGCGGCGATCTTCCCGGACCAGCTCGCCTGTCCCGAGAACCTGGCGGGAGATCGCGAGATCCCCGACCACCCACTGGTGACGCAGACGATTCGCGATTGCCTCGATGAGGCGATGGACTTCACCGCGCTACAGCGCATCCTCGAGCGCATCGCGGGCGGGCAATACACCCTGGTGGCCCGCGACACGGCGGAGCCGTCTCCCTTCTGCCACGAGATCCTCAACGCGCGTCCCTACGCTTTTCTCGACGAGGCCCCCCTCGAGGAACGGCGGACGCGAGCGGTTCTCACCCGCCGCTCCCTCGACGTCAAGGAAGCGGAGGAGTTCGGGCGCCTCGACGCAGCGGCCATCGACCGAGTGCGTGAGGAGGCGTGGCCGGAAGCGCGCTCGGCGGACGAGTTGCACGACGCCCTGCTGGTGGCGGGGATGTTGCCAGGCGCGGAACGCGGAACGCGGAATGCGGAATGGACGGCCCTCTTCGAGGAGCTGGTGCGGACAGGACGTGCCGGGACGCTGCGGCTCGACCCACCGCTGTGGGTCGCCGCTGAGCGTTTGCCCATGATCGAGACGGTCTACCCGGGGGTGCCGGTCGAGCCGCCGCTGGCGGCACCCGAGCGCGAGCGCGCCCGCGCCTGGTCGCGCGAGGACGGCATTCGCGAGCTGGTGCGTGGCCGGCTGGAAATTTCAGGACCGGTGACCGAACCTGTGCTGGCACGCGCACTCGGCCTGGACGTCGCCGATGTGCAGCTCGCCCTCACGGCGCTCGAGCGCGAGGGGTTCGTCCTGCGTGGTCGATTCACTCCGGGGGAGGCGGCGCTCGAGTGGTGTGAGCGCAGGCTGCTGGCGCGCGTTCATCGCTACACTCTCGATCGGCTGCGCCGCGAGATCGAGCCGGTCACGGCCGCCGAGTTCGTGCGCTTCCTGCTGCGCTGGCAGCGCGTCACGGCGGATACACGCGCGGCGGGTCCGACAGGCCTCGCCGCCGTGCTCGACGGGCTGGATGGGTGTGAGCTGCCGGCGGGTGCCTGGGAAGCTGAAGTGCTTCCCGCGCGTGTGGAGGGATACGATCCCCTGTGGCTCGATGGCCTGTGCCTCTCGGGCGAGATCGCCTGGGGGCGGCTGTCCCAAACGCGGAACGCGGAACGCGGAATGCGGAATGGCGGGCGCAAGACGGGGCCGATTCGCACCACGCCGATCGCCCTGTTCCGCCGGGAGCGGGGCGCCGTTTGGCGAGGTCTCGAGTCTCCCCCCGAAGCGGCCAGGCTGCCGTTGTCGCACACCGCACAGGCGCTGCTGCAGGTGCTGGACGAGCGCGGCGCCTCATTCTTTGGCGATCTCGTCAACGGTACGGGGATCCTGCGCACCGAGGTCGAGAAGGGGCTCGCCGAGCTGGTGGCATGGGGACTCGTTACCGCCGACAGCTTCGCGGGTCTGCGCGCCCTCTTGGTGCCATCGGACCGCCGCCGTCCG
>QKHC01000066.1 GCA_003251175.1 Gemmatimonadota bacterium
GAGTCGCTCGAAGTCCTGTTCGACGGGGGAGGGGTCGTCTCGGATCCGGCCTGGACGGGCGACGGCGGCGTGGCCTTCAGCTGGGACGGCTCGGGACTGCCCCAGGTGTACCGCTGCGGTGAAGCGCGCAGGTGCGAAGCTCTCAGCGCCGATCCGTGGGGCGCGCGCCACCCGGTACTGACGGCCGACGGCTCGCTGCTCTACACGACGCTGCGCGCCGACGGCTGGCAGCTCCGCCAGGTACGCGCTGGCACGCGTCCGATGCCCGCGTCGGCGCCCCCCGCCGCGTTCGACTCGGCTGCGGCGGCGGTGACGCGCGAGACCGGCTACGCGTGGTGGCCGTCGCTGCGCCCCCACTTCTGGGTGCCGCTGTACGCGGATGCGGGAGTGGCAGGTCGGTTTTTCGGGGCATTCACCGCCGGGAACGATGCGATCGGGCGGTTCGCCTACGCCGCCCGGGGGCTCGTCGGTCCCGAGGCGCGGTTGTCGGGTTCGCTCGCCGTCATGTCCGACGCGTGGGCGCAACCGACGCTCGATCTGTGGGGCGCGCGGGACTGGAGCGGGATCGGCCGCACGCTCACCGGCATCGCGGTCCTGGAGCGTGAAGACGACGCGGCCGTCGGCGCCACCTTCGTGGCGCGGCGCTGGCGTACCCGGGCGAGCCTACGCGTGGCCGCCGAGTACGAGCGCGACCGCTTCCTGACCGAGCCGGACACGGTGGTCGCAGCGGTGTGCCCGGGATGCGTGTCGCGTGACCTGGTCGGAGCCTCCGTCACGGTCACGGTCGCGCACGCCGTCGTGGCGCCGCTCGCGATTTCGGCCCAGGACGGCGTCTCGTTGTCGGTGACCGCGCGGCGGCAGGAGCGGCAGGGCGGCCCCGAGTGGGCGAACGAGCTGCGCTCACGGCTGGCGCTGTACCTGCACCTGCCCACCAAGGGCTTCGCCTTCCCCGTGGTGGCGGCGCGCATCAGTGCCGCCACCGCCACGGGGCCCGTCGCGGGCGTGTTCGGGGTGGGTGGCGTCTCGGGGGGGATCGTGCCCCTGCCGGCGGGTGAGGTACTCGGAAGCCGGCGCAGCTTTCCCGTGCGGGGATACGCTGCGGACGCCGTGATCGGTCCCCGGGCGATCGCGACCTCCCTCGAGCTGCGGCTGCCGCTCGCGCTGCTGGGGCAGGGGATCGGCCATCTGCCCGTCGGCGTTGACCGCCTTGCTCTGTCGCTGTTCGGCGATGCGGGCGACGCCTGGTCGTCGGGCGGTCTCCCCACACCGCCGCGCCTGCGGTCGCTCGGCGGAGAAATCGTCGGCGATCTGCTCTTTCCATCCGACCTGCCGATCCGCCTTCGCGCGGGTGTGGGATGGCCCCTGGTGGCTGCGCCCGACGGCGTCACGGGTGCCCGCGGCTACCTCGTCCTCGGCTCCGATTACTAGGCGAAACGTCTCCACCCCTGGGGCGTATAACAGGCAGACGATGCACCGTGCAACGTGGTCCGGAGTCGGAGCGCTGGCGCTGCTGGCGCTGGCGGGTTCTGCCGCGACGGGGTTCGGCCAGGCGCCGGCCGACCGCGCGGCGCTGGAGGCATTCCGTGACTCGCTGGCGGGCGTATCGGACACGACGGTACTGCTCGCCCTTGAGTCCCACCTGATCGAGCGCGCGCGAGTCGATCGCGGCAATGTCCTGCTGCATCTTCGGCTGGGGTTCCTCGCCTACCGTGTCGGCGAGGCGGGCGGCGACCGGTCGCACTACGACGACGCGGCCAGCGAATTCGAGTGGGCGGGGGAGATCGAGCCGGACTGGCCCTACCCGTGGTACGGGCTCGGACTGGCCGAGCTCGCGCTGGGCGAGCATCCCTCGATCGCGATCGAAAACGTGCGGCAGATGCTGGGGAAGGACTATCTCACCAAGGCGGCCAACGCGTTCGCGCGCGCGACGGCGGCGGACCCGGACTTCACGGCAGCGGTCATCGACCTCACCAACACGGCGCTGTCCCAGCGCATCAACGACCGGGTCGCGGTGGCGACCGAGGCGGTGCGGATCGCGGCCCGCGGCCCCGCCGGCCGCAATCCCCTGGTGCAGCTGGCACGTGGCCGTCTCGAGCGCGCGCGGGGCGAGGCCGACTCATCGGTGGCGGCGTTGCGTGCGGCCCTGGCGCTGGGGGCGGATTCGGGCGTGGCGCTGTTCGAGCTGTCGCGCAGTCTCTACTTCGCACGGCAGCCGCATCCGGCCTGGGAGGCCTACTTCGCGGGCGCAGGGGCCACGCGGTCCGCCGACGCCGTGACGGCGTATCGCCAGGACGTGGCGTGGCTCGCCTCGGATGCCCAGCTCGCCGAGTTCGACGGGCTCGCCGGGCCCGCCGAGCGGGCGGACTGGCTGCGGCGATTCTGGGTGACCCGGGACCAGGATGACGTTCGGGAGGTCGGCGACCGGCTCGCCGAGCACAACCGGCGCTGGCTCTACGTGCAGCGGAACTTCCGCCTGGTGAGTCGACGCCGCCACTACGACATCGCGGAGACCTACCGCAACACGCAGACCGACATCGATGATCGCGGCATCATCTATCTGCGCCATGGTCCGCCCGATGATCGCGCGAGCTTCGTCTGCCCCCTGGAGACGCGCGATGCATGGCACGGGTGCGAGATCAACGAAAGCTGGCTGTATCGTCGCCGTGCGGGCGATCTCGTGTTCCATTTCGTGGCCCGGGAAGACGTGCAGGACTACAAGCTGGTCGAGAGCCTGGTGGATGTGCTGGGGTTCGGGAACGCGGTGTATGCCCAGGGGCGGCGCGACCCGCTGGTGCAGCAGCTGTACGCGACGCGGCGCCACTTTGGCGAGCCGTACGGGCGGATCGGCAACGGCATGGGCGTGCGCAGCGGATTGCTGGTCGAGGAGCGGGCGATCGGCCAGCGGTCGATTGCGGTGGGGACGTCGACGGACAGCTATCGGCACCGCTTCGCGTCGCCGCTGGGGGTCCGTACCACGGAGTTCGTCGTGGCGCGCCGCGACTCGGGGAGTCCGGCGCAGAACATCGTCGTGGTGTTCGCGGTGCCCGTCGGGCGCTTGACCGCGATTCCCGCCGCGGGTCAGGTGCGGTATCCGCTGCAGCTCCGCATGCGCGTGATGGACTCGACGGGTCGCGCGGTCGCGTCGCTCGACACGCTGCGGGTGTTCGCGGCGGCACAACCGCTGGCCCGCGAGGCGTACCTGAGCGGCGTGCTCAACGTGGTGGTCCCGGCCGGGACGTTGCACTACCGGTTGCTCGTCGCCACGCCCGATGATCGGGCGGGCGACGTCGTCTCGCGCGATTCGCTGCCCGTCCCGGCCCTCGACGGGCGTGCGGTGGCGGTGAGTGATCTCGTGCTCGGCCGGGTGGGATCGGGCATCGCCTGGCTGCCGCCCGGCGACACCGTTCCGCTCAATCCCCTCGGCGATTACGCGCAGGGCGGCAGCATCGAGCTCTACTACGAAGTGGCCGGACTCGTCGCGGGGACGGCGTATCGCACCGAGATCACGCTCGAGCCGGCCGGGGGGCCGTCGCTGTTCGGTCGTGTGCGCGGACTGTTTGGCGGCCGGCGCGCCCCGGTGCGGTTGTCCTTCGACGCTGTCGCCACCGGACCGGTGACGCGCGTGCGGCGCTCCCTCGGTTTGGGCGACCTGAAGCGCGGTCCATACGTTCTCACGGTGGCGGTGACCGACCCGGCCGGTACCACGCAGGTGCGTCGACGCCGCGTCGAGGTCGTCGCAGCGACCGCGAGTTGACACTGTTTCGCCGTCCGGCCTAAGTTCTCCGGGTCCTCCCGGGAGCCTGGGTGTACTGTCCCCGCTGCGGCACCGAAAACGATCACGTCGCCAAGTTCTGCAAGTCGTGCGGTTTCGGCCTGGGCGCCGTGTCCGCGGAGGCCGCAGCCGAGACCCTCCCGACCGATTTCAGCGAAATCGACGTCGTGCGCCGCGACCTCAGTGCGGAGTATGAGATCCTCGAGGAGCTGGGGCGCGGCGGGATGGCGATCGTGTTCCGCGCGCGGGAAAAGCAGCTCGACCGCGAGGTCGCGGTCAAGGTGCTGCCGTTCTCGCTGGCCTTCGATCGAGAGTTCGTCGAGCGCTTCCAGCGCGAGGCCCGAACGGCGGCCAAGCTCGAGCACCCCAACATCATTCCGATCTACCGGGTCGGGCGGACGGGTCGCACCAGCTACTTCACCATGAAGCTGCTGCGCGGCAAGCCGCTGGCGACCGTGCTGGACGAGCGCGGCGCGCTCGCCCCGGTGGAGATCCGGGATATCATGGCGGACGTCTGCCGGGCGCTCTCCTATGCGCACCGCTCGAATACCGTCCACCGCGACATCAAGCCCGACAACATCATGTTCGACGAGCACGGGCATGCCGTGGTCACTGATTTCGGGATCGCCAAGGCCGCCAGTGGCGGGCGACTCACCGAGACGGGGATGGCCATCGGGACGCCGCACTTCATGAGCCCCGAGCAGGCGCGGGCGCAGCCGATCGACGGCCGCTCGGATCTGTATTCGCTCGGCGTCGTGGCCTACCTGTGCCTCGCGGGGTCGGTGCCGTTCGACGGTGAGGACTCCTTTTCGATCGGCTACAAGCACATCATGGATCCGCTCCCCGAGCCGGAGCTGCGGACCGCGGACCAGCGTGAGGTGTTCGCCATCATCCGCCGCCTGATGGCGAAGGCGCCCGACGATCGATTCCAGTCCGCCGACGAGGTGCTGCTGGCGCTGGGGGGAGCGCCGGTGCTGTCCCGGGCACGTATGGGCTCGGTGGGGGTGGCGGCTCCTGCTCCCAGCGGGGAGTTCGCGACTCGACCGACCACCCCGATGCCACGGGTGGCGCCTACCCGTGGTCCCGGGCGCGCGGCTACGCCGGAGCCCCGACGCTCGGTCGCCTCCGGGCTCTTCATCTTCCTGGTCGTGATCGGGGGCATCGTGGCCGGCGGTGGCTACTGGGCCCACCGCCAGGGGCTCTTGCCGGGGATCGGGCTGGGCCGCCCCGAGTCGACCCGCACCACCACCCCCGACAGCGTCGTGACTCCATCCGACACGATACGCCTCGACCACGCGGTCGCCGCGCCGCCGGAGACTGCGGCCGGTCCCGCCCCTGCGCCCGGTCGCTTGCTGCTGCGCGGGGTGCCCGAGGGCGCGCGGGTGCTGGTGGACGGCCAGCCGGCGACTGGTAACGATTGGGCCCTGCCCGCGGGCGCCCACGGGGTGTCGGTCGTCCCCCGGGCCGGAGATCCGTGGGTGCAGCAGATCGTCATCGAGTCGGGCCAGACCCATGCGCTCGACGTCCCGCCCGAGGTGGTCGCTGCGAACCGGATCGATTCGTGTGCTGAGCCGGGTCCGGTCTACAATCTCAACAACGAGTGCTTCGACAGCCGGCCGGTGCCGCTGACGGCGCCGATCATGCAGCTCCCCGCCGACGCGCCGATGGTGCCGCGCGCGACGATCCTCCAGGTGAAGGTGTCGCCCGCGGGCCAGACCGTGGATGTCCGCGTGGTGCTCCCTTCGAATGACGCAGTGTTCACCCAGCGGGCCCGCAGCTTCGCCGAGATGCTGAGCTGGAACCCCGCACAGAAGGGCGGCACTCCGGTGGAAGGGTGGACGCAGCTGATTGTGAAGTGGGAGCGGCAGCCGTGAGGATCGATCCCAGCGCGTTTGTCGCCCCGGGGGCTGTCGTGCTGGGCGATGTGACGCTCGCTCCACGTTCCAGCGTGTGGTATGGGTGCGTGCTGCGGGGCGACATGGACCGGATCGTGGTCGGCGAGGACACCAACGTGCAGGATGGGACGATCGTGCACGTGGACGCGGGCCGGCCGGCCCTGATCGGGGCCCGGGTCGGGATCGGGCACCGCGCCGTGGTGCACGGCTGCGAGATCGAGGACGACTGTCTGATCGGAATGGGGAGCGTTCTGCTCAATGGGGTGCGGGTGGGGACGGGGAGCGTGATCGCCGCAGGGGCAGTGCTGGCGGAGGGGACGAGCATCGCGCCGGGTTCGCTGGTCATGGGGGTGCCGGGGCGTGTGGTGCGGCCGGTCGACGACGCGTTGCGCGCCCGCATCCGCGGGACCTGGTCACACTACGTCGCCCAGGCGGAGCGGCACCGTCGGGGCGCGTTTCCTCTTCTCGGTACTGGTTTGTGATGTGAATATCGGAAAGGGCTCGCCCAGGGCGGCGGGTGACGAGCCTTGCTCGGGCGGCATCGCGTTTCTACCTTGAGCCTCCGCGCTCCAACCGCCGTTGCGCGAGCCGCGACCATACAGCATACGGCATCCGGTCGTTACCACACCGCTCTACCGTCGAGGGACGAGCCAGCATGACGGTTCCTAATTCGAGACCATCGCTCACACTCAGCGCCAACGCCCGTACGGTGCTGGAAAAGCGTTACCTGGTGAAAGGTGACGACGGCCGGCCCGCCGAGACGGCCGAGGACCTCTTCTGGCGCGTGGCATCCACTATCGCCGAGCCGGATCGGCGCTACGGAGCCTCTGACCGCGCCGTGACCGGTCTCGCCGAAGTGTTCTATGAGCTGATGGCCTCGCGGGTGTGGATGCCCAACTCACCAACCTTGATGAACGCCGGCCGGCCCCTGGGACAGTTGTCGGCGTGTTTCGTGCTGCCGGTGGACGATGCCCTGTCTAACGGCAAGAGCGGCATCTACGACACGCTGCGCGCTATGGCGCTGGTGCACCAGTCGGGCGGCGGAACCGGGTTCGCCTTCTCGCGGCTGCGGCCGAAGAACGACGTGGTGCGCTCGACGATGGGCGTCGCGTCAGGACCGGTGTCGTTCATGAAACTGTACGATGCCTCGACGGACGTGGTGAAGCAGGGCGGGACGCGTCGGGGGGCGAACATGGGGATCCTGCGGGTCGACCACCCGGACATCCTCGAGTTCATCAGCTGCAAGGACGATCTCACCCAGGTCACGAACTTCAACATTTCGGTCGCGGTCACCGACGCGTTCATGCACGCCGTGGAGACCGACCAGCCGTACGACCTGATTCACCCGCGGACCGGTCAGGTGGTGGGACAGCTCGACGCCCACGAGGTCTTCCGCAAGATCGTCCACGGGGCGTGGAAAACGGGTGAGCCCGGGGTGTTCTTCGTCGATCGGGCGAATGCCTACAACCCGGTCCCCCATCTGGGGGCGTACGAGGCGACCAACCCGTGCGGCGAGCAGCCACTGCTGTCCTACGACGTGTGCAACCTCGGCTCGATCAACGTGGGGCTGTTCGCGAAGGACGGCCGGGTGGACTGGGACCGGCTCCGGACGACGGTGCATCTGTGCACGCACTTCCTCGACAACGTGATCGACGCGAACAAGTACCCGCTCGAGGAGATCGACGATCTGGCGAAGCGGATTCGCCGTATCGGGTTGGGGATCATGGGCTGGGCGGACCTGCTGGTGCGGCTCGGAGTGCCGTACAACTCGGAGGCCGGGGTCACCCTCGGTCGCGAGCTGATGCAGTTCGTGGATGACGAGGCCAAGGTGGCCTCCGAAAAGCTGGCCCGGACCCGTGGCGTCTTCCCCGAGTGGGAGCGGTCGATTTGGGGCCCTGATGCCACCTGCGCCCGGGATGCTCTGGGGCAGCGGATCCGCCCCGAGCGCCGACTGCGCAACTGCAACCTCACGACGGTTGCGCCCACGGGCACCATCTCGATCATCGCGGGGTGCTCCTCGGGGATCGAGCCGCTGTTCGCCGTCGCGTTCATGCGCAACCAGGCGGGCGCGCTGATGCCGGATGTGAACGAGGACTTCGTGACGATCGCCCGGCACGAGGGGTGGTACAGCACCGCGCTCATGCAGCGCATCGCGGAGTCGGGACACATTCACTTCCCGGAAGTGCCCGAGACGTGGCAGCGCGTGTTCGTCACGGCCCACGACGTTACGCCGGAGTGGCATATCCGGATGCAGGCGGCGTTCCAGGAATTCACCGATTCGGCGATCTCGAAGACGTGCAACTTCCCCGAGTCGGCGTCGGAGCAGGACGTGGAGGAGATCTACCGGCTGGCGTTCCAGCTCGACTGCAAGGGCGTCACCGTCTACCGCGATGGGTCGCGCGAGCTGCAGGTGCTGTCGACCGGCTCGACCGCGAAGCAGGTGCAGGAGCGGGCGGGCGGGACGGCGCCGGCGGGACGGGAGGGTGGCGCGACGACCCAGCAGCTCGGCGAAGCGCTGGGGCGGGTGGCGGAGCTCGAGGCCGAGCTGACGCGAACGCGCGCCCAGCTCCACGAATCCGAGGCCGAGAACCTGCAGCGCCGAGCCAAGCGCTCTCGGCCGGATCTGCTGCGCGGCACCACGCGACGCGTGGACACCGCGCTCGGGACGATGTACGTGACCATCACCGAGGACGAAAAGGGGCAGCCCTTCGAGGTGTTCATCTCGCTCGGCAAGGCCGGCGCGCCGCTCATGGCTGATGTCGAGGCGATCGGCCGCCTGATCTCACTCGGCCTCCGCTCCGGCATTCCCCTCAAGGAAATCCATCGCCAGGTGCGCGGCATTTCCTCGGACCGCGTCGTGGGGTTGGGCCCCAACAAGGTCCTGTCGGTCCCCGATGCGATCGGGATCGCGATCGAGCGCTGGATGCAGGACAAGCAGGGCGTGCAGCAGGATCTGCTCGGCGGGCTCGCCGGGGCCACCGCCGTGCCGGCGCGTGAGGTGGTGGCGACGCCCGAAGGGCAGGCGATCCACCGCGCCGGCAGCTTCGAGCAGGATTTCATCGGGGCCTGTCCGGACTGCGGGTCCCAGCTCGCGTTCATCGAAGGGTGTGCGAAGTGTCACGTCTGCGGGTACAGCGAGTGCGGCTGATCGCCGCCGTGCCTGTGGCGACCCGGTGTGTCGCCGGCGCACATGGGCCGCGGTGGTGTGATGCACGTCACGACACGCGCCGCGCGCCCGCCATACGTTGGGGGCGCTCATGACGATGCCGGCGCTCCAGCCGACTCGGGTGCAGGCCCGCGGATGGGCCCGCGTAGGCCCGGAAGGCGCGCACACATTGCGGCGCGGAGCATGGTACCCCGTAATTCACATCTCGTCTGGAAACATCGTGGTGCTCGACGTCAATCGCCGCAATGTCCCGGTCGATCGGCGACTGCTGGAGTTCCGCTACCACCCCCCGGAGCGATGGAGTATCGTGCGGGCCCGCCCCCAGGATATCGAGCGACTGGGTCGCGTCTTCCCCCTGACGTATGCCGTTTGCCCGAGCTGCCGCAACCGCCAAGCGTTCGAATCGCGCGTGGATCAGATGACGTGCGACCGGTGTCGCAAGCCCGCACCGCTGGCGTGGGATGAAATGACCTGACCTGGTGCTCTCGGCGCAACCACGGGGGGAGGTCCCGAGCACGGGACTTCCCCCCGTGTCGCTAGAGGGCCATGAGGTGGTCCCCGATGTGGACGTCGCCGGCGGACGCGGCGATGCAATAAAATCCCCGCATCCCGTCCTCGAGAAACTGGAGATGCTCCTTGAGCTGGTCCGGCGCCACGGTGGTGCCCAGCGCCCAGGCGGTGAAGGGCTTGCACGGCTTGGCGATCTTCACTACCCGCAGCCGCACGCGCTCGCTCCCGTCCGGTGCGACCACGCTGAGGCCGGCGGCGATGTCCGCGAGCGACAGGACGCCTGTGGTCTGGGCGATGACGTTCTCACCGGCGGTGCCGGGGGCGAGTCGCTCGCCGAAGCGGTCGCGCATCCGCTCATAGTGGGCGGAGAATCCCACCGACACGCCGTTCTCGCCGGCGTTGTGGCGCGTGTCGGGGTGGTCGGCGTGATGCACGTCCACGACCCATGATCCGTCCGCAGCGCGCCCGAGCACGCCCGCGGCGGTGAGCCGCAATCGATCGACGCTGAGAATCGGAGCAGGGGAGTACCGCCGGTCGGGCTTCGCCCCCGTCTTGAGGGCCGAGCGCTGAACCTGCAGACGCACGATGGGTCCAATGGCGCGCATAACCAAATCTAGCGGGAGGCACTATACTTGTGCGCTATGTCCGTGCTCGGTTGGGCTCGGTGCCTCGACAGCGTCGCCGACGTGCTGCGTCGCGGCGCGTGGTATCCCATCGTCGACCAGACCTCCGATGATCACGTGGTGGTGGAAGTCCGCTCGCGCCGCGTACGCATCAGCCGCAACGACGTCCGGGTCCGGGCCGCCGCTCCCGAACAATGGAGCGTCGTGGTCCGCACCGGTCTGCTCCGCCCGACCCTCGGCACCTCCCGCAGCTCACTGCACACGACCTACGCCGTCTGCCCGCGCTGCCACGACCGTCAGGAGTTCAAGGGTACGCCGGGAGACCTCGTCTGCGCGCGGTGCGGGCTTTCGGCTCCCGTGGACTGGTCGGAAACCTGCTGACACGATCGGGATCGGTCGGGCGCCCCTTGCCAAAATAAAGTTAGCATACTAACTATTAGCATGCTAACTACATTCTGTGGGGCCGTTCCCGCAGGGCGGGTATCGTGACTGACCGGGCCGAGCTGTCGATCCAGCTGGCGGACGCCATCGCCGGCGCGGCGCGCGCCATCGAGCACGCCGGTGATCGGGCGTTTCGCACCTACGGCCTCTCTCGCCGGGCCTACAGTGCCCTGGCGGCCATCGACCGTGGAGGCCCTGACGGCGCGCGACCCTCGGAGGTGGCGCAACAGCTGGGCGTCTCGCGGGCGGCGACTACCACCTTCATTCAGCGACTGGAAGCCAAGGGCTTCGTCGAGACCACCCCCGATCCCGACGACGACCGCGGTGTCCGGGTCACCCTGACGCGCCGCGGCCTCGAGGTGGTGCTGCGGGCGGGCCAGCTGGAACGGCGCCTCGCCGCTCGCGCCACCGAAGGCATGCCGGCCTCGGCGATGCTGCGTGCGATCCACGTCCTGGGGGAGTACGCCGCGCGACTCGCCCGTAAGCAGCTGGAAGTAATGCGATAGGGCGCTTGGTCGAGCGGGTGTACCTTGAGGCATGCGAGTGATTGCGGCGTCTGCCCCACCGCCTCGGCCGCGATGCGGGGCAGCCGGGGTTTCCCACACGGCGCCTGGATCTCGCACCGGTGGATGACCTCGTCGCGGGCACCGTGACAGAGCGGGACGCCGTCGAAGCGGCAGCGCGGGCCCTGGCGGCCGCCCGTCGCGTGGTGGTCGCCACGGGGGCGGGCATGTCGCAGGAGAGCGGTATCCCCACCTTCCGCGACGCCGTATCCGGGATGTGGTCGCGCTTCGATCCCGACGACCTGGCCACGCCGGCGGCGTTCGCCCGCGATCCGGCTCGGGTCTTCGGATGGTACGCGTGGCGCCGCCGTCTCATGCGGGCGGCGGAGCCGCACACCGGCTACGACGCCCTCGTGGCCCTGGAGGCGCTCGTGCCCGACGTGGTCGTCGTGACGCAGAACATCGACGGTCTGCATCGGCGGGCCGGGAGCCGGCGGGTCGTGGAGCTGCATGGGTCGCTCGACCGCTTCGTGTGCGCGGGTGCGCTCCATCCCTATCCCGCCGAGGCGGTTCCTGAGTCGGCCGCCGATGGTGCGGTGGCGCCGCCGGTGTGTCCCCAGTGCGGCGCGCTGGTGCGCCCGGCGGTGGTGTGGTTCGGCGAGATGCTGCCCGAGACCGCGGTGCGCGCCGCCTGGGAGGCGGCGGCACGGTGCGATGTGATGCTGGTGGTCGGGACCTCCGGCCTCGTGTACCCGGCGGCAGCGCTGCCGCAGATCGCGGGCGACGCGGGCGCGACGGTGGTGGAGGTGAATCCGGAGGCGGACGAGGGGTCGTGGCCCGCGCTGATCCGCTGCCGCGGTCGCGCGGGCGTCGTGCTGCCGGCGCTGGTGGAGCGGTTGCGGAGGCATCGGTGATCCGCCGCACGAAGATCGTCGCGACGCTGGGGCCGGCGACGGCGTCGCCGGCGGGGATCACGGCGCTGCTCGAGGCCGGTGCCAATGTGATCCGGATCAACGCCTCCCACGGATCGGCCGAGCAGCGCGGGGCCTGGATGCGGCAGACGCGTGAGGCGGCCGAGCGGCTGGCGCTGCCGGTGGCCGTGCTGGTGGATCTGCGAGGCCCGCGCATCCGCGTGGGCGCGCTGCGCGAGCCGCGCGCCCTCGTCCCGGGGGAGACGATCGTATTCGCGCCCGAGGCCACCGCGACGGCCGACGAGGTGCCCACGACGTACGACGATCTGGCGCGAGATGTCCGGCCCGGCACGAGGATCCTGCTGGACGACGGGCTGCTGTCGGTCGAGGTGACCCAGGTGGCCGGGCTTCGAGTCGAGGCGCGGGTGGTTGACGGCGGCACGCTGTCGCCGCGCAAGGGAATGAACCTCCCGGATGTCCAGGTCAGCGCGCCGGCGCTGACCCCGAAGGACCGGCAGGATGTCGCGCACGCGGTGGAACACGCTGCGGACTACGTCGCGCTGTCGTTTGTGCGCCGCGCGGAAGACCTGGCCGAGCTGCGTGCGCTCCTCCCACCGGCGATCCGCGTCGTCGCCAAGATCGAGAAGGCGATCGCGCTCGAGGGCCTGTCGCAGATCGTCGCCGCCTGCGATGCCGTGATGGTGGCACGGGGAGACCTGGGAGTCGAGCTGCCCTTCGAGCAGGTACCGCTGGTGCAGAAGCGGCTCATTCGGGAGGCGAACCGCCACGGGCGTCCCGTGATCACCGCAACACAGATGCTGGAATCGATGGTGCACCATCCCCGACCGACACGGGCCGAGGCGTCGGACGTGGCGAACGCGATCCTCGACGGGACGGATGCCGTGATGCTCTCCGCGGAAACGGCGGTGGGGGACTATCCGGTGGAGGCAGTGCGCGCGATGCACCGCATCATCGGCGAGATGGAGCGGCAGCCGGGGGGCGTCGAGGAGCACCGCATGGACCCGATGGGGCCGGAGTCGGCGGTCACGGTGGAGGACGCGATCGCCCTGGGGACCCACGCTGTGGCGCGCATGCTCAAGACGCCGCTGATCGTGACCCTGACCAAGAGCGGGTTCACGGCCCGCAAGGTGGCGGCGACGCGACCCCCCGTCCCGATCCTCGGGATCACGACCGAGCCGGTGACCTATCGCCAGCTGGCGCTGGTGTGGGGCGTGGTGCCGGTGCTGGTGGACCACGTCCCCGGGTACGATGCGATGCTGGAGGTGGTGCGCGATCTCATCCTGCGGCGCGGGTACGCCCGCGCCGGGGACCGCATCGTGATGACCGCGGGGGTCCCGTGGGAGGTGGCCGGCAGCACCAATCTGATCAAGGTCGAGGTGGTGTGACGACTCGGCTGACCTTTCTCGGCACAGGGACGTCGTTCGGGATACCGCAGGTGGGGTGTCACTGCGCCACGTGCACCTCGGCGGACCCCCGCGATCGGCGCTCGCGCTGCGCCGTGCTGATCGAGTCGCATGGCCGGCGCCTGCTGATCGACACGCCGCCGGAGCTGCGCCTGCAGCTGCTCGGGGCGGGCGTGGACCGGGTGGACGCGGTGCTCTTCACCCATGCGCACGCCGATCACGTCCACGGGATCGACGACCTCCGGGCATTGTCGGCGCGCGCGGGGGCGCCCCTCGCGGCCTACGGGTCGGCGGAAACGATGGCGGAGCTCACGGTGAAGTTCCCCTACATCTTCGATCGCGCGGCGCCGCCTCCGCCCGGCACGCACCTGCCGGAGCTGACGGCCCACGTGGTCGCGCCAGGGGAGGAGCGCGAGATCGGGGGGCTCGCGGTGCGGGCGATCGAGTTCCCGCACGGCGGGCACCGGGTCCTGGGATACCGGATCGGCGCGCTGGCGTATGTCACGGACGTCAAGCGCGTGCCACCGGCCGCCGCCGCCGCGCTGGCGGGTGTCGAGGTGCTGGTGCTCTCCGCGCTGTTCCAGCGTCCGCACCCGCTGCACCTGTCCATTCCCGAGGCGGTGGCGACGGCCACGCGGCTCGGGGTGCGGCGCACGCTCCTGACACACCTCACGCATGAGACTCCGCACGCCGCCCTCGCGCAGTCGCTGCCGGCGGGTGTGGAGCCCGCATACGACGGACTGGTGATCGAAGTGGCGGGTGCCTAGTTTCCAGCATCGGGAGGGCTGCTCCATGTCGGGGGCCTTGCAGCAACGACTCAGCCGGTTTGATGCAGCGGCGGCACGGCAGGGGCCAGCGATGGACGCGCTGGTCCGGGATGCGGTGTTCGCCGCCGGCGCGGAGCGCGACCTGGCGCGGTGGACGTTGTGGGAGCTGGGCCAGCGGCACAGCGTCCGGCCGGCGTCGATCCACGACCTCTACATGGCGCGCGGCCGCGGCGAAGCGCGGCCGTTCACGACGCCGGCGATCAACGTGCGGGTGCTGGCCTACGACACCGCCCGGGCGGTGTTTCGCGCGGCGCGGCGGCTCGAGGTGGGGGCCGTGGTCCTCGAGATCGCGCGCAGCGAGATCGCCTACACCGATCAGCGCCCCGCCGAGTACGTCGCCGTGATGCAGGGCGCGGCCCTGCGGGAGGGGTTCGTCGGCCCGCTGTTCATCCAGGGCGACCACGTGCAGGTCAACGCCAAGAAATACGCTGCCGACCCGGACTCGGAGCTGTCGGCGATCCGGAGCCTGATCGATGAAGAGATCGCGGCCGGGTTCTACAACATCGATGTGGATACCTCCACGCTGGTCGATCTGTCGCAGGCCACGCTCGACGAGCAGCAGCGCGTCAACTACGAGCGGGCCGCCGCTCTGACGCAGTACATCCGGCAGCACGAGCCGGAGGGCGTGACGGTGTCGGTCGGCGCCGAGATCGGCGAAGTGGGAGGCAAGAACTCCGACGTCCATGAGCTGGCGGCGTTCATGGACGGGTACGGACGGGCGCTGGCGGCCCTGGGCGTGGCGCCGGGCATCAGCAAGATCTCGGTGCAGACGGGGACGAGCCACGGGGGCGTGGTCCTGGCGGACGGCTCGATCGCGAAGGTGCAGCTCGACCTCGATGCGTTGCGGGCGCTGTCGCAGGACGCGCGCCTCAAGTACGGGCTCGGTGGCGCGGTGCAGCACGGCGCGTCCACCCTGCCACCGGATGCCTTCGGCCACTTCCCGGCCTGCGAAGCCATCGAGATTCACTTGGCGACCAACTTCCAGAACATCGTCTTCGACCACCCGCGGCTCCCCCCCGACGTCAAGGAGGAAGTCGCCGCCTGGGTGAAGCGCGAGTGCCGGGGCGAGTGGAAGCAGGGCGACACCGAGGAGCAGTTCCTGTACAAGAGCCGCAAGAAGGCGATCGGACCGTTCAAGCGGATGCTGTGGGACCTGCCCCCGGCGGTGCGCGAGGCGATCGGTGCCGATCTCGAAGCGACGTTCGCGTTTCTGTTCGACAAGCTGCAGGTCACGGATACCCGGGCGATCACGGATCGCTACGTCACGCCGCCGGCGCAGTCGCACGCTGCGCCGCGGATCGCCGTAGCGGCAGCCCCGGATGATATGGAGGCGGGCGAGTGAGCGAGCGAGGTTCGGGGCTCGGTCCGTTCGTGTTTGGCGTCATCGTCGGCGCCCTGGCGGGCGTCCTGCTGGCGCCGGCACGCGGCGAGGTCACCCGACGCCGCCTGGGGCGGCGCGTTGAGGAGTTGCGAGACCTGGCGGAAGAGAAGATCGAAGAGCTGGCGGGTCCCGAGCCCGACGAGGAGACGGACGACGAGGAAGGGTCCGAGCCGTCGGTGCGCGATGAGCTGGAGCGCCGGCTGCGCGAGACGCGGCGCCGGCGACGGATCGAGCGGGCCGCCCGCGGGCGAACCCACGCGTCCGAGGAGGACGACGAGCCGGTCGCGTGACGCGCGTCGGCGGCTGGCACCGCTCGGCGAGCGGCATGCTCCGCCGCACATTCGAGGCGGCCTACGAGGACAATGTCCCGTTCCTGGCCAGCGCGCTGGCGTTCGACCTGCTGCTCACCGTTCCTCCGTTCGCCATTCTGCTGCTGGGCGTGCTCGGTCACCTCGTCCAGCAGCGGGTGACGACCCAGAACCTCACGTTCCACGATCTGATCGCGCAGTTCCTGCCGGCCGGAGCCGATTTCAGCGGACTCGAAGCGCTGATGGTGGAGATCGCCGCCAACCGCGGACGCCTCACCATTCTCGGCGCCGTGCTCTTCGTATGGTTCTCGACCCGACTGTTCGGCGGTCTGCGGGCGGCGCTCAACGACGTCTTCGACACCGAGGAAGGACGGCCCTGGCCCCTGGCCAAGCTCCTCGACCTGGCCATGATGCTGGTCACCGCACTGCTGATCGCCGCTCACGCCTGGCTCGCCGTGACATCGGCGCATCGCGACGCCGCCCTGTCGGGCGGCTGGCTGTGGCACGTCGGGGCGCAGCTGGTTGCGGTGCTTTTCAGCAGTGTGTTGTTCTTCTTCGTGTACAAGGTGGCGCCCAGCCGGCGCATCGCCTGGCCGACCGCGCTCGTCGCGTCGGTCCTCACCGGCACCGCGTTCGAGCTCGCCAAGCGCCTGTTCGCACTCTACATCGCACGCTTCGCCACCTTCGATCGCTTGGCCTCCGACGCCAACGTGGTGGGGGCCTTCCTGTTCCTGTTGTGGGTGTACTACACCTGCTTCGTGTTTCTCCTGGGAGGTGAGGTGGCGGAGACCTACGACCTGGTCCGGCTGCGCCGGGCCCAGCGGGCCCGCCTCGCATGAGCGTGATCGACCTGCGATCCGATACCGTGACCCGTCCCTCACCGGGCATGCGCCGCGCCATGGCCGACGCCGAGGTCGGGGATGATGTGCTGGACGGTGACCCCACCACCCGGCGGCTCGAGGACCGGGTCGCCGACCTCCTCGGCATGGACGGGGCCCTGTTTTTCCCCTCGGGCACCCAGGCGAACCAGACGGCTGTGGCCCTGGTCACAGAGCCGGGAACCGAGCTGATCGTGGAGGCGCAGGCACATGTTGTGCACTACGAATTGGGGGGAATTGCACTCATTTCGGGGGTTCAGATCCGGCCTGTGGCGGCCCCGGACGGCATCCTGACCGCTAGCCTGGTCAAGGGTGCCCTGCGGCCGGCGTCGCCGCACGTACCCCGAATATCGGCCGTAGCTGTGGAGAACACCCACAATGCGGCTGGCGGCAAGGTGTTAGTACCGGCGGTGTTGGACGGTATCGTCAGGGTGGCAGGGGACGCGGGACTCCCGCTGCATGTGGATGGGGCGAGATTATGGAATGCAGCCGCCGCGCTGGGGGTACCACCGGACCGGTTGACGGTGGGGGCGGCGTCTGTCATGGTGAGTTTTTCCAAAGGGTTGGGGTGCCCCGTCGGGTCGTGTCTGGCCTGGCGCGGCGACCGTCGCGCGCAGGTATGGGAGATCCGCAAGCGGCTGGGGGGCGGGATGCGGCAGTCGGGCGTCCTCGCCGCCGCGGCATTGTGGGCGCTCGATCACACCGCGCCCCGACTCGTGGAGGATCACACCCACGCCCGGTTGCTGGCGGAGCGGCTGGGTGGACGGGCGGGTGTGCGGGTGTCTGCGCCGGAGACGAACATTGTGATGGTCGATCTGGTTCGTGATGGGGACTCGGCGACGGCCGCTGTCGCGCGCCTGGCGCGCCGCGGCGTGCTGGTGGTGCCGTTCGGCTCGCGTCGGTTGCGGGCGGTGACCCATCTCGACGTCAGTCGGGCGGACGTCGAGCGCGCCGCCCGAGTGCTGGCCGAGGAGCTGGCGTGACCGGCCCGGGCAGCTACGCGCCGACGCGCGATCCCGACATGCCGCATGCGTCGCGGGCGGCTCCAACGGCGGAATCGATCTTCTGGCGGCCGCTCGATGGGGAGGCGACGGGACCGGGATCGCGTGAATACCCGGTCTACATCCGCCAGCGCGCGCTGGCGGCGCTGCACGATCATTTTCGCGGTTCGGCGCAGCAGGGCATCCTGGGATTCCTCGTCGGCGCGTTGCTCGAAGACCCGACGACGAAGGAGCGGTGGCTCGAGATCGAGTTCATCGTTCGCCTCACGCAGGCGATCTACGGCGACAAGACCACCCTCGTCATCTCCCGCGTGTGGGAGCGCCTGCAACAGGAGGTGGGGCGCACCGGCGGGCACATGCTCGGGTGGTACCACAGCCATCCCCCGCTCGGCGTGGAAATCGCGCCCGGCGACATCGAGGCGCACGAGCAGTATTTCGGTCGACCCTGGCAGGTCGCGCTGGTGCTGGGACTCGGCCCCAAAGGCCCGGTCGGCGCCGTCTACCGCCCGTCCGCCGGATTGCCTCTGGGCACGACTCCGCTGCCGTTCTTCGAGATCGTGGCTCGTGATTCCGTTACGCCCGAAGGGCGCCGGCGTACGCGGGTCGCATGGCGGAATTACAGGCCCGACCTGAAGCGCACGTCGGGTGCCATCACCGGCATCTCCGCGGTGCTGCAGGCGCTGCACACCCAACCTCACGGTCGAGTCCCGGTACCGCCCCCGCCGGTGCCCGAACCGACTGCGGCAGTCGCTACCCGTGTGAACACGCCGCCGCGCGGGAGCGTCGCCATCCGCCTGTCGGGCGCGACCCCACAGCCCGGCAGCGCCGCCGCGCCGCGAGACCTGAGCCGGGGCCTTGGCCGCCCCAGTAGCGACCTGCCGGTTCCGCCGTCGCTGCTGCGCAGCGCGATGGCCCGGATGCCGGAAGAGAGCAGCGCGCGAGCCGCCGCGGCCACGAGTGCGCCCACTGCCCCCGCTGATGTCCTCCCCTCCGCCGCCCCAGCCCCCCCCGCGGCGGCGCCCTCCCCGGCTTCCCCGCCGGCGCCGCCCCCTGAGTCCTCGTCACCGGCCCCCCCAGCCGGCCAGGATGCAGCCCCCAGCGCGCCGGCGCCGGTGCCGGCGCCGCCACCCGTCGAAGCGCCTCCCCGGGAGGAGACGGCACCGGTGGCGGGCGCCGCGCTATCACGCGATTCCGGCGAATCTCCCATGCCCCGCGTCCTGCGCCCACGGGCGCGGCCCACCGGGGAGGTGCTGAAGGAGCTGGCGGACGTGATTTCGGCGCCACCGCGGCCACCGTCCCCGCCGCCCGAGGCGGAGGCGCCCGCGGGGCCACCGCCGCGCGAGCCCGCGCGGGTGACGTTCACGCCGGCGCCGCCGCCACCTGAGCCGACTCCGGCGCCGACGGCGGACGAGGAGGGCGCCGCCGTATCGTCGGACGACGGGGCGCCGGTGGAAGTAGAAGATGTGGAACGCCTGCCCCCGCCGCTGCGCGGCTCGCGCGACAGCGCGCCGCCCGAGTCCGAGGTCCTGCCAGCGGCGCTGCGATCCTCCGCGCCAACTGCGCCGCCGCGCGGCACGGACCCCGAGGCGGAGACGGTCCGCCTCCGTCCGTCAGCCGAGGTGCGGGCGCCGGCACGCCCCAGCCGCCGGTCGTTCGCGTCCGGCCTGCCGAGCGCGGCCGAAGAGGAGCGACCGGCGGTGCGCCTGCCCTTCGTGGCGGCCCTCGCCGCTGTGCTCGCGATCGGCGGTTGGTGGGTGTTTCTGCGGCCTTCGAACGCGGCGGCTCCCGTGAATGGCACCGCGCAGGATGCGGCGGCGCCGGGGGCGGGGTCGTCGGTGGCCACACTGGTCGCGGATTCGGCGAGTCCGACCGACACCGCGGGCATCGCCGGCGCGGATAGTGCGGCGGATACCGTGACAGTACCAGCGGTGACGCTCCCGCCGCAGGTCCCGGCGCCTGACACCATGCCATCCGAGGTCCTGGCGCCGGCCAATCCGACGGCGATGTTCGACGCGATGTTCGACAGCCTCACTGCGGGGATCGTGGAGTATCAGACACGCGCCCTGCGGTTTGACCAGGGCGAGCGCGACTGCGCGGCGCTCGCGAACCAGCTGATCACAGTGGATCGGCTGTGGATCACCTACAACGCTGAACGCCGGCTGCTGACCGTCCCGTTGGACTCGTCGCGCCGGGAACTCGATCAGGGGATCTACGCCAACGTGGATTCGGTAGATGGGCACTTCAGCCAGTCGGGATGCCCCCGACCGTGACGGTGGGAAGGGGGGGCGCGTGACCGGCGCACCGCGGGACCTCGCGGCGCGCCCGGACGCCGCGTACAAGCGCGAGCCCCTGCCGCTGGCGCGGTCGATTCTGTGGTATCCCGCCGGCCGGGGGTCGCGCGACACGGGTGCGCGCGGTGGCTATGCGGTGTTCGTCGAGCAGGCCACGCTCAACGCCATCCGCAGCCATGTGGAAGCGGCCCCGGGTGATCCTCTGCTCGGGTTCCTCGCCGGCGAGCTGATGATGGATCCCGACATCGAGGTGCCCTACATCGTGGTGGACGGCGTGTTCGTGTGCCGCTACCCGATCGAGCACGAGGATCCGATGCCGGCGTTCCGCCGGGTCTGGGATCGGCTGCAGAATGAGGTTCAGCGCGTGCGGACGCAGCTCGTCGGCTGGTATCGCAGCTCGCCGCGCGGCGATGTGCACATGGGGCCGCTCGACGTGGCGGTGCACGAAGCGCATTTCCCGGAGCCGTGGCAGGTGGCGATCGTGGTGCGGCCGGATCGGTCGCGCCCGGCGGGCGGGATCTACCGCATGGTCCCCGGCACGACCTGGCCCGCGTCCCCGATCTCCTTCTATGAGCTGCTGGAGACGCAGCCGCGCCGCACCGCGGGGGGCAAGCGGACCCGGTTGACGTGGAAGAACTACCACTCGAGCGAGCTGGTGCTCGCCGCTGACGAGCGCGGCGTGCGCCCCGAAGATGACGAGCCGGAAGCCCCCGCAGCGAAGACGGAACCGGCGGAGGAGCGACGTGAGCGTCCGACGGTTCCCACGCTGCGGCCCCCGGCGGCGGCTGCGGCCGATGGCGGCGACGAACGGCGTCGCCCGACGCTCAAGGTGGTCCGGACGGACGCGATGCGGTCGCGGGCGCCGGCGCACCCGCGGCCCCAGCCGCTGGAGCCGCCACGGCCCCGGCGCGATACGGTGCCGCGCGCGACGGTGCCGACGCGGGTCTCCCAGGCGGTGCTCGCGTCTGCCGACGCGCCGCCGCTGCGAACGGTCGCTGGCCGTCGCTGGCACCGCCGCCTGGTGACCCTGGCGGCGGTGTGCGGGCTCGTCGCCGCGGCGGGTCTGGGCGCGCTGGTGATGCTCGAGCGCACGACGCTCGATGAAGGCACGCCGGTGGACGTGCGGCATGTACGGCTGGCGCGCCTCGATATCGTGACTGACACCCTGGCGCCGGCCCTCCGCAACTTCGGTGAGCGAGCGGGCCTGTACCGCGACGGCCTGCTGGGCTGTGACGGACTGGCCCGTGGCTATGCAGCCGTGGATACGCTGTGGGCCATGTACGGATCGGTGCGGCGCGGCGTCGTGGCGCCGCTGGATTCGGGCCGGCAGGTGCGCGACACCCGCCTGTCCGCGCAGGTCGATGCCATGCGGCGTGAGTTCGTGCGCAGCGGGTGCCGCGCGCCATGACGACCGGTCGGCGGTGGGTCGTGCTCGCGGCAGTCGGCGCGCTGCTGGCCTTGCCGCGCCAGGGCGCCGCGCAGGCGCTGCGACCGCTCTCCAAGAGCGATCTCATCCGCATGCTGTCGGGAAGCGCGCTGTCGGCCGATGAGATCGCGGGGATCGTGCGGCGCAGCTGCACGAACTTCACCCCCAGCGACCGCGATCGCGCGGACCTGCGCGCCCTCGGCGCCGGCGACGACATGCTGCGCACCATCGACGCCTGCCGACGAGCAGCGGAGATGCTGCGGGTGCGCGTGCCGTCCCCGGACGTCACGGTCGAGGCGGGCGACGAGGCGACCGTGCGGGTCGAGCTGCGACGCGGCGGCACCCCGGCGCGGGACGTCACCCTGACGCTGGTGGGCAGCGGACGCATCCCCGGGGCCGGTGGTCAGGACATCGAAGCGACCACCGATGGCGCCGGCGTCGCGGCTTTCTCGCTGCGTGCGGGCCGCACGCTGACCACCTACGTGATGACCGTCGCGGCGTCCTCCGGCACGCGGATCAGCGGGAATCCAGCGGTGACGCTGCGGGTGGGGCCGGCGGGGCGGGTGCGCGCGGAGGTCGATCCGCCCCGCATCGAATGGCAGAGC
>QKHC01000032.1 GCA_003251175.1 Gemmatimonadota bacterium
GTCGTCCATATCACCTCCTCAGAGGAGCCCGCCGGCATCGAGGATCAGCGCCGGCACGCCGTCGCCCATGATCGTCGCCCCGCTGAACACCGGCAGCGTGCCCTGCGGCGCATCGAAGCTCTTCACCACGATCTCGCGCTGCCCCTCCATCCCGTCGACCACGACACCCGCGCGCCGCTCACCCATCTCCAGCACGATGACGGGACGTCGCTGACTGGTCGGTGCCCCGTTGGCTCCCAGCAGCGCGCGCAGATGGACCACCGGGACCACCCGGTCCCGCAGCACCATCGCCTCGCGCCCCTCCACCGTCGTCAGCGGCACGGCGCCCAGCTCCACCGTCTCCGCCACATACGTGAGCGGCAGCGCGTACCGCTCCGCACCCACCTTGGCGATCAACGCTCGGACGATGGCCAGCGTCACCGGCAATCGCAGGACGAAGGTGGTGCCGCGTCCGACCTCCGAGCTCACCTCGAGCGATCCGCCCATCGCGCGCAGGCGCGTCAACGCGACGTCGATGCCCACGCCGCGACCCGACACGCTCGTCACCGCCGCCGCCGTGGAGAACCCGGGTCGAGCGATGACCCGCAGCAGCTGATCGTCCGAGAGCACCGCCACCGCCGGATCCACCAGTCCTTCCCGCCTGGCCTTCTCGAGAATGCGCGTGCGATCGATCCCGCGGCCGTCGTCCTCGATGGTGATCGTCACGCTCGCCCGCTCACGTACCGCCGCCAGCGTGATCTCGCCCTCGGCCGACTTGCCGTGCGCGACCCGCTCGGCGGGCGGCTCGATGCCATGGTCCACGGCATTGCGCAGCAGGTGCACCAGCGGATCGCCCAGCTCGTCGAGAATCGCCCGGTCGAGCTCGATCTCCTTCCCTTCCACGCGCAGTCGCACCTGCTTGCCGAGATCGCGGGCGCTGTCGCGTACCAGGCGAGGAAAGCGGTCGAACACCTGCCAGACCGGCGTCATCCTCGCCTGGATGATTTCCGCCTGCAGGTCGGTGGACAGGCGCGAGACCTGGATCGCCAGGTCGTCCATGACGGGGTCCCGCCGCTGCGCCGCCAGATCGTTGAGGCGGCCGCGTGCGGTTACCAGCTCGCCGATCAGATCCATCAGCGCATCGAGACGGCGCAGATCGACTCGAATGTGCCGCGACCGCAGCGCTTCCGGCCCGACGGCGGCTCGTGCTGCGGTGCCGGGCTCGCTGACCAGGACCGACTCGACCTCGCCTGCCCCCCGCACCGCTGCTTCGATGGCCGTCGCCGTCGCCGCCGTGGCGATGCGGAAACTGAACCGGCCGTCGAATTCCTCTGCTTCGAACGCGCCCAGTGGCGGCCGAATGTCCTGGATGGTGCCGAGCGCCTCGACGCGGCGGAGCACCAGCAGCGCCCGTCCCCCTTTGAGAGGCGCTTCGGGACGGAGACCTATGGTCACCAGGCGTCCGGTCGGTCCGGCCGGGGCCGCCCCGCCCGCTGCCGCCGGCTCGGGCTCCGCAGCGCTGGCGTCGGCGTCCCCGGCTGCCGGCCCGCGCTTCGCCGCGGCCTCGAGCTCGCGGATCGCCCGCCGAGTCTCGGCGTCCGCGCCCCGCCCCGTGACCGCGAGCCCCACGGCGTGCTCGAGCGCATCGGTGGCGCGGAACAGCAGCTGCAGCACGCCGGCGTCCGGTGGCGTGGCGTCGCGCCGCAACCGGTCCAGCAGGCTCTCCATCCGATGGGCCAGATCGGCGACGGGCCCGTAGCCCATCGTCGCTGCCATACCCTTGATGGTGTGAACGGATCGGAACAGTCCGCGGACCGGTTCGGTCGCCGCCGGATCGCGCTCCCATTGGAGCAGCCACTCGTTGCAGGCGCCCAAGTGCTCGCGGCTTTCTGCCAGGAACAGCTCGGCGTACTGCGACAGGTCCATGCGTCAGCCGAGCACGCGCTGCACGGCTTCGAGCACCCGCGAGGGCTGGAACGGCTTGACGACGAAATCCTTCGCCCCGGCCTGGATCGCCTCGACGACGAGCGCCTGCTGACCCATCGCGCTGCACATCAGGATCTTGGCATCGGGATCGTGGCGGATGATCTCGCGCACCGCATCGATCCCCCCCATGTCCGGCATCACGATATCCATCGTGACCAGATCCGGCTTCAGCTGGCGGTACTTCTCCACCGCCTGCACGCCGCTCTCGGCTTCGCCGACGATTTCAAAACCGGCCTGCGCCAGGATGTCGCTGATCATCGTGCGCATGAAGATGGCGTCATCGCAGACCAGCACAGTGTGGCTCATCCATCCTCCCCGAAGATCGAGCTACGACGCGAGCACGGGAGCCAGCAGCGCGGCCGTGTCGAGGACGACGTACGACTGATCGCCGTGCCGGCCCACGGCGCGGACCAGAACAGGATCGACGCCGGGCAACGCCGCCCGTTCGTGCAGATCAGCCGCCGGCACGGTCACCAGGTCGACGACCTCGTCCACCGTCAGACCGACCAGCCGCGCGCCGGCATCGAGTCGCAACACGAGCGTGCTGCCGTCTTCCTCGCCGGCCGGCACAGGCTGGCCCAACGCCCGCCACCCCGTCACCAGAGTCACCAAGGTTCCGCGGACGTTGATCAGACCGGCGACGAACGGCATCGCGCCTGGGATGCGGGTGGCGTCCAAGCGAGGCAGGATCTCGGCAATCGCGTCCACTTCGGCCGCGCAGAGCAGATTGCCGACCCTGAACAGGAGTAGTCGGACGGCCGCCGTGTCACCCATCCGAGGCCCAGAAGCCAAGATACTGCAATGAGTTGCGTTCAGCAAGCAAGTGCGGGTCGTGGGCCGTCTCGGCCAGCACCGGACGCAGATCGTCGGGCCACTCGGCCCGCAGCCGCAGCGCCACCTCGGTCACCGGATGGGTGAATGCGAGCTCGGCCGCGTGCAGCGCCTGCCGCGGCGCGCTCGCCTCGATACGCTCCGCGTCGCGCCGTGCCGACGGCGTGACCCGGCGGGCGCCGCCAAAGGCATACTCGCGGTCGCCCACCACGGGATGGCCGACATGCGCCAGGTGGACCCGAATCTGGTGGGTGCGACCGGTGCCGAGCCGCACCCGCAGCAGCTCGGCATGGGCGAACCGGGCCACGACCTCGACGTGTGTCACTGCATGACGACCGCCGGCGCGCACCGTCATGCGCTTGCGGTCCTGCGCGTGCCGGGCGATGGGGGCTTCGATGTCCACCGCGGCGCGGGGAAAGTGGCCCCACGCGAGCACGGCGTACACGCGACTGACCCGGCGCTGCTCGATGGCACGGGCCAGTCGGCGGTGGGCGGTATCGCTCTTGGCGAGGATCAACAGCCCCGACGTGTCCCGGTCGAGCCGGTGTACGATCCCGGGCCTGCCGGTCCCGCCGGCGGGCGCCAGCGGCGTGCCCCGGCCCAGCAGCACGTTCACCAGCGAATCGTCCCAGTGCCCGGGGCCAGGGTGGACGACGAGGCCGGCCGGTTTGTCGAGGACGGCCAGGTGTTCGTCTTCGTAGACGAACCGAAGCTCGCCGTGAGCCGGAGCGTACGTGCGAGGCGGGGCGACGGCGGGGATGGCCACGTGCACCTCGGTGCCGGCCCGGAGCCGGGCGGCGGCGCGCAGCGGTCGACCTGCCACCGTGACGCGTCCCTCGGCGATGAGACGCGCAGCCTGGGTTCGGGAAATGGCGAGCTGCTCGGCGAGAAAGGCATCGAGGCGGCCTGGGTCAGCGACGGCTACGCAGAAGGCGATCGTGCCCGGGGCCGCCCGGTCGGTCACGTCGCCGCCGTCCCGGCCTCCTTCGCGCGTTCCTGATGCCGCCCTTCGGCCCACAGCGAGAGGGCGAGCGCGACCGCACCCACCGTGATGGCTGAGTCCGCCACGTTGAAGGTTGGCCACCGCCACGCGCCGACGCCGACATCGAGGAAATCCACGACGCCCTGGGCACTGCGAATGCGGTCGATGAGATTGCCGCTGGCGCCGCCACAGATCAGCGCCAGCGCCGCCAACCGGAAGCGGTCGCCCGGGCGCGTGGCGCGAACCATCGAGGCGAGCACAACGAGCGCCACCAGCGCGAGGCCGAAGAAGATCCAGCGGGAATGCTCGCCCATGTGCAGGCCAAATGCCGCCCCTTCGTTGTAGACCAGCCGCAGCCGCAGCCACTCCCCGATCACCGGCAGCGGGTGGTAGCTGAGCTGGGCCTCGGCCACAAACTTGGTGATCACGTCCAGGGCCAGCACGCCGGCGATGAGCCCCCAGAACAGCCGTCGGTCAGCGCCGCTTGCCATCCTCTTCCTTCGCCTTGCACTGGATGCAGAGGCGCGCGTGGGGCAGCGCGTCGAGCCGGTCGAACCCGATGTCCTCCCCGCACTGCTCGCACTTGCCGTACTTCTCAGGCGTGAGGTAGAGGCGGCGCAGCGCCTGATTCACGTGCCAGAGGTACCGCCCCTCCTGCGACGCGAACAGGAACGCTTTCTCGCGCTCCATCGCATCGGTACCCTGATCGGCCATGTGAAACGAGTAGCTCGAGAGGTCCCCGTCCGCAGCCTGCAGGGTCGAGTTGAACGACTCACCGTAGTGCCCCAGCTCCTTCATGACGCGCGCGCGCTCTTCCAGCAGGCGCTTCTCGAGGTGCTGCAGCTGTTTCTTGGTCAGGCCCTTGGCCTTGGATTTCGTCGGCATCATCCATTCCCGTGGGTTCGTCCGTCATGGCGCCGCAGCGTCAGCGTCACGCGTCGGCCCTCAATGTCCACATCCTGTTTCACGTCGGCCTCGTCGATCGACGCCCCGAGCATCGTCCGGCGTGTCAGCGTCTCGCCTTCCACGAAGGCCCGGTGGCGTCGGGTGGCTTCCACCACACCCGCGTCGCCGACGACGCCCAGCTCGATCCGGGTCCGGTATTCGTACCCGGCCTCCTTACGCAACCGCTGGACGCGGTTCACCACCTCCCGCGCCAGCCCTTCGTCGACCAGCGCCTCGGTCAGGATCGGGTCGAGCGCGACGACGTAGGGTCCGTCGCTCTGCACTTCCCAGTCGCTGGCCACTTCGCGGGTCACCGTCACGTCATCCGGACCGATTGTGAATGGTCCGGTCGTCACGTGCTCGCCGCGCTCCAGCGCCCTGAGGGCATCGGTCGGTAGCGCGGCCACCGCGGTCGCGGCGCGAGGCGTCTCCTTGCCGTAGCGCTTCCCCAGGCTGCGGAAGTTCGCCTTGCCGCGCAGGGTGACCAGCGAATCGTCGCTGGCCACGATCTCGCACTGCTTGGCGTTCACTTCGGCAGCCAAGATATCTAATAGGGCTGCCAAGGCCTCGCCCCGGTCGGCGGCTGGAACCGCGACCCGGATCCGCCCTACGGGCTGACGCACCCGCAACTTGCGGGCCTCCCGGGCAGCCCGGGTGAGGGTCGCCAGACGCCGCACGGCCGCCATGGCGCGCTCCAGATCGGGCTCCCGCCGACCGCGATCGTCCGGGAACCGCTCGAGATGCACGCTGGTTCCCGCCAGCGCACGGTGCAACCAGTCCGACAGGAACGGCGCCGCCGGAGCGAGGAGCCGCGTGACCGTCTGCAGCGCCTCGTGGAGTGTATCGAGCGCCGCGGGATCGGGGTCGCGATCGGGCGCCCAGAACCGGCCGCGGTTCACGCGCACGTACCAGTTCGACAGATCGTCCACGACGAACTCCATCAGCGCACGCACGCCGGCCGTGACGTCATAACCGTCCCAGGCGGCGCGCACGGCCGCGGTCAGGCCGTCGAGTCGTGCCAGGAGCCATCGGTCCACCGGCGGTCGCGCGGCGGCCGGCGGCGCCCCGCCGGGACGCCAGTCTCCGGCGTACAGCGCGAAGAAATCGTACGTGGAGCGGAGGGTCTTGAGGAACCCGCCGGCCAGCTCCCCGATCTGGGACGCATCGAACCGCTTCGGCAGCCACACCTGGCTCTGCCCCAGCAGGTACAGGCGGAGCGCGTCGGCCCCCGTCTCGCTGATGACGGCGCCCGGGTCCACCACGTTCCCGCGGCTCTTGGACATCTTCTGCCCGTGCGCATCGAGCACCAGCTCGTTGACGATCACGTGACGATAGGCCGGCGCATCGAAGACGCCGATGGCGATGGCGAGCAGGGAGTAGAACCACCCGCGCGTCTGATCCACACCCTCGCAGATGAAGTCGGCCGGAAAGTGGGCGCGGAACTCGGCCTCGTGCTCGAACGGATAGTGCCACTGCGCTGTCGGCATGGCACCCGAGTCGAACCAGGCATCGATCACCTCGGGGACTCGGCGCATCGTGCCGGCGCAGTGCCGGCACGGCCACTCATAGCCGTCGATGTGCGGCTTGTGCGGATCGAACTCCGCCGCCAGCGGCCGCCCCCACCGCTCGGCGAGCTCGGCAAAGGACCCGATAACCTCGCGATGCTCGGCTTCCCGGTCACAGACCCAGATACACAGCGGGGTCCCCCAGTACCGGTCTCGGGACAGCGCCCAGTCCACGTTGTTCTCGAGCCATCCGCCGAACCGCCCCGCCCCGACCTCCGGCGGATGCCACCCGACCCGGGCGTTGGCGGCGAGCATCGCCTCCCGGAACGCGGTGGTTCGCACGAACCACGACGAGCGGGCGTAGTAGATCAGCGCGGCGTCACAGCGCCAGCAGAACGGGTAGGAGTGCGAGTACGGCCAGGTCTCGAGCCAGCGGCCGTCGCGCTTCAGCCGCTCGATGATGCGCTGATTCGTCTCTCGGTCGGTGACGGCCCGACCTTCGATCTCAGGCCAGGACGTGCCCTGGAAGGTGCCGTCGGCGGCGACGGGGTTCACAAACGCGAGACCGTGCGTGCGGCCGGCGGCATAGTCGTCCGCGCCGAAGGCCGGCGCCATGTGGACCAGTCCCGTGCCGTCCTCGGCGGTCACGAAATCACCGGGCACCACCACGGCGCGGTCGCCCTCGGGCGGCAGCGGCACCACGTCGAGGGGCCGCCGGTAGCGCCACCCCAGCAGGTCACGCCCGGCGAAGGTCGCGACGCGCCGCCCCTCCGCGAGCGGGTGACCGCCGACGCGCACATGTGGCGCCCGCGCTGTCGCCACGATGTAGCGCGCCCCCGCCACCTCGTACTCGCTGTACTCCAGCTCCGGATGCACCGCGACCGCCACGTTCGACAGCAGCGTCCACGGCGTGGTGGTCCAGATCACCAGGTACCGGTCGGGCGCGTCCGCGAGCGGGAACGTCAGGTAGACCGAGTTGGTCTGGACGGTGTCGTACCCGAGCGCGAGCTCGTGCGAGGACAGCGCCGTCCCGCACCGCGGGCAGTACGGCAGGACCTTGTGCCCGCGGTACAGCAGGTCGCGATCATACAGCTGCCGCAGCAGCCACCAGACCGACTCGATGTAGGGGTTGGTGTAGGTGACGTACGGATCGTCGTAGTCGAGCCAGTAGGCGATGCGGGCGGACAGCTCCTCCCAGTCCCGCTTGTAGCGGAACACGCTCTCGCGGCAGAGCCGGTTGAATTCGGCCACGCCGAAGGCCTCAATCTCCTTCTTGCCCGAAATGCGGAGCTGCTTCTCCACCTCGATTTCGACCGGCAGGCCGTGCGTGTCCCAACCCGCCTTCCGGGTCACCGAACGCCCGCGCATGGTCTGGTAGCGGCACACGAGGTCCTTGATGGTCCGCGCGAAGACGTGGTGGATGCCGGGACGCCCGTTGGCCGTGGGCGGCCCCTCGAAGAACACGAACGGCTCGCCCCCGCGCGTCGCCGCGCTCACCTGCGCAAACAGGCCCTCATCCCGCCAGCGGTCGAGCAGCTCGCGCTCCAGCGCGTCGGCCGAGAGCGCTGGATCGATCAGGGGATAGGCCATCAGGCCAGCCGCTCGACGATGCCGCGCACCAGCGCGGTGAGCCGCGGCTCCGCGGCGCGGGCGACGGCGATGATCCGCTCGACCGACGCCGGCTCGAGCGCATCAGGCAGGCAGCGATCCGTGATGATCGACAGTCCGCAGACCCGCACGCCCTGGTGGCGCGCCACGATGACCTCGGGGACGGTGCTCATGCCGACGACGTCCGCGCCGAGGGTGCGCAGCATACGGTATTCCGCGGCGGTCTCGAGACTCGGGCCGGGGACCGCCACGTAGACGCCCTCGCGCAGGGTACTCCCCTGCGCCCGCGCCACCTCGCGGGCCACCGCTCGCAGCTCGGGGTCGTACGCCGCGGACAGATCGGGGAAACGCGGCCCGTCGGCGTCATCGTTGGGGCCCACGAGCGGATTGTCACCGAGCAGATTGATGTGATCGGCGATGAGCATCAGGTCGCCCACGTCCCACAGCGGGTGCATGCCCCCCGACACGTTGGAGACGATGAGGATACCAGCACCCAGCGCCTTGAGGACCCGCACCGGGAACGTCACCTGCTGCAGTGTGTAGCCCTCGTAGCGATGAAAGCGCCCCTGCAGCATGACGCAGGGGCGACCGCCGAGCCGCCCCAGCAGCAGCCGACCGGCGTGCGTCTCCACGGTTGGCGCGGGGAATCCGGGAATCTGCTCATAGGGGATCGCCGCCTCGACGTCGAGCGCGTCCGCCAGTCCACCCAATCCCGTACCGAGGATCACGCCCACGTCCGGGACGAGCGGGCTGTGCGCACGCACCGCCCGCACCGCTGCCGCGACGCTCACGCCGAGTGGTCGGTCCCGTCGATCGCGCGCAGCTCGGCGAGCTGCCGCTCGAGCAGCTGGCGGAATCCCATCACGTACGCGTGGAACTGACGCTCCACATCCTCACGCCGGTCCTGAATCGCGCGCTCGCCGTTCCGAGCCTCGTCGAGCAGCCGCTGCGCCCGCACCTCGGCCTCGCGCACGATCACCTGCGCCTCGCGCTCGGCCGCCCCGCGCATTTCCTCGCGCAGCTGCTGCGCGGCCACCAGCGCTTCGTTCATGGCGCGCTCGCGCTCCCTGAACGCGCGCAGCTGATCGGTGAGCGCCGCCAATCGCTCCTCGAGCATGGCCCGCTCGCGCAGCACCCGCTCCAGCTCGTCGGCGACGCGGATCCGGAAATCCTCCACCGCCACCCGATCGAACCCGCGCATCGTGCGGCGGAATTCCTGCTTGCGCACATCCAGCGGCGTCAGGTGAAAGACGTCGTCGCTCACGGACGCCTCGGACCGAAGAGGGCGGTACCCAACCGGATCAGCGTGGCTCCTTCGGCCACGGCGGACCCGTAGTCCCCGGACATCCCCATCGACAGCGTCGGCAGCCATAATCCCTCCTCCTGCAGACGGTCCCGCAGCGTCCGCAGATCGCGGAACGTCCGCCGCTGAACCGGCACATCGTCGGTGAATGGCGCCATCGTCATCAGCCCCTCCACCGCCAGCGACTCGCAGCGCGCCACCTCGCGAACCAGGGCCGGCGCCGCGGCGCGGTCACACCCGCCCTTCTGCGCTTCTCCGGACACGTTGACCTGCACCAGCACCGGCACCCGGACCGCCGCCGTCGCGGCGCGCCGGTCCAGCTCGCGCGCCAGCTCGGGGCTGTCCACGGAATGCACCAGCACGAAGCGCGCCGGGACGAACCGCGCCTTGTTGCGCTGCAGGTGGCCGACCAGGTGCCACCGCGGCACCAGCCCGCGGGCCGCCACCGCGTCCATCTTGGCCAGCGCCTCCTGCACACGGTTCTCGCCCACGTCGGCGAGCCCTGCCCCCACCGCCGCCGCCACCGCCTCGGCGCCGAACCCCTTGGTCACCGCCACCAGCGTGACCGGATGGCTCCACCCCCCCTCGGCCTGTCGCCTGGCGATCTCCGCCCGGATGACGGCCAGCCTCTCGGGGAGGTCCCCAAAACTCATAGCCGATCAAGATAGGGAGGTGTGGTGATGGAAACAATACGCTCGCAGCGACTTACGGCTGTGGGGTGGAATCGCCCCGCTCGATCTCTGCCTCAATCCGCCCGATTGCAGCCGCGATCGCCCCCGCCGGTGCCAGCCGCTGGGCGCGCCGCAGGTACGCCAACGCCCCCTCCCCGTCCCGCTCGGCCACCCGCGCTTGGGCCAGCTCGATCAGCGGGGTGCTCAGGGTGGTCGCAATCTGGTGCGCCGCCGGCTCGAGGCGCGCCGGTCCCCGAGCGTCGAGTCCGGCGTAGCGGTACACGCGGTCGGCTAACAGCCGCGTCCGTGCGGTGTCGACCCACAAACCCTGAAGCCCGCGCACCAGCCCGGGCAGCGAATCGGGGTCGCGATCCATCACCTCGAACACCAGGCCCCGCTGCACGAAGTAGCGCTCCAGTCCCAGCCACGCACCCCGCCCCGAGGACAGGGCGTAGCTCACCGGGCGCTTGCCCAGGTGCTGGCGCAGAATGAACAGCACCACCTGGTCACGCGGCCACAGCACCGTCCCGGCGGGAAACGGCACCACGAGGCCGGCGGCCGAGAAGAGCCGATCCGCGTCCAGCTGCTGTGGCACCACCGCGCGCAGCGCGTCCTCGGGCAGATCCAGCAGCGGCACCGGCGGTCCGGATGGAGCCGCGGCCGCGTACCAGGGCGCCTGATCGGGGTCGAACGGCTGGGGGACCCGACGCAGCTGGGTGAGATACCAGTCGGTGTTCGCCAGCGACAGGTTGACCACCGAGACATCGCGCCGGATGCCCTCCACTTCCTGCGCATACCAGAGAGGATACGTGTCGTTGTCGCCCAGCACGAAGATCACGCCGTACGGTCCGACCGACTGCAGCAGATCGTACGCGAAATCGCGAGCGATCCACCGGTCGGCTCCGCGGCGCGTTGCCGTGGCGGCGTTCCCCGCCACCGGCACGAGGGCGAGCGCGAGCACCGCCATCGCCCACCGGCCGCGCCGCCGCAGCTGGCCTGCGACATCAACCAGGCCGAGGCCGGCGAACAGCCCCCAGGCCTGGAAGCTCGCGGTGAAGAAGTAGTCGCGCTCCCGGACCTCGTGCTGCGCCATGGACGGGTAGCGATCCCAGAACAGGGAGAACCCGGGCTTGAAGTTCATGTACGCCACCAGCCCCAGCCCCGTCACGAGCCACAGCAGGCCGAACAGCCAGCCCGCGGCGCGGTCGCGTTGCCACAGCGCGCGGTATCCCGCGATCCCGAGTGTGGCGAAGACGGCCGTGGCGGCGACGCGGCCCCAGCGCGGCAGGGCGTTGGCCCATTGCCAGTCGAAGTACTGTACGTAGTTGAGCAGCTGCTGACCGATGAGCGTCGCAGTGCGGTGGTGTCCCGACCCCGAGGCGAACAGCGGGTTGTCGACAGGGCTGCGCGGTGGATACTGCTCGCGGCGGATCACGCCCACCAGCGCGCGCCACGTTTCGGGATCCGCCATGTCGAGCGTCGGGTCGAGCCCCGAGCGCACATAGAGGAACGCGTAGGTCGAGATGCCGATCGCCGCAACGAGCACCGCGGCCAGCGGAAACGCCGGGGCGCGGTGCGCCACGGCGACGAGCACCACGGCGCTCAGCAGCGCCGCCGCGGCCCACAGCAGGGGTGCCTGCCCCAGTCCGACGGCGACCAGCCCGATCCACACGGCGGTGACGGTCGCCGCCATGATCCACTCGCCGCGCCGCTCGGTCGCGTCGGACGCCGGCGTCGAACGCACCACGAACCACACGTAGCCGATGGCCCCCGGGCCGACGAGCAGCGCGAGCAAGTGGTTGCCGACCGACAGGGCGAGCAGGTAGACCGCCAGCAGGACGTGGTTGGCGGCACCGGGCGTGCCACGGGTATCGCGCCACCGGAGCAGCAGCCAGCACACTGCCGCAATCGTGGCGGTGGCGACTCCGTAGACCTCGGCCTCGAGGGCATTCTGCCACGGGGTGAACGCGAATGCCGCAATCACCGCGGCCGCTGCCGCGCCCGCCACCCGCAGCGTCGCGTCCGCTCCGGCCAGCACCCGGTGGACACAGAGGAAGAACGCCCCGGCGCCGAGCGCGGACACCAGCGCGCTGAGGAGGTTGATGCGCCACGCGTAGTCACCGACCGGCACGAGATCGGCCCACACATGAGTCAGCAGCACGAAGAGGGGCGTCCCCGGCGGGTGCGGGATGCCCAGGCCATGCGCGGCCGTGATCAGCTCGGCCGCGTCCCACAGCGTGACGGTGGGTGCGAGGGTAGCCGCATACCCGACGAGCACCGCAGCGGCCACGCCAGCCGCCCACCGGTAGGGAGGCCGTTCAGACGGCAGCGCCGGTCACCTGCTCCCCGCCAGCAAGCGCCAGCGGATCGCCGGACAGCAGCGTGCGGACCTGATCGGTCGTGAGGCGCCGGTAGAGACGCCCCTGGCTGGCGACCGAAATGGAGGACGTCTCCTCCGAGACGACGAGGACCAGGGCGTCCGCTTCCTCCGAGAGCCCGAGGGCGGCGCGATGGCGCGTACCGAGGGACTTGTCGAGCACCTTGTGCTGGGTGAGCGGGAGGACGCAGCCTGCCCCGATGATGCGGTCACCACGGACCAGCACGGCGCCGTCGTGCAGCGGGGAATACGGCGTGAAGATGGTCGTGAGGAGGTCGGCGCTCACCGCCGCATCGAGCGGTGCTCCCGACGCGATGAACTCGTCGAGCTCGATGTCGCCTTCCACGGCGATGATGGCCCCGGTGCCCGCTCGTGACAGGCGGTCGAGGGCCTCGACGATCTCATCCGCAACCGAGTGCCGGTCGCCGCGCCCGATGGAGCGCATCCACCCCGACTGGCCGAGCCGCGCCAGCGCGCTGCGCAGCTCGGGCTGGAACACGACGATCGCTGCGAAAGCACCGTAGGTGAACACGACGCCGAGCAGGTAGCTGATCATCGTGAAGTTGGCGAGCATCGCGAGTACCGACACCAGCGCGATGATCACGAGACCCAGCATGATCTGCATCGCCCGGGTGCCGACGATGTAGAGCAGGAAGCGGTACAGCACGAACGCGACGAGCAGAATCTCGATCGCGTCCGGCCACAACCGGGGCATGAGGAACCGCAGTGTCTCGAAGTTCACGTCTTGAATACCGCACTCGCGAGCGCGAGCGCTTCGGCCGTGAGTGCCACGTCGTGGATCCGGAACAGGCGCGCGCCGCGCTCCCACGCGAGGGCGCACGCTACCGCCGTCGCGCGATCCCGGTCCGCGGTGTCGCGGCCCGTGGCCGCCCCGAGGAACCGTTTGCGCGACGGCCCGACGACTACAGGATAGCCGAGCCCGGCGATGGTGGCCAGTTCGTCCAGCAGGCGCAGGCTCTGGTCCGCCGTCTTGGCGAACCCGAACCCCGGATCGACAGCGAGACACTCGGGGGCCACGCCGCCCTCGACCGCGCGTGCCGCCGCCTGCGCCAGCTCGTCCGCCACGTCGCCCGCCACGTGCTGGTAGGCCGCCAGTGTGTCCATCGTCGCCGGCGTGCCCCGGGAGTGCATCACGATCAGGCCGGCACCGCCGGCCCGCACCACGTCGGCGAGCGCCGGATCGTGGGTCAACCCCGAGACATCGTTGACGACGGCCGCGCCGGCCGCCAGCGCCGCGCGCGCCACCTCCGCATTGCGAGTATCCACCGAGACCGGACCGAGACCGCGACGCACCAGCTCGGTGATCACCGGCACGACCCGCGCGCGCTCTTCGGCCGCTGGCAGCGGTGAGGCGCCCGGGCGTGTCGATTCCCCGCCGACGTCCAGGAGCTGCGCCCCGTCGGCCTTGAGTCGCTCGGCGTGTGCAACCGCCGCATCGCGCTCGGCAAAGCGGCCGCCATCAGAGAATGAATCGGGCGTGACGTTGAGAATGCCGATGAGCACCGGTTGCGCCAGCACGATGTCGCCACCCGCGATGCGCCAGTGGCGCGGGGGGTCGGCGTGCGCCATCAGCACGCGGCCCAGCGGCTCCACCAACCGGCCCAGGCCCGCTGGGCTGCGATCGAACCGTGCCAAGGTCGCCACCCGGCTCGCGCCGCACGCCAGCACACCCCACCCCGGCCCGGTGAGCAGGTCCGCGCCGCTGCGCGCCGCCCACCGCACCAGGGCTTCGCGTTCGTCCTCGGTGATGTCGTCGAGCAGCAGCACCAGCGGCGCCAGGCCCGTGGCCGCGAGCCGCGCGGGCTCCGCGTCCCACCCGCGGGCCGCCAGGGCGGCGCGCACGGCCTCGGGCGTATGCGCCGCGAGGGCGCGGACCCTCACGCGCCGGCGGGCTCGGGGGGCGGGGTGCCGAGGATGGGCGGCGCGGCGAGCGGCTTGTCGCGCGCGGACGAGTCACCCGTCGGCGCGGTCGGCGGCGCGGCGGGCGGGAGGGGCGGCAGCTGCCTGCCGGCGATGATCATATCCACGTCCTCGCGATCCAGCGTCTCCCGCTCCAGCAGCGCCTCGGTGAGGCGATCGAGCACGGCGCGGTGCGCGGTGATCAGATCGCGGGCCCGCTCGAAGGCTTCCGACAGAATGCGCTTCACCTCGGCGTCCACCAGCTCGGCGGTGCGCTCGGAGATCTCGTGGCGCTGCACCACCTCGCGCCCCAGGAAGATCTCGGCCTCGCGGTCGCCCACCGCCACCGGGCCGACGCTTTCGCTCATCCCGAACTGGGTCACCATGCGGCGCGCCAGCTCGGTGGCCTGCTGAATATCCTGCGCCGCGCCGGTGGTCACCTTCTCCGGCCCGAACACCAGCTCCTCGGCGACACGGCCCCCGTACGCGGTCGCCAGGCGACCCAGGATGTACTCCTTGGTATACCCGTGCCGGTCCTCTTCCGGGAGCCAGAAGGTGATGCCCAGCGCCCGCCCCCGCGGCACGATCGTGACTTTGTGGATCGGGTCGAGACCCGGGATCTTCACGTTCACCAGGGCATGACCCGCCTCGTGACACGCGGTCAGACGCCGCTCTTCCTCGGACAGCACCAGGCTCTTGCGCTCGAGGCCGAGCATCACCTTGTCCTTCGCATCCTCGAGATCGGCATTCTCGACGGCGGCCTTGTTGCGCCGCGCCGCCAGCAGCGCGGCCTCGTTGACGATGTTGGCGAGCTCCGCACCCGCGAGCCCCGGGGTGCCGCGCGCGATCCGCTGCAGATCCACGCTGGGGTGCAGCGGGATCTTGCGCGTGTGCACCCGGAGGATCTGCTCGCGCCCCTTCACGTCCGGCATGTCGACGACGATCTGTCGATCGAACCGGCCCGGGCGCAGCAGTGCCGGATCGAGAATGTCGGGGCGGTTGGTGGCCGCGATGAGGATCACGCCGTCGTTCGACTCGAAGCCGTCCATCTCCACGAGCAGCTGGTTGAGCGTCTGCTCGCGCTCATCGTGCCCGCCGCCCAGGCCGGCGCCGCGGTGCCGTCCCACCGCGTCGATCTCGTCGATGAAGATGATGCACGGGGCGTGGGCCTTGCCCTGCTCGAACAGATCCCGCACCCGCGACGCGCCAACCCCGACGAACATCTCCACGAAATCCGATCCGGACATCGAGAAGAACGGGCGTCCCGCTTCCCCGGCCACCGCTTTCGCCAGCAGCGTCTTTCCGGTGCCGGGCGGGCCGACGAGCAGCGCGCCCTTCGGCAGGCGGCCTCCCAGCCGCTGAAACTTCTGCGGGTCCTTGAGGAACTCGATGATCTCTTCGAGCTCGACCTTGGCTTCGTCGCACCCGGCCACGTCGGCGAAGGTCACCTTGGGGGTGTCACCCGCGAGCAGCTTTGCCTTGGACTTCCCGAACGCGAACGCGCGGTTTCCGCCCTGCTGCATCTGGCGCAGCATGAACACGATCAGACCGAGCATCAGCAGGTAGGGCAGGAAGCTGAGGAACAGGACGCCGAATCCCTGCCGTGTCTCCTTGGCGCGCACGTCAACACCCTGGGACCGCAGCGAGGCGATCCAGGTGTCGCTCGACTCGAACGGCAGCAGCGTGACGAACTTCTCCGCCGACTGCCGACCCACCGGCACCGCACGGCGGAATGTGCCCCGCACGCGTTGCCGCTCCGTTATCTCGATGGCGGCGACGTTGCCGGCCTCCAGCTCCTCGGCGAACTGGCTGTAGGAAATCTCCGCCGCTTCCTGGCGCCGCTGCGACGCGAACTGCACCAGCGCGATCGAGCCCACGACCAGGAGGGCCCAGAACGACACGGTGCGCAGGAGACGCGCCCAGTTGAATTCCCGCGGCGGCGGGGGTGTGCGATTCGCCATCTAGGTCAGACTCGCGATGTACGGCAAGTGCCGGTAGTTCTCCGCATGATCGAGCCCGTAGCCCACGAGGAACGCCCGCGGGGCGTCGAACCCCACGAATCGGGCCTCGAGCGACAGGTGCTCGGCGATATGCTTGTGCAACAGCGCACAGATCTCCAGACTGCGCGGCTGGCGCGCTCCCAGCAGCGTAACCAGCCGGTTGAGTGTCTTGCCCGTGTCGATGATGTCCTCCACGAGCAGGATGTGCTTCCCCGCCAGATCCGTCTCGGGATCGTACAGCAACCGGACGTCGCCCGACGACACCGTTCCCGCGCCATAGCTCGCGGCCACGAGGAAGTCGACCTGCAGCGGCCGCTCAATCTGCCGCACCAGGTCGCTCAGGAAGATGAACGAGCCCTTGAGCAGCCCGAGCACCAGCAGCTCGCCGTCGGGATATGCGACCGTGATGGCGCTCCCCAGCTCAGCGACACGCCGCGCGATGACATCGGCGTCGTACACGATCCGGGCGAGGGGCTGGCCCCCGGTGCGCTTAACGGCCGTCTCGGGTAACGTCAATGCGTACCGCCTCCGTTCCCTCCGGCGGCACGGCCGCCGCCGCCCGGCAGACGCCGGGGACCCACAGCACCGCCCCACCCCGCGCCACCACCGGCCACCCAGCGCGGTCCGGCCGCGGAACCCGCGCCTCGCTCAGCAGGCGCCGCAATTCCCGCCGTCCCACGCCCCGCAACGGCTCCAGCCGTTCGCCGCGACCGGGCGGACGCACTACCCAGTCGCCCGCGGTGATCCACGTCGTCCACGTCCGCCGCTCCAGACGGTCCGGGGCGGCCTCCTGTCGCCACTGCAAGCGGAATGCCCCGAAATGCAGCGACCCGGCCACCCCGCGCGGCGCCGCGGCCGTCGGTCGGTCAACCCGCGCGCGGCCGACCAGCAGGCGATCGAGCGCCGCCTCGGCCACCCAGCCGTCCCCCAGCTCGAGGCGCCGTCCCGAGTCGCCGTGTGCGATCGCGACCACGGCGCGTGCGCGGCGCGGACCCAGCACCAACCCCACCCGACGCCCGGCGGCCCGAAGGACCTCGATGGCCAGATTGGCATCATAGCCCGCCAGCGGGCCCCGAGCAACGTCGAACCCTTGCGGCGTCACGCGCAGGTCGAGGCCCGGCAGCAGATCGAGCACCGCCCGCCATGCCCGCCGGCTCCGGGCCGCGTGGCGCCCCACCCGCGCGATGTCCCCGGCCACCGATTCGCCGAGCCGCGCGACCAGTGAGGGCACGATGGCCTGGCGCAGCCACGAACGCAGATGCCGGGGGTCGCGGTTGGCCGGGTCGTCGTGGGTCACCAGCCCGCACGCCGCCGCGTGCGCCGCCAGCTCCGCGCGGGTGAACGGCAGCAACGGTCGCACCAGTCCGCCCCGCCCGCGAGCCGGCATGCCGGCGAGCCCGGCGAGGGCGCTGCCGCGCAGCAGCCGCAGCAGGATGGTCTCGACCTGATCATCGCGATGGTGCGCCGTAACCAGAAAGCGCGCGGCATGGCGCCGCTGCACTGCTCGCAGCCACGCGAGCCGCGCGCGCCGCGCCGCGGTCTCGCTCGCATCGGGTCCCAGGTCGAGCATGCCCAGTTCGCACGGCAGCCCGTACCGCGCGGCGAGCGCACGCACCATCGCCGCCGTGGCGCCGCTGTCGGGTCGGATGCCGTGGTCGGCATGCGCCACGACGAGGGCGAGCCCCAGCTCGGGGGCGAGCACATGCATCAGGTCGAGCAGCGCGGTGGAATCGGGACCGCCGGACACCGCCAGCACAGCGGTCGACTGACCCGCAGCGTCGTGGCGCCGGGGGCCGAAGAGCCTTGCCCGCGCCAGATGCTGGCGCACCCGCTCCGTCAATCCACTCATATATTGAAAGTTAATGCTCACCCCGGACGAGACCTACCAGCTGCTGCGCAATGTGACGTCCCCGGTGGTGGCGATCACCAGCGCGCACGGCGAGGTGCGCAACGGCATGATCATCGACAGCGCCATCCGGGCGTCGATCGTGCCCACGATCCCGCGGCTCGCGATCATCATCCACAAGTTCAACTACAGTCACGATCTGATTTTCGGCTCCGGTGCCTTCGCGCTGCACCTGCTGCGCACCGACCAGTATCCGCTCATCCACCACCTCGGCTTTCAGAGCCGCCGCAGCGTGGACAAGCTCGCCACCGTCGCCCATCGCCCGGGGGTGACCAGCGCCCCCGTGCTGGACGACTGCTACGCGCACTTCGAGTGTCGCGTCGTCAACGCCATGGACACGGGGGCCTCGACCTGCTTTCTGGGCGACGTGGTCGCGGTCGGATACGGCGCGGCCGCCGCGCCCACGGGCGAGGTGCTGACTGCCGCGTATTTTCGCGCGCATATCCCGGCGGAGTGGCGCGACGCCTACCTGCGGCAGCTGCGCGAGGCTCAGCAGCGGGCGGAGGGCCCGTCGCGGGAGATCAGACCGCTGGTCTGGCGGCCGCCGGGAGCAGGGAGCCGCGAGCCATAGCTCCACCGCCGCACCGAGGGGTGGTGACCCTCGTCCTCGTCACGCGCACCTAGAGGAAGCGGTCGCCGCCTCGCCCCGGCCCCGCAGTGAGCGCCGACTCGGCTTCGGCGCCGCGCCGGTCCAGCGCTGAGTGAATCGCCAGGAATTCCCCGAGGTTGTCCATGGTCATGAGGCCGACCAGCCGCCCGTGCTGAACGACGGGGGCGGTGTGGCAGCGGCAGGCTTGGAGTCGCTCGAAGGCTCCCTCCAGCATCTCACCCGGATCGAAGACGACGAAGTCACGCTGCATCACGTCGCCCACTCGCGCATCCTCGCCCCCCCGCTGCAGCGCGGCGAACAGGTCGTTGCGGGTCAGGACTCCCACCACCTGCTCGCCATCGAGGACGGGGAAGTCGGGCTGCGACTGGGCGAGGATCAGCGCCGCGGCCCGTCCGAGGGTATCGTGCGGCGACAGGCGGTGCACCTCGGTGAGCATCGCCTGGTGCACCGGGATCCCACCGAGCGCCGCACGCATCTGCACCATGCTGCTTTCCTGGGCGGCGCCGATCCACACGAAGAAGGCGATGAAGAGCAGGAACGGATTCCAGATCAGACCCAGCAGGCCGAACACGAGCGCGATCCCCTGGCCAAGGGTTGCGGCCATCTGCGTGGCCCGGGTGTACGGCAGCCGCAGGGCCAGCAGCGACCGCAGCACCCGTCCGCCGTCCATCGGGAACGCGGGGATCAGGTTGAACGCGACGAGAAAGCCGTTGACGACCATCAGACGCTCGACAAACGAGCCGCCGGTCATCGTGAGGCTGGCCAGGGGCTCGAGACGGCTGGTGACACTGAGCCACAGGAACAGCAGCGCCGCGATGACCACGTTGACGGCCGGTCCAGCAACGGCGACCCAGAATTCCTGCATCGGCTGCTCGGGCATGCGCTCCAGGCGAGCCACGCCCCCGATCGGCAGGAGCGTGATGTCCCGGGTGCGGATGCCGTAGCGCCGCGCCGTGAGCGCGTGCCCGAACTCGTGCAGGACGACGCAGGTGAAGATGGCCAGCATGAAGGCGACGCCCTCGACCACGGCGGCGAGCGTACGACCCTCGATCCAGTGCATCACCGCGATCCACACGATCAGCAGACTGAACGTCGCATGGACGTACACGCCGATGCCGGCGAACGTCCCCAGCTTGAGCGACCACTTCACGAGCGTGACCTACCGCGCCAGCAGTTCGTCGGCCAATGGTGCGGCGTCGTAGACCCTGCGCAGCGCTTCCACGATGGCGCGTGCATCCACCCACACCGAGCGGTTCTTCGCCTCGGTGTAGAGGAACCGCCCGGGGAGACTCTCGATGTTGCCGTCGAAAATGAGGCCCACCACCTCGGCGTCGCGGTTGATCACCGGGCTCCCCGAATTGCCACCGATGATATCGTTGGTCGATACCGCGTTGAGGGGCGTCAGCAGATCGAGCGAGTCCCGGCGATCGATCCAGCGCTGCGGGAGATCCCACGGCGCCTTGCCACCCCATCCCGCCCAGCGGTCGTAGAGACCGGCGAGGGTGGTGAAGGGCTGGGCCATGGTCCCGTTGTACGGATAGGTCTTCACTTCGCCGTCGGAAATGCGCAGCGAGAACGTCGCATCGGGTGCGACGCTGTTGCCGAACACCGCGAACAGCGCACGGGCGATGCGCTCCGTCTGCACCGCCTCGCGATCGAGCAGATCCCGGACCTCGGTAGAGACGGCACGCTCGAGCGGATCGATCACACGCGCCAGCGCGATGAACGGATCGCGCGACGCGGCGATCGCGGCCCCGCCTCCCTCGATCAGCGCCCGGCGCTGATCGGCGGTCGTGGTCACTGCCCCCTGCACCATCGCCGCCGCCGCCGCTGCCGGATCACGTCCGCCGAGGGCGGCCCGCCGCACCGGATCATTGTCGGGCAGCCGCGCGGCGAGGGCCTCGAAATACGTGGCCAGCAGGCGCCGTTCGAGGGCCGTGTCCACCGGCGTGGATGCATACAGGGCGCGCTCCAGCCGTCCGCGATTCGCTTCCTGGAACAGCGCGAGACGCGCCGAATCGGGCTTGGCCACTTCCCCTGGATAGCGCACGATGAGGCCCGCGAGGTTGAGGAGCCGGCCCCCGAAGGCCCCGAAATCATGGAAGCGGCGCCGGCCGTCGAGAGCGATCAACTCGCGGTTGATCTTCGCGATCTCGTCCCACGCCGAGCCGTAGCGGCGGCGCAGATCCGCATTCGCCTGGACCTTGGCGCGGAATCCATCTTCCCAGGCGCGCTTGCGCGCCATCAGCTCAGGATCGAGCAGGCCGCCCAGGTACCCGCCAACCGCCTTTTGTGAGTTCTGCCTGAAGAAAATGGCATTGCGCAACGTCGCTTCCCGTTCGGGCGACAGGGCGGAAACTTCCTGGTACACCGCGATCTGTCTCGCATAGCCGTCGAGCTGAGCAGGATACTGATAGTCCCGCAGGAACTCGAGCTGTGCCACCGTGTTGAGTCGGCCGGTCGAGCCGGGGTTGCCGATTACGAACACGAGGTCGCCCTCGCGGGCCCCCACGGCGCTCCATCGGAAGTGGTGCGTCGCCGCCAGCGGCGCCTCGCCGTCGTACACCCGGTAGAACGAGAAGTCGAGATCGTGACGGGGGTAGGTGAAGTTGTCAGGATCGCCGCCGAAGAAGGTGATCCCGTCGTCGGGCGCGAACACCAGCCGTACGTCGGTATAGCGCCGGAAGGTGTAGAGCTTGTACTGCCCGCCGCGGTACATGGTGACGACCTGGCAAAACAGCCCTTCCCCCTGCGCGGCGCAGCGTCGCTGAATCTCCCCGATCCGGGCGTCGCGCAGCTCGGCGGCCCGGGTGGGGGCCGTGCCTGCCGGTACCGCCGCGTGCACCTCGTCGGTGACGTCCGTGATGTCGCGCAGCTGGTCGATGTTGAAATTGGGACACGCGCGCTCATCCTCACGGCGGGCAGCGTAGAACCCGTTGCTGAGCAGGTCCTCCCCCTCCCGCGTCACGCTTTCGATGCACGTGCGGGCGCAGTGATGATTGGTCATCACCAGTCCCTCACTCGAGACGAAGGAGGCGGTGCACCCGGGCTGCCGTGCCGTGGAGAGTCGAACGTGCGCGAGCCACTCGGGCCCAGGGCTGAACCCGTAGCGCGTCGCCCAGTAGTCGAGCGGCGGAGCGTCGAAGGTCCACATCTTCCCGGTCTCCAGCCCGGGATACTCCTGCGCCTGCTGCGCGGGCAGCGCGAGTGGCGCGAGCAGGACACTCAACAACGCGGTGCCCCACCACGGGCGAC